>CAYZGK010000001.1:0-7054 GCA_964478025.1 uncultured Christensenella sp.
TTGGCGGAGATGTAGGGATTTGAACCCCAGATAGCTATTCACTATAACGGTTTTCAAGACCGCCGCCTTCAGCCACTCAGCCACATCTCCAAGCGTAAAAAAATTATAACAACTAAATTATACATTGTCAATAAAATTAAATTAGAAAATTTTGAATAGCAAAACCAACAAAAAGGTGTGTAAAAGAGCATATTATTAAATGTTTTGATGTAGTGGTTATTAAGTGTTGAGATTTAATTGTGTAGAGAAAATCAATCGAATAATCAACTCTTATAAAATTTTTTATAAAAATACAAAAAAAATATTTACAAAAGATAACTCTATGCATATAATACAAGCACAAAGAAACTATATATTTTTTTGGAGGCAATATGTCAAATTATAAATTATGTCCTAGATGTGAATTAAATTGGATTAAAAACGATGAAGATTTATGTCCTGTTTGTAGAGCTCAAACAACAAGTCAAGAGGACTTTTTCCAAGAGGAAGAAGAAGTAATTTGTCCTATTTGTAAAACAAACACTGTTGAACCAGGTGAAAAGTTCTGCCCAGAATGCTTAGAAAAAATAGCTGATGGAAAGATTAAGCCACCTAAGGGATTGCTTGACGAAGATTCTATGGTAGAAATGTCAATTGACGATGATGTAGAAATTATTAATCCTGAAGACGTGGATGAAGATGATTCGGATGAAGACGATAATTATGATGATCAAAACGATACAATGGATGGAGAATTTGCTGACGATTTTGATGATGAAGATGACTCAATGGAAGACGAAATGTTCAGTGAAGAATTAGCTGAAATAAAAGCTGAAGAAAAAGAAGAGGATGAAAAACTAGATCAAGAAGATGTCGTAACTCCAGAAGAAGATGATCTAGATAAAGAATTTAAAAATGCTAGTAAAGGCATAGATATGAATGATTTTAATGAGAGCGATGAAGAAGATGAAATGGAAGCTCGAAGAAAAAAATTAAAAGATAAAGACGATGATGATTAAAATAAGAGGCATGTTAATAACATGCCTTTTTATATTAATATAAAGTTGCCTGGTGTTAAGAAAATAGCACTAATTATTGCAAGTAAGCCTGCTATTACAACTTGATGTGCTACATAAACCCACATAGCAATTCTTCCCCAAAGATTTACAGGTTCATACCAATCGTATTTTCCAAGTATAGGAAGTAGAGTTTTTTTCTTTTTATAGATAAATGGGCCTATAAAAGCGCCAAGAAGCATATATCCTACAAGAGGGAATATTGGTTGATAATCCGCAGATGGAACATTATTTGGCTCACCTAGCATAAACTCTCCAATAAAAAACCAATCTGAGTTTTGAGAGAAAGCATTAACATTGTTTTTATAAATATCTATAAAGACATAATTTAAAACAACAATAATCAATCCTATAATTCCACATGCTATAGCTGTTGCTGTCTTATTTTTTTTACAACAAAAATTAATTAAACACCAAAATAAAATAGCAAAGGCAAACATTTGAAATACTCCAAAACGAATAGTTGAATCTTCGCCCATAAAAGAGGTAACAAGATATATTCCAAATGCAAGTGCTGTTATTATAAGGCCTCTTTTTAAATTACTACGAGAAAAAGAACAAGAAATTCCACAAACTATGCAAAATATAATAACAACAGTAGGCTCAACTATATCACGTAGGGGATTATGCCAATAATACTGTATGGATAATTGCCATAAAGTATATAAAAAGTCAGTCCTAGATAAATCATGCTCTAAAGCATAGTAATACCATTCTTCTCCAAATATTCCAGCTATATCATACATGAAGTGATCAAAAATCATAAGAAGAACACAAAATCCTCTTATAAAATCTAATTCCCATATTCTTTCTTTTTTAGATAAAACTGGAGCTTTTTTCATATAAATAATTATAACAAATAGGTTAGTTTCATTCAACAAAGCAAGAGAGTGTAAAAAACAAAAGTTAATAAAAAGGTGATTCAATATAAATATTAAACCACCTTGCATTTTTTATTTAAATAATTAAATAAGTATTTAGTTATTTAGTAAGTTTTGTTTTTCCACCCATATACATTTGTAAAGGCTTAGGAATTAATACAGAGCCATCCTCTTGTAAATTGTTCTCTAAGAAGGCAATGAGCATTCTAGGAGGTGCTACAACTGTATTATTTAAAGTATGAGCAAAGTAATTGCCATCCTTACCTTTTATACGGATTCCAAGTCTTCTTGCTTGAGCATCGCCAAGAGTAGAGCATGAACCAACTTCAAAATATTTCTTTTGTCTTGGAGACCAAGCTTCTACGTCGCAACTCTTTACCTTTAAGTCAGCAAGGTCGCCAGAGCAGCATTCTAGTGTTCTAACTGGAATATCTAGAGATCTAAAGAAATCTACTGTATTTGTCCATAATTTCTTATACCAAGCCATACTATCTTCTGGCTTACAAACTACAACCATTTCTTGTTTTTCAAATTGGTGAATTCTATATACTCCACGCTCTTCTATTCCATGAGCTCCAACTTCTTTTCTAAAACATGGTGAATAACTTGTTAAACATTGAGGTAATTTTTCTTCAGGAATAATTGTATCCATGAATTTTCCAATCATAGAGTGTTCTGAAGTTCCAATTAGATATAAATCTTCACCTTCAATCTTATACATCATATTTTCCATTTCAGTAAAGCTCATAACGCCATTAACTACACTAGAATGAATCATATAAGGAGGAATGTAATATGTAAAACCTCTATCTATCATGAAATCTCTTGCATAAGACAAGATTGCACTATGAAGTCTTGCAATATCTCCACGTAAATAATAGAAGCCATTACCTGAAGTTTTTCTAGCACTATCTAAATCGATACCATCAAAACTTTCCATAATATCTACATGGTATGGAATTTCATATGGTGGAACTTTTGGTTCACCAAATCTTTCGTTTTCAACGTTTTCGCTGTCATCCTTGCCAATTGGAACAGATGGATCGATAATATTTGGGATAACCATCATTCTTTTCTTTATTTCTTCTTCAAGTGTTGCTTCCTTTACTTCAAGTTCTCCAAGTTCTTTTGCAATTTCAGCAACTTGTTTCTTTGCGTTTTCAGCTTCTTCTTTTTGTCCTTTAGCTAAAAAAGCACCAATTTGTTTAGAAACAGTATTTCTTTGAGAACGAAGGAAATCACCTCTGTTTTTTGCTTCTCTAAATTGAGAATCTAAATCAAGAACCTCATCAACTAGTGGAAGTTTTTGATCTTGGAACTTCTTTTTAATATTTTCTCTAACCGCATCTGGGTTGCTTCTTAAAAATTTAATATCTATCATAAAGCATCTCCTTATTTTGCTACAATATTTACTAATCTTCTAGGGATAACAATAACTTTAACAACGTTTTGTGTTCCTAGTGCATTTTTTACTTGAGCATCATTTAATGCAACCTTTTGAATCTCTTCTACACTTGCATTAGATGGTACAACTATTTTAGCTCTAATCTTAGAATTAATTTGAACAGCAAGTTCATATTCATCCTTAACAAGTGCTGTTGTATCACAAACTGGATATTTTTCCTTAAATACAGAGAAATTGTATCCCATTGTTTCATGGAACTCTTCTGCTGTATGAGGAATAATAGGAGCAAGAAGTAATACTAAATCAAATATACATTCTTTTGCAAACTTACCATTAACTGAACCTGAATCAATATATTTACTTATTCCGTTAACATATTCCATGATTCTAGCAATGGCAGTATTGAAAGAGAATATTTTCATATCAGCAGTTACTTTTTGTATTGTGTAATTCCTAATATAGTTTAATTCCTTTTCTTTAGATGAAAACTCAGTATTAGATTCATCAAATGTATTATATCTATTTACTATTCTTTCAACTCTTTCTATAAACTTAACAATAGAATCAATACCACTTTCATTCCATGGTCCTCCCTCAATATAAGAGAAGCCAAACATTAAATACATTCTAAAAGCGTCAGATCCGTATTTTTTAATACAATCATCAGGGGATACGACATTTCCTCTAGACTTACTCATTTTGAAGCCATCTGGGCCTAAAATAGTTCCTTGGTGAACAAGACTCTTAAATGGTTCATCAAAATTTAAATATCCTAAGTCTCTTAAAGCTTTTGTAAAGAATCTAGCATATAGTAGGTGCATACAAGCATGTTCAGCGCCACCTATATATTTATCTACAGGAAGCATCTTATTTATAATTTCAGGATCCCAAGCTTGTTTGTCATTTTTAGCATCAGGGTATCTTAAGAAATACCAGCTTGAGCAAACGAATGTATCCATTGTATCTGGATCACGTGTTGCTTTTCCACCACAGCAAGGACATGTTGTATTCATATATTCGCTGCACTTTAGTAGTGGAGATGCACCATCTGGAGTAAAATCTACATTATATGGTAATTTTACTGGAAGTTGATCTTCAGGTACTGGAACTTCGCCACATTTTTCGCAATATACAATAGGAATAGGGCAGCCCCAATATCTTTGACGTGAAATTAACCAATCTCTAAGTCTATAATTTGTCTTAAGAGCGCCTTTACCTTCTTTTTCTAACTTTTTAATAATAGCAGTTTTAGCGTTTTCTGATGTCATACCATCAAACTCACCGCTATTACATAAAACGCCATATTCACAATATGGAAGGTCATCATTTGAACCATCTTTAGATTTAATAACACGAATAATAGGAATATTGTGTTTTTGAGCAAAAGCGTAGTCTCTTTCATCATGAGCAGGAACGCCCATAACGGCTCCTGTTCCATATGAAGCTAAAACATAATCTCCAATCCAAATTTGAACTTTATTTCCATTTACTGGGTTAATACAATAACTACCAGTAAATGCACCTGTTTTTTCTCTTGTTGTAGATAATCTATCTATTTCTTTTATCTTTGCACATTCTTTCTTATAGTTTTCAACTTCTTCCTTGTGATCTAGTGTTGTTAATTTATCCACAAGAGGATGCTCTGGGGCTAAAATAACGTAGGTTATACCATAAGATGTGTCTGCACGAGTAGTGAATACTTTAAATTTATCTCCACTTTCACAAGTAAATTCAATCTCACCACCAGTAGATTTTCCTATCCAATGACGTTGCATAGCCTTAGTTTTTTCTGGCCAATCTAGAGTATCTAATCCTTGAAGTAGTTCTTCAGCATAATTTGTTATTTTAAAGAACCATTGTGTTAAATCTTTTTGAATAACTTGGCTTCCACATCTTTCGCACTTACCATCAATAACTTGTTCATTTGCAAGAACTGTCTTACAAGATGTACACCAGTTAACTGGAGCTTTCTTTCTATAAGCAAGGCCTGCTTTATATAATTGTAAGAAAATCCATTGAGTCCATTTATAGTAATCAGGCATACAAGTTTTAATCTCATAATCCCAATCAAAAGAAGCACCCATAGCACGAAGTTGTGTTTCCATAGTTTCTATATTTTTAAGTGTACTATCTTGAGGGTGTACACCTGTTTTAATTGCATAGTTTTCTGCAGGAAGACCAAAAGCATCAAAACCCATTGGTTGGAATACTTCCTTTCCTTGCATTCTCATGAATCTTGCAAAAGAATCACTAGGGCCATAGTTATACCAGTGACCTGCGTGTAATTTTGCACCTGATGGATAAGAGAACATCTCTAAGACATAATATTTATTATCTCTTTTAGTTGTATCAAAAGAATATAACTTTTCGTCTTCCCATCTTTTTTGCCATTTCTTTTCAATTGTTTTGAAATCCATATTTTTTTATCCTTCTAAAAGTATTTAAATTAATATATTAATTTTATAACTTATATACATATAAAGTAAAGAAAATTAAAGATTAATAAAAAAAGGGGACTTCCAAAAAGGAAATCCCCAAAAGCTTTTGGCTTAAATTAATTAGTCAGCTGAAGCTGTAACTGTTTGAATTGTACCATTGACTGCATAGTTTGGTGTGAAATCAAACAATGAAGCATGAATATTACCAATAGATACAGTTAAAGATTTAGGCATACCCTTCTTAATGAAATCTAATCCATCAACAGTAGCTGTAATTAAACCTGAAGTACTTGTAACAGCTGTGCTTAAGTTATCTGTATTTAATGTAGCTTTTAATCCAATACCATAGTCTGGTCCAACATAATATTGTTTACCATCTTTATTAAATGCTGTAAGTTTACCCTCTTCTATTACTTTATAGTATGTTTCATTAGCATCAAATTCTGTATCTTTTACAAATGTATTATCTTTAGCAACATATACAAAGTAATCGCCGAAGTTTGCTGCTGTTACCCCAGTTGCTTCTTCAAAAGTGTAGTAGTTGTAATCTGAATTACATTCACCATAGAATGGAGTATATCCTGAGAATGGGATTTTCTTATTTGTTGTTTTTGATGAATCAAATGAAGCATAGATTAAACCATGTCCTGTCTCTCCATCATTAACACCAACATAAGCACCTAATAAGTATCCACCAATAGTCTTAAGTGTATTTAATGTAGCATCATCAATTCCATCATCAGCACTAGGTAATCCTTCTGTTAAATCTGGAACTTTATCTATTAATTCCTCTAAAGGCAAATTAACGTTGTCTAGTGAAGATCCACTGATTAAATTCATATTTATGATTGCAATTGAACCCGCTTCTAGTGTCTTATCTGCATCGGAATAACTTTTAACAATTTCTGCACTTAGATATGTAGCATTATTATTTTCTTTAGATACAGCAGCACCAGTTGCATCTTTAGTTTGAAGTAAGTCAAGTTGTAAATCTGCAAACATTGGGAGAAGCTTCTTAGCAGCATCAATAATATTTGTTACTTGAGCTGTCTTTGTGTAATAAGTTGTAGAAGCGTTAAATGTTGTGTCCTTTGCTGAAACATAAGTTTCTTCATCAGCATTTGGCTTTGTGTAGTAATTAGCTAAATCACTCTCAACTGGAGTTTCAACAACTTTATATGTATCTACAAATGCAATATCCCATTTACCATCTTTCTTTAGTGAGTTTAGCACTTTAAATGGATTAGCAGCAACCTTTAATGAAGCTGTGTAGTA
>CAYZGK010000001.1:7154-224409 GCA_964478025.1 uncultured Christensenella sp.
GTGAGTTTAGCACTTTAAATGGATTAGCAGCAACCTTTAATGAAGCTGTGTAGTAACCGGCATTTAAAGATAATTCCATAGAATCATTAAACTTAATGTTAATAGCTTCTGATACATAGAAATCTAAAGATACTTGAGCATTGATTAAGTTTTCTTTGTATATAGAGTCGCTAGGGTTTGCTATATCGGCATATACATCATCAGTTGTGAATGTATGGTTAATGAAGTCTCCAACCTTGAAATCAGCACTAATAGAAACTGTTGTATTCTTGTCTAATTTAACAACTAGTAAATTTTCTGTCGAATTTAATTTCTTTGCTGTTAAATTAAATGTATCTAATCCTAAAGATAAATCAACGCCTGTTAATACACCATTATCTACTCTTGTTGTAATGTTAATGGTTAAAGACTTAATAGCTTCAATAACTTGATCTAATGTTAAATCAACATTTAATGGGTTTGTATAAGCACTGATATCTACACCAGCAATTAGAGATCTTAATCCATTTTCACCATCAATTATATTTCCTAATTTAACAGAAACTGTTGAACCATTATCTGAATAAGTAGCATTTGTTAGGTATGATTTTAAGATATCTACAACGCTGCTAGCTGAACTCATAGGCTCTGAAATATCTGCATTGTCTGTGAAACTAACACCGGCAGCAAGAGCTTTCATAGCACCAGCAACAGATGGAGCATCAAATCTCATAAGACCATCATCCTTTGTTCTTAGATACAAAGAGTTTCCTGTGTAAACATCGCTTAAGTTAGCTGCATCATAGTAATAAACACCAAGAACTACCTTTCCATTTTCGTCAGTGATTTCACCTTCTAAACTTGTGTTGTAAGTTGGAGTTGTTTCGCCATTTTGTACTAAGTCTAATTCAATATTAAAAGCAAGATTGTATGTTGTTGTTTTATCACCATACTTAACTTCAAAGTCAATATCTGCACCAGCTTTTAAATCTTGAAGATTTTGTTCGTTAATGGCATTTTCGATACCGTCAAGTAATTGTTCTACTGCTTTTTCACCATCAGTCTTTGCTACTTTTGTAGTAGTCTTTGTTGTTGTATCTTGTTTATCTTTATCTTTACATCCAACAAATGAGCAAAGCATGCAAACAATTAACATTACGGCTAAAATTGTTAACCAAATTTTTTTGTTTGTCATAATAACCTCCTAAGTTATTTTTATTTTATTGTATTAATATTATATTAAAGTGCCCAAAAAATTGTCAACATAGTTTTAAAAAAGTTCAGGTTTTGCTCTTGCTTGGTTTAAGGAATTTTTAAAAGAAAATGATAACAAAATGCCATAAAACAAGTCGAAAATGTCAAATTTATGTAAAATTTTTAGAAATGTAAAATTTTTAATTTTTATATAATGATGTAATAAATATTTAAGTTTATAAGGCATTAATTAGGAAATAATAATATAAAATACATTTTATATCTTAAATATATAAACTGCTTAAAGGTAAAGCATAGTATACAATAATTGTAATAAAAGAGTTTAAATTACAAGTTAAGATAGAAAGTGGATAGATAAAGTAGAGGAGAGTTATGGTTTTATATCATGGAAGTAATGCTGTAGTAAAAACGCCAAGATTAATTGAACAAAATAAATATTTAGATTTTGGCAATGGATTTTATACAACAAAAAGTAAAGAACAAGCCAAAAATTTTGCAAAAAAAGTGGTAGCAAGAAAGGGCGGAAAAGCAGTAGTAAATATATATGAAATAGATGAAAATATTTCTAACAATTTAAAAGTAAGAAAGTTTAACGAACCTAATGAACAGTGGCTTGACTTTGTTGCAGAAAATAGAAGTGGAATATATAGCAAAGATAAATATGACATTATTATAGGGAAAGTTTCAAATGATGATGTGTATAAAACACTACAACTATATTTAAATGGAGTATTAATAAAGCCGCAAGCCCTTGTTACGTTAAAAATTAAAAAATTATTTAATCAGTATACATTTGCTATAAAAAAGCTCTTTTGGTTTTAAAATTTATCAATTTTGAGGAGGTTTAAATATGGATAAACAATTTAGTTCCCTACTGAGTGTAGTAATAATACCACAGGTTGTTGATTTTATTGCTGTAAAGGAAAATATAAGTGAAAAAATGCAATAGAAGAATTTTATGATTCACAAGTATATAAAGTTTTAGAAAGGGAAGAAACTAAAGTATGGCATTATAGTCCACTGACAATCTATTTTATGTGGAAAAGCGAGAAAGAAACAGGAGAGATAGCTTTTCCAGAGGAGTGCTAAATGAGTAAAGAATTACCTTTTATAATTTTATGTTTAGAGGAATATAAAAATTCTAAAAACCTTACAGGAAAAGAAGTTGTAGAATTATTTAACAAATATTCGGTATTTGAATATATTGAGTCTTTTTATGAAGCACTTCATACTACAGGAACAAAGTATATTATAAACGATATAGACCTATATATTAATGATAAAAGAAAAGTCAATTAGAGCTAGTCAATTAGAGCTAATTCAAATTAGAAATTAGTATATTTGCTAGATAAAGAGGCTTTAATTCTAACATTTCATGATTTCCTATATCGTTTTGAGAGAATAATATTCTTCGTGAAATTTTTGAAGAAAATTTAATTGAAAACTCATCAATAGATTTATGATTTTTAGCACTAGAGGATTTAACTTCAATTGGAACTAATTTATTCTTGTCAGTTGTTAGGAAATCTATTTCATAATCATGTGTGCTATTTTTTGTTTTAAATGTAGAGTAATATAACTCTCTATTAGTTGAAGTAATTATCTGGGCAATAGCATTTTCATATAAATAGCCTAAGTTTGCATCAAGTTTGTCGGACAACAATTTGTTGTATATATTTTCGCTTATTAGAAGCTTATCGTTAAAAAGCATTGTGGTAAATAAACCAATGTCTGAAAGATATAATTTAAAGTTTGAGATATCTTTAGTGCCATTTAATGAAACGGAAGGATCTGTTACTTTGTAGCATGGTAAAACCGTTCTTGAACTTATTAAATCAAAAATATAGTCATAATCTCTATTGGAAACTCGTTTATTCGTAATTTTACTTATATAAAACTTGTTATTGCAAGCAAGTTGTGATGGTATGGAATTAAATAGTGCAGATAATTTCCCACTAGAATCAATTTTATAAAAGTCATCAAAATACAAATTCAAAATTTCTTTTTTTACATTATCTACAACAGTAAGGTTTTTGCTGTTTATAAAGGCCTCGATTGCTTGAGGCATGCCACCTACTGCCATATAAAGTCTAAAATTTTTCATTAAAGTTCTATTTGTGGCTTGTCCTATAGGCACATTTTTATTGTAGACTTGTTCTACTATTTTGTACTCATAACCACATGCCCAACAAAACTCTTCATAATCCATAGGGTATACATTAATTTTGTGTTCTTCTGATGGTATTAATATATCTTTAACATTCTTTTTTATAGAGATAAGTGAGCCGGTTTCTATATAGTCATAACGCCCATCTTTAACTAGGAATTTTATTGCTTGTCTAACATGTGGGGCAAATTGAATATCATCAAAAATTATTACAGAGTTTCTCTTTTCTAAAATAACACCCTTTACTGCCTGTAAGCGCATAAAAAAGAATTCTAAATCATTTATGTCTTTAAAAATTTCTTTTTCTTCTTCATTTAGATGAGAAAAATCTACAAGTATATAAGATTTATAATTGTTCTTTGCAAACTCTTCAGCTATTGTAGATTTTCCTACTCGTCTTGCGCCTTCTAGTAAAGCTGCATACTTGCCTGACATAGTATTTTTCCATTCTAATAATTGATCATAAACTTTCCTTTTAAACATATGAATCCTCTATAGATATTTTAACATAAAATTACATTTTTTCAACATTGTAATTGCTAAAAACCGACATTTTTTCAAGATAAGATGGAAAATAGAGATAAGATTTTAATAAAAAACTTTGCTTTATCATTAGCATTAAATAGCAAATTAGAAACAAAAAACTGCAATTTTTAAAAATTAACAGTTTGATTTTGCAAAAATATTGCAAATTTAATTCATAAGGCGAAAAAATTAATTAGTAATTTAAAATTAAGTGCTACTTAATAAATAAGTAGACATAACATGTTATATTAATAAATAGGAAGAAGGAAAATGAGGTTATATCGAGGATCTGACACGATTATAGATAATCCTATAATATTAGAGGCAAGAAGACCGCTTGATTTTGGTTATGGATTTTACTTAACAACAGACTTTGACCAGGCTAAAAAATGGGCGATAAGAGTTAAAAATAGAAATAATTCATTAAAAAGACTCAAAGTGGAAAAACTTTGTAATCAAATATTGTTTCATACAAAAAAATCTTTAGAATTTCTAAAACATATAGGATCGGAGGAGATAAGATGAGCGATAAAGAGTTTGAAAGTCTAATGTCTTTAATTTTGGCAGGTACAGTAAATATAATTATGCAAAATAATAATTGGGATGAAGACTACGCATTAAATAGATTTATCTCTTCAAAAGTTTATAATAAGCTTGAACAAGAGGATACTAAAGTATGGCATTTATCTACAACTTGTCTTGCAATGCTGTTTGAGAATGAGAGGAAAGGTCAACTATTGTGGCCAGAGGTGATGTAATGAGTAAAACGCTAGATTTTAAATGTTTTTATTTTGAAGCTTATAAAGCAAAATATAGATTAACAGGGAAAGAGGCTTTAGATGTTTTTAACAAGTATAAAGTGTTTAATTATTTAAATGATTTTTATGACGTTTTACACACAACAGCCAAGGAATATGTTTTAGAGGATATAGATATATATATATAAAGGCTCGACAAAGTAAGTCTTAATATAAATAGAGCGATAACATAGCGTGAATAATTATTAAAATATTTCTCAAATAAATTTTTGTAAATTTAATTTTGTTTTAGTAAAATTGCAATTATTTTAGTAAAATATGAAAAATTTTAGTAAAATTTCTATTATTTTAGTAAAATGATTGAATTAAAATGATAGAAATCATATAATTTAATAAAAAGGAAATAAAATTATGCAAGAATCAGAATTAGTTGAATTAATAAATAAGGTAATATCTTTAAATACAGAAACAAATAATATAGAGTTTAAAAAGGCAAAAGATGGTACTCCAGAAAACCTATATGATACTTTATCTAGTTTTTCTAATACATCTGGTGGAATAATTATATTTGGGATTGATGAAAAAAATAATTATAAGGTTTGTGGTATTAATAATCCTGATGAATTACAAAAAAAGATTACGGATCAGTCTTTAATGATGGAGCCTAAAGTTAGAACTATAATAACAATAGCTAAATATAATGAAAAAATTGTAGCTTCATGCGAAGTGCCAGAAATGGATGCCTTTAGTAAGCCTTGTTATTATTTAGGAAAAGGTAAAATGAAAGGTTCTTACATAAGAGTGGGCGATGCAGATTTACCTATGACTGAATATGAAATTTATAGTTTTGATTCATTTAAATATAAAATAGAAGATGAATTAAGAACAAAAGAAAGAATAGATTATGATGTCTTAAACAAAATATCATTAAATTCGTTTGTAGATAAAATCACAAGCCTAAAACCTAATTTGTTAAATATGGATTTTGAAACTATATTGACAATAAATGGAATTATAGATAAAAATAAAAAACCAACATTATGTGGAGTTTTAAATTTTTCTAAATATCCACAATACTTTTCGCCTAATTTAGATATTGTTGCGGTAAAAGTGGCAGGCAGCGAATATGGCGTGGAAGAAGAAGGGATTAGATTTATAGATAATAAAAGATTAGATGGAACAATTCCAGAGATGCTTAAACAGGCTATGGCTTTTGTTGCTAATAATACTAAAAAGGCAACAAGAGTTAATGAAAGTGGTAATAGAGAAGACGTTGCGGAATATCCTATAAAAGCAGTAAGAGAAGTTATATTAAATGCATTAATTCATAGGGACTACAGCGTTCATACAGAAAATGAGCCAATTAGATTAACTATTTATGATGATAGAATTGAGGTAACCAATCCAGGTGGCTTGTATGGGCGATTAACATTAGATGAGTTAGGCAAAGTTCACTCCGACATTAGAAATCCATTTATAGCTTCAATACTAGAGATGTTAGAGGTTACAGAAAATAGATATTCTGGAATTCCAACTATATATGCAGAAATGAAAAAAGCTGGCTTACTAGAGCCTAAATTTGAAGAAAAGAGAGGAACTTTTAAAGTAACATTATTTAATAAAAAAAAGGATAATGTTTTAAATGAGGACTTTGTTGATAAAATAAAAAAATATTGTCAAACACCAAGAACAAAGGATTCAATTGCTAAGTTTTTAGGATTTGATGAGATTCATCCTACTTATTGTATAAATACATATATTATTCCTCTTATAGAAAAAGGAATCCTTGCTTATACATTACCAAATAAACCAAGGAGTAAAAATCAAAGAATTTACACTTTATAAAAGTGTTTAATTAAGAAAAATCTTATTGAAAAGTCAACGGAAGGATATTTTTATAGAAAAATAAATGAGCTATGTAGGATTTTATCGAATAATTCGATAAAATTTCATCGACATACTCGACAAATCTTTATCGAGTATGTCGAGTATCTATAAAAACAGTGTTATTGTTATTAAAATTTTTAGGTATTTTATAAAGGTGACAAATTATATAAGTTATATAAGAGATTGAACTGGTAATCTAAAAGTAGACAATGTAAAAAAGAATATAATTAGTTTATATAGAGAAGATTTGACCAAGATGTCGAGAAAAGCATCATCAATTACCCCTTTAATAATTTATGATAAAATTCAAAGTATGTTTTCAAATCATACTTTTGAAATTAATGCTTCGGCATTTTCGAAAAATACTAAACTATATACTTGCTTTAACAATGTAGATGAACTTGAATCAAGTAAGATAGTTAATGTTGCATATGAAATTAAAAACATTGACGCAACATTAACTACAGGTTTCGATCTTTCTAACGTTAAAGTATATTCAGCTGATACTGGACTTTTAATTACTAAAATGTTTTATGATAAAAAGTATTTAGAAAATTCACTATATAAAGCAATAATTCTAGATAAAATATCTGTAGATCAAGGATTCTTGTTTGAAAACATTGTTGCTCAAGAATTAAAGTCAAAAGATTATGCTCTTAAATACAAGAGCTTTTATAAGGATAATTCAAATAAAAAATATTCAATTGATTTCTTTTTAGAGGAAAATAACAAGATTATCCCAATAGAGGTAAAATCATCTGACTATAAGTCTCATTCAAGTATTGACGAGTTTGCAATAAAGTACCACCAATATGTTAGTAAAAAAATAATTGTTTACTCTAAAAATTATAAAGTTGAGGATGGAATAATATATTTGCCTATTTATATGCTTATGTGCTTGTAGAAAAAACAAATAAAGCAAATTAAATAAAAGTGTTAAAAAATTTGCGTAGAAATTAGAAAGTGTATTAAAAATAATTTTAAAAAACTCCATTGAAAAAGTTGTTGATTTTATAAAAAAGTCGCTTGAAAAAATTGCAGTTTTCTAACAAAACTCCCTTGAAAAAGTTTCAAATACTTAATAAAAGTCGCTTGAAAAAGTTTTTGTTTTGATTCATAATAGGTATAGAAACTTTAAGGAGCTAAGGTATGCTGAAAAGAAAAATAGAAAATGTTTTATTAGAATGGAAGAATACGCCAAATCATAATCCACTTATTATTAAGGGATGTCGTCAGTGTGGAAAAACTTATTCCGTTCGTGATTTTGCACAAAAGAACTATAAACACGAGGTATATCTTAATTTTTTTAAAAACCCTTTATATAATTCTATTTTTGAAGGATCTCTTGATGTTGACAATATTATAATGATGATGTCAGCATTGCTTGGCCCTAGTGCAATATTTGAACCAAAAGAAACTATTATAATTCTTGATGAAATTCAAGATTGTCCAGAAGCAAGAACTGCTTTAAAATTCTTTAAAGAAGATGAAAGATTTGATGTTATAGGAACAGGTTCTTTACTTGGTGTAAAAGGTTATGGAAAACAACCAAAATCCATTCCTGTTGGCTTTGAAACTGTAATAGAAATGTTTCCACTTGATTTTGAAGAGTTTTTATGGGCAAATGGAATTACACCAACTATTATTGATAAATTAAAAGAATGCTTTAATGAAGAAAAATCAGTTCCTGAGGCTCTACATGAAAAAATGCGTCAATTAATAATTCAATATACCATAGTAGGTGGTATGCCAGCAGTTGTAGATACTTTTGTAAAAACTAAACAATTAAATACTGTTTTAACTATGCAGCGAAGCATTGTTCGTTCCTATGAAGATGATATGGTAAAATATGCCGATGATAAAGATAAAACGTTAATAAAAGAGTGTTTTCAATCTATTCCAAAACAGCTTGGTAAGGAAAATAAGAAATTTCAATATTCTATGATAAAAAAATCTGGCACTTCAACAAAGTTCCAAGGAAGTATTCAGTGGATAGAAGATGCAGGTATTATTGCTCGTTGCTATAACTTAAATATACCTGAGCTACCACTTGATGGAAATGCTATAAGTGATGTTTTTAAAGTATATATGCAAGATACAGGATTATTTGTAAGTATGTTAGAAGATGGTACTCAATACGATATACTTCAAGGTAATTTATATGGTTATAAGGGTGCAATTTTTGAAAATCTTATGGCAGATATATTTACCAAAATGGGACGAAAACTTTATTATTACCACAAAGATTCAGGGCTTGAAATTGACTTTGTAATAAGATATAAAGGTAAAGCAACTTTAATTGAAGTAAAAGCTACTACTGGTAATACAAAAAGTACAAAAACAATTCTATCTCATCCTGAAAAATATAAGGTTGAAGGTGCTATAAAACTTGGTGATTATAACGTTGGAAGAAATGAAAAAATATTAACAATACCCACTTATATGGGGTTCTTGCTTAATGAATTTTAATTAGTATAAGAAAATATTAAAAACGAAAATTCTGATTTTAATATGTAAAAAAAATAGACTTAAAGTGGTGAATTTTTAACATTAAAAACGAAAAATCCGTTTTTAATGTTAAAAATCTAATGATAGTTGTAGTAGTTGTAGCATTATCTACAGCGACCTATGCATGGTTTACATCTACAAGTACATCAACAGCTAGTATGACAATAGCATCTACAACAGCAAGTGAATGGCAATTATCTAAAGGAACAGTAAATGAAAGCGCCGGGGTAACATTTTCATCACAATCTACAATGTTAACATTAGATTCTGGACTAAATGGTTTATACGCGCCAAATAAAGAGCTTACAATTAAGCCAAGTTCAGATAAACCAACAGCTGTTACATTAAAAGTTGGGGATAATAACACAGCCAGTGAAGCATTCTACCAATGTAACACATATAATGGAGCAGCATATGTAACAACAGCAAGTGCAGCAAAGACACCTACAATAATTAGAGTAGTTAACAATAAAGCACCAACTGTAAATGCAGAAACTAAAGAGGTTACAAACGATGGTTCTCAAACATGTACGGTTACAGTACTTGTAGTATTAACAACAGACAATGCAAATAGTAGATATGCCGCTGCTGCATTAACATTCTATTTTGCATCAGCAAGTAAGACTTATACACTTGGATATAATTATGCAGACGCTTCAAGCATAACAGCTATTGGCAAGGATGACTTTACAGACTCATCTAAGACTGCAGCAGTTGCAGCAGCCAAAATTGAAAGTTCTACAGAAGTTGATGCATCAGGTTTAAATAATAATGCTAAAGCACCTGCATATGCGACAGTAACAGCAGGTGGAGCAACATCTGGTTTTAAAACAGCTTCTACTGAAACAGTAATAAATTCAGATATTACTCTTGCTGAGAAACAAACATTCTTAGCATATAGTTTTACAACAGAATCATTAGCTTCAGGTAGTGGTGTAAACCTTGTTAACTATACATGGATTAATGGTTGGGTAGCAGATGATGGGGCTAATATGTCAGAAATTACAGTATATTATATTTTTGGAGCAGCTCTAACTGATAAAATACCAACAGCTAACGCTGACCCTGTATAGGCACATTAATTTAACCGCCTAAAATGGCTAAGTCCCAAAGACGGTTAAATTAAATCCGGTTATACTTTATCTGCAGGTGTTGTAGGTAAAGTTAACTCTCCACCAAAAGAATAATAAATATTAATTGTTGATCCTCTTGCTGCATCATCTGCTTTCCATCCATCTATCCATGCATATGTAGCAAAATTTATTCCTAAACCTTTTGCAATACTATCTGTTGTAAATGTGTATGCTAAGAATGTTGCATTTGCGGGTAATATTTCTGTATTATCTGCGGCTTTAACGGCTGTTTCACCATTTTTTCTAAATGTTGTTGCTGATCCTGTTGCAGTAGCACTATCGTATGTTGGAACATCTCCACCTATAGTAGTAGATTTTTCTACTTTGTTTGTTGATGTATGTGCTAATATATCGCCATCTTTTGCGTCCTTTAAGGCAGTTGTATCTGTATAAACTTTCTTAGAACCTGCTGCATTGTTTACTGAATATGCACTTGCATCTTCATAATTGTATCCAAGTGTATATATATTTCCTGCACCATCTGCAAAGTAGAATGTTAATCCTGCTGCTGCATATCTGCTATTTGAATTATCTTCACTTAATACTACAAGTATTGTTACTGTACATGCAGATGCAGATTCATTACCATTTACTATTCTTACAACTGTTGGAACTTCACCTTGAGAACTTCTTGTAACATATGCATTTCCATTGTATGTACTACATTGATAGAAATTCTCTGAATCTTTGTTAACTGTTACTGATGTAGCTGTATTTGCTGATGGAGCAATTGTAAGTGTTTCATTTGGTGAGTATAAACCTGCAAGGCCTGTTCCTAAATCTATTTGAGTAGATTGTGATGCAAATGTTACAGCACCTGAAGTTATATTTACTGTTCCTTTAGATAAGGCCCATCCACTTGTCGCTGTTGATGTAATTGTCATGGTAGCTGTACTCGCTGTAGATGATGCAAACCATGCATAGGTTATAGAAAATAATATATTGGCTATTAGAATAGTTATAAGGGCAGCCATAATGAATTGATAAGAGAAAAACATAGAGTGAAGGTTTATTACTTAGAAATATAGTGTAGGTAATTACCTAAGGTTATAAGAAAAGTTTTGTATTAGCGCTTTGTTAATTTGTTTAAACTTAAAGATATGATAGATAAGTAATAGTTGAGCATTTTGCTGTTTGGTTAAATAAACTTTTACATGAGTAAAAATAAGAGATATCCCTAGTTAAAGCAAGATATTATATGGACAAAATCCGTAAAATAGGTAAAATTTAGGTTTTGTATAAGACTTAATACAAAGAAAATGTGTATATAAATCTAAATTTTACAAACTAAATTTTAGAAAATTTTACCAAATTTTAAAAACCCGATATTTTTATATATGTAATGAGTTTTTTGCAAAAAGTTGTTTTTTAAAAACATAAAAATAACTTAAAATTTTATAAAAATGGCACGAAAATAAGATATATTGGCACTTTGAATTTGAAAAGGTTATTGACACAATTTTTTTAAAAAGATAAACTTAAAATGTAAAATAGCATAAAAAGGAGGGAAAAGTAGTGGCAAAAAAAAGTTCTAAAAAAAGTGGACCAAAGAAAGCTGTTACCTATTACTACAATCCTTTTTACAAAAATGATGAGGAATTACAATTCTTAGAAGTATGGCAAGTACTTGAAGATGATGTGTTAGGATCGTTATACCCTTGGCAGTATGTAAACTCTGCTGAAACATCAAATAGAATTGTTACACTAAATTTCTTAGCATTAAAGAACTTTGAAAACGATTATAAGGTATATTATGACCAAATGTTTATGTACAAGGTATCAGCAAAACTTTTGTCAGAGGGCAATGTACATAGATTAGGATCAATATTACAACCAAACTTAATTCTTTGTTTTGATATTTATCAACTAGAGAAGTTTGGAGATAGAGCAGCAATAGCAGGATTAAATTTCTTGGCAAATATTGGTGCTACTATCATGATAAGTGGTGTAGATAGAGCGCCTGTGGATATCTTGCTTAAATATCCAACAACTTATTTTTTGTTAGATTATAGATATTACACTAACCAAAATAAAGGTGTTATAACAATGCTTAAAAACATTGCAGATCAAGGAAATATAACATTAGTTGTAGGAAATGTTAATAGCAGGGATAACCTATCTATATTTAAGGATAATGGTGTTGAAATCTATGCAGGATCAGCGCTTGTTAGACCAAAGAGAAAGATAGATTCTCTTATAACTGATTCAAATGTAGATGCAGGGGATATGGTAGAAGATAGAAAGAGTTTTATTGTTTCTGCTAAAGATGCACCACAAATTAAAGATAAAGAAAAGAAAGAAGAAACAGTCATTATAGATATAACCTCTCAAGCTGAGGAATTAAAATTAAGGCTAGCTGCCTCTGCTCGTGCTAAAAAGCAAGCTCAAGAAGAGGAAGCAAAGAAAAAAGCTTTAGAGGAAGAAAAATTAAGAAAAGAGCAAGAGGAAAAAGAAAGAGAATTACAAAGGCTTAAAAATGAAGAGGCAAAGCGTTTAGCTCAAAAGTTAGGGGCTGGACAACTTACAACGTCGATGGAAGAATTTGCTTCTTTATCTAAAGATACAACAAAAAAGGAAACAAAGCGTGGAGCAAATGTAATAAAACTAAACGTTTCTACTCCACCAAAGAAAAAGAAAAAATAAGGTAAAACTTATTAAAAAAACAAGACAAATTGGAGATTTAAGTTCATAAAGGACAAATTTAAGACGGTTATTTGTTTAATTAAAGGCATCTATTTATATTCTTAAAATCTCAAAACAAAAAAATAAACTAAAAGTTTTAATTTTCAAAATTTAAAAGGAGACAAAAAATTATGAAAAAAAGCACATTAATAACAACAATAGCTATGATAATCGTAGTAGTTGTAGCATTATCTACAGCGACCTATGCATGGTTCTCATCAGCAACGACATCAACAGCGGTAACAACAATAACAACAGAAGCAACAGAAGGATGGTCATTATCTCAAGGAACCATCTCAGATAGTAAAGTTGTAACATGGTCATCATCTGCGTCTACTATTGAATTAAAGACACAAGGATTAACTGAAGGCTTATACTCACCAAATGAAGCACTTACAAATAAACCTTCTTCTAATGCAGCTACATCAGTATCAGTAACATCAGCATCAGATAATTTCTATGCATGTAACGTATCAGGAACTGATGCATATGTAACAAAAGTAAATGCTGCAAAGACACCAACAACGATAAGAGTTGTTAACAACAATGATTCAGCACAAAAATGTTTAATAACAGTACTTGTAGTATTAGATGAAGATAATTCAAATACAAGATATGCAGCATCAGCAATGACATTCTATTTCGCATCAGCAACAACAACATATACTCTTGGCTACACATATTGTGATACAACATCTATTACAACTGCTACAAACGTAACAGCAATGGCATCTAATTTAAACGATGCCGCCGTTGTAGCAGCAAAAGTTAATCAAACTGGCAAGAAAACTGTTGCTTTAGCAAACGTAACTGGTACACAACCAACATATGATAATGCAACAGCAGTAGGACAAGGTTTCTTAAAGAACAAAACTGGAGCTGATATTAAAGTAAACAGTGCAGTTACAATTGGAGCAGATAAAGCATATCTAGTATATACATTTGAAACAGAAGAGATTGCTATAGCAAATGGTATAAACTTTGTTAACTATACATGGATGGATGGTTGGGTAGCCAACGATGCAGCCGGAGCCGCAACAGTTTCTACATACTATATTTTTGGAGCTTCAGTAAATGATGCTACTTCTAAAGGTACAGCAGATCCAACAGCAGCTTAGTATATTAATTTAACCGTCTAAAATGGCTAAGCCCCAAGTGGGGCCTAGCCTGTATCTCATAACAAAGCGCATGAGGTTTGTTATGAGTCGAAAATTTAACAATAATATAAAACAAGTAAAAAAGTGAGATAACAATGAAAGACTTTATTTTTGACTTCTTAGGCGTTCTATGGGGTGGAATATCTGAGATATTTTTAGGAATATTTAGAGGCATATATAATATGTTTAATTTTCCACAATATTATGCTACATTTAGCAAGTATAGTGGGAATTGGTCAGCAGGCAATTGGGTAGTAGCAATACTTATTGTACTTGTTGTAGTTGTTATCTTAGTTGGAATTATATGGTTAGTTGTTTGGGGAATTGTTAGAATAGCTGGAAAGTTAAGAACAAGAGTTGTAAATCAAGATTTAGTTGATGAAATACATAATTTAAAGAGACAAATTATTAAGTTAAATCAAGAAAAAGATAGAATACTTGGCATGAAAGTAACAGGTTATGGAAGTGAAGGGCTACTTGAGGATGAAGCTCAAGAAGGTGGCGAAAAGAAAGAAGAGGAGCCACAACAAAAAGAGAGTCGTTTCTATAAACTTACTGAAGTTGACCAGTTATATGCATCAGGTCAAGCCGTAGTTCATGAATATGACGATAACTTTACGCTAGAGCAACTTTGTGATCGTATAAGAAATTATGCAGCGAATAATCCAGAGCGTCCTTGGCGTAAGCTTTATTATGAAATTAAGATTATAAGATTATTTATTGCTTCAATGGCAACATCTCGTTTAATTATTTTGCAAGGTATTTCAGGTACTGGTAAAACGTCACTTCCAGAGTGTTTAGGACACTTCTTTGCAAATGAAACGACAATCGCATCAGTTCAACCATCATGGAGAGATAGAACAGAAATTTTCGGATACTTCAACGAATTCACAAAACGTTTCAATGAAACTGAAGTTTTAAAGAAAATGTATGAAGCTACATATAATAACGATATATACATTACAGTACTAGACGAAATGAATATCGCGCGTGTAGAATATTACTTTGCTGAAATGTTATCCATTCTTGAGATGCCATCGCGTGCACAATGGGTAATTGACCTTGTTCCATCAGGCTGGCCATCAGATCCTATACATATTGAAAAGGGACGTTTTAGATTACCTGAGAACATGTGGTATGTAGGAACAGCTAATAATGATGACTCAACATTTGCTATATCAGATAAGGTTTACGATAGAGGTATGCCTATAAATATTAACTCAAAAGCGGCAGCTTTTGATGCACCACTTACTGAGAATTTCCCAGTAAATTACCATACACTTGAAGCCCTATTTGCTAAAGCTCAAGAGGAGCATAAGGTATCTGATGAGAACTTAAAGAAGTTTGAAGACATGGATGATTACGTTATAGCACACTTCAGACTTGCCTTTGGTAACCGTATTGTTAAGCAATTAAGGGAATTCGTTCCTGTATATGTTGCTTGTGGTGGAACTGAGATTGATGGACTAGATTATGTACTATGTAATAAGATTTTACGTAAGTTTGAGTCATTGAACTTAGGATTCATTCGTGATGAAATTGATGCATACATTCAATATTTAAGTGACAACTTTGGTGAAGAGAACATGACAGAGTGTAAGGAATACTTAATGAGATTAAAGAAGTTATTCTAATCTTTAATTTGAGGCTATATTGATGAATGAGGACAGAGCAAAGTATAACCAATATGTGGAAAACATTAATAAAATGCTTCAATCAGAGTCATTTTATACAGATTTCCAAAAGAAATTAAAGGTTGCTCGTCCAACTATAAAGTTAAGTAGAAAGCAGCGTACAAAGTCATTTGATCTAGAGTGGGTTGAGATGATAGAAGACTCAATTGTATCTTTAGATAACATTGTTAGAAATCCAAGAAAGTTTATTGTTCAAGAAGAGGATATTGTAGATATATCACTAGCTCGAGCTATTTCAACAGAATCAGTAAAACACTTAGCACAACATACGAACTTCATATCAAGTGTAGATGAAGATGGTATGGTAACTCCAAATAAAATCTTAAATGTAACAAAGGAAGAAAGTTTTGAGGTATATGAAAATAGATTTATATACACTCTTTTAAAGAACCTTAATAACTTTATTTCTCGTCGTATGGATGCAATTAAGCAAGCTTACATTAACGATAACGTAATGGAGCTTAATGTAGATACATCCATATTTACTGGAAAAACAAGAGTGTTCTATAAACTTGACTTAATTGGAGCACTACCAATTGATGAGGTAAAAAATTTAGAGAATGATGATTTATCTGTAGTTGAAAGAATAGCAAAGGTTCAAAGAATCGTACTAGATTTCTTATCATCTCCATTTGCCAAGCAAATGGTATCATCAGCTCCCGTTAGGCCTCCTATTACTAGAACAAACGTTATCTTAAAGAATCCAGACTTTAAAAAGGCGCTAGTATTGTGGCAATTTGTAGAGTCATATACAAAGATGGGCTTTAGTGTAGAAAATGATGTAAAGCCAGTAAATATAGACCCTGAACTAAATACAGGTATACAAGACATGATTTGTTTAGGTTCTATGTTAATGCAAGGTTTAATTGAAGGAAAGACTGAAGATAGTGCATTCTTTAATGAATCTAATATGGACTCTAAGGATAAGGAAGAGAAAGAAAAGGAAAAAGAAAAACAAGAAATAACGGAACAAACGCCAGAAAGTGAAGAAGAGCCTAAGGAGGATGAGGAAGAGAAAAAAGAAACTCCAAAAGAGGCAATTGACCAAGATGTTGTTCCTGATGATGTAGATAAAGTTGAAGAAAAGAATGAGGAGCCTAAAGAGGATGAGGAAGAAATTCCACCAATTGAGGAGCCTGAAGTAGACGATGATGAGGATGAAGAGGACGAAGACGAAGACGAGGATGATGATGAGGATGAAGAGGACGAAATCCAAGATGTAGGCCTTATTGAAGAGACTCGTGATATGTTCCAAAGAACTGCAGATGAGGTTGCTTTAACTAAAGCTGAAATGACCAGAATAAATAAGGCCATAGATAGAGTACTTGAAAAGGTTAAAATGGAAAATGCAGCCGCCTCAACATCAGCGGTTTTAGATAAGATAGATAATAAGGAAGTGCTAGCTGAAAGATTAATTGCACAAATAGAAAAGGAAAGGGCTATGATTATGCGTGCAAAGAAAAAGAGAGAAGAAGCATTTAAGCGTGAACAAGCAGCACTTTTAAAGATAGAAGAAAGAGAAACGCAAAGACTAGCTCAGCTTGATGAGCAAATAGCAAAACATGAAGCTGGAGAAACAATGGATGAAAGCATTGTTTATGCTGGCTTAAGTGAGACAAATAATGGGGCAAGCTAAGAAAACAAAAGTCCCAAAGTGGCTTTCTATAACACTTAAGATTATAGAATGGACCTTAATACTTTTAATAGTTGGTTGTATGCTAAAGCTTATAGCCCAAAGAATAGTAGGTGATACGCCTTCGCTTTTTGGCTATACAACATATACCGTGGTTTCAGATTCTATGGATCCAACATATAAAGTTGGAGACGTAGTAATTTGCAAGAACATAAAAAATCCTAAGCCTGAGGATTTTATAGTTGAAGATGGTGAGGAAAAACCAGTAATTGCATTCATTGCTCCTGAGGGCTTTGACTATAAAGGACTGCTTACAGGGCAAACGGTAACACATAGAATATATGGAGAACCGTATGAAGAGGATGGTATTTGGTACGTGCATACAAAAGGAGATAATGAAATAGCAGTCTTAGATAGCGTGCCAGTGCCACTAGATAACATAAAGGGTATAATAGTAGGTAAGAGCAGTGTTATTGCCTTTCTTATTAAAATCTTGCAAAAATGGTATGGATTTGCTTGTATTATAGTAATACCACTCCTTGCGATACTTATTTGGCAAGTTATAATACTAGCAAAGGCTGGAACAGATAAAAAGGCACAAAAACTTGAAGAAGAAAAACAAGAAGAGATTAAAAAGCTTCAAGAAAAGGCAGTACAAAACGTGCTAGATAACGAAGAAGAAATAAAGAAAAAAGCAATAGAAGAATATATAAAGAAAAATGGAGATATAGATGGCTCTAAGTAGTAAAGAACAAGAAAACATCATAAAAAACAAAACAATAAGAGCGGCTTCAAATAGAAGAACCGCAACAAAGATTATTGTTATTGTTCTTATTGCGGCTCTTTTAATAACAGGAGGCGCCTATGGTGTTATGACATATATTGATGCAAATACTATGCTTATATCTATATCTGACGCAAAGGATGGTTTAGCACTTTGTGAAACTTCAGACTTTTTAGAATATACAAATAACCTAGATATGAATGCACCAAGTTCAATTGATGCATATACATATCCTTGGTTTAATATACAAAGTAATATCTTAGGTCAAGATGGTGCCCATCATGGTGCGGCGTATGTAGCGTATAGTTTTTATGTTAAAAACATTAGTAAAACATCGACATGTAAGTACAATATGGGTATAAGAATTATTCGTGATACAAAAAATATCTCATCAGCGCTAAGAGTGCTAGTAATTGAAAGTGATGAAAATAACTTAAATGAGGTAAGCTCATCACAAGTTTATGGTAAGGCAAAGAGTGATGGAACGAGCGAGTATGTATCTTATGATAAATGTGAAAAAGATCAACTTGGAGTGTCGCTTGAAGAACTTAACGCCTCATATGCGCTTTTAAATACAAATATGGCAACACCATTTTATGGAGAGCTTTACGATGATGATACAAATGAGGACCTTGGTTATTATATAATGTTTGAAAAGGACAAGCGCTTAACTTATAGCGCCTATAAAAAATATACAATTGTAGTTTGGCTAGAAGGAACTGATTTACAATGCGTAAATGACATAGTAGGTGGAAAGTGTTCAATATCTACAATATTTACAGTAACAGAATATGAAGAGCCAGAATACTATGGAGCGTAGAACTAAATGAGTAAAAATAAGGAAGAGTCTAAAGTAAAAAGAATAGTAAATATTGTTGTAATGGTAGTTGAAATAATTGTCATAATTTTAGCAATTGTTCTTGCCGTTTCAGTAATATTTGGTTCTAAAAAGACTGAAGAAGATTTAAGTAAAGGATATAACTTAACGGTAGTTTTATCTGACTCTATGAATGGTAACATGACAAAAGATCAAATAAAGACCATTTATAGCGAATCAACACATCCAATAGGTTCATTTAATATAAAGGATTTACTTATAGTAAAGGCCGTATCAAGTGAGGAAGACTACAAATCTTTACGAATTGGCGATGTTATAACCTACATAGGAAATGTTAATGGTCAACAAGCTTTAATTACCCACAGAATTATACAAATAGATAAAGTTGTTGATGGAAATCTATATACCCTTGCATATTCTGATGAGAACAATGTTATTCATAAACATGAAAACTATGAAGAGCTACAAAATGCAGATGGTTATTATAACTATTTAACACTAGGAGACTTACAAAGAAACGATGATGGAACATTTGAGCCATCTCAAGGAATATTATATGAAGAATCTCAAGTTCAAGGTGTAGTTCTATCCGTTATTCCAAAGGTGGGCGGTATAATTTATTGGTTCTTAGATTCAAAGCATTTCTTATGGTCTGTTGTAATACCACTTGCGGCCCTTCTTGCGTATAATTTGTACTTACTTGTAAAACTTATAATAAGTGCAAGATTTAAAAAGCTTGAACAACAAAAACAAGAAGAAATTGAAGCTTTAAAGAATTCTATTATGGCTAATCAAAATCCAGTAAATACTGAGGCAAACTCTCTTGAGGAAGAAATAAAGAAAAAAGCCATTGAAGAGTATTTAGCAAAAATAGCACAAGAGGCTGTAGAAAAGGAAAGGGCTAAGGCGCTATCGGGGGCGGATAATACAACTATTTCTAGTGAAAAAATAGAGGATAGCGCAAAGGATACAAACAAACAAGACACTGCGCTTGAGGATAAAAAACAAGAGTAAGGAACATGTATGAAGGCGGAAAAGATAATAACACCAATACTTCTTATAGTCGTGTCATTTGTGGCTCTAATGGCCACATTTGCATGGTTTGCGTCTAAAACTACGCAAACGGTTAAAGGTGTTATTAAATCTGGCGATGTTACGTCCTTTTCAATTGCGGCAGGCAATGAATATATGGATGGAGATTGTATAAAATATCCAACTCCATATGAAGGTCAAAAAGGATATGACTCAAATGGTAATATTTATACCACGTCAGATAAGCCTTATGAAATGAAATATAATTTAAGTTTCGTTATGAAATCTAGTAGTGATTGCGTAATGAAAATTTCAATAGCAAAAGTTATTGTTAATTTAACAGATAAATACCCATATACTTTAGCTCAAACAATTGAAAATGTATTAGGCGTAAGTGGAATTTTAGAGAGTGATTATACTAAGTATTACTCCTCGTCCGTAGATTCACTGCCAACAGGTGAGGGAGCTTCGCCTTTTTATTGCGTATATAATGAAAAGACACAGAAGGTTACAAGTATAGTTATAACTGGGGGTTATGTAGATAGATATTTTTGCTTTGATTATTGGAAAAGTGCTGAAGAGATGATAGAGAGAGGAGACACAGATTCACGGTATGAATCGGCATTATCTAGTGGTATGAATTATACATATGGCGTAGATGTATCGGCTTCTGGTATAACAAACTATATAGGTTTATATATAGGCTTTTATGGATATAACCAAGAAAGAAGTACGTACAGCGAGGAGTTTAGATTTTCAGATCAAACAACATTCTTAAACTCGTCATTTAAGTTTATATTCTCAGTGGGGTAATAAATGGGTAAAACAAAATTAGCAATTTTAATAAGTTCAATAGCTATAATTGTTTTAGTAGTAGCGTCAGTTACTGCCTATGCCTTTTGGGGCGGAAATCCATCGCTTACTATTCCTGATGAAAATTCAGCTAATATAGACAACACTACAAATGTTACATATAAATATATGGTCTTTGCACCAAATGGAACATATACTAAAGACTATAGATTGTTTTTTGATGAAGATACGCAAAAGTTTAAATTATACGAAATCAGCACTGATGGATCGTCAAAGAGTTTAAGTAGTGACACTATAACCTATACAAATGTAGCATTAATTGGGTATATAGGTTCGTTAGGAGAGTATGAAAAGGCGATTATTCCTGAAAGTATAACGGTTGGAGATAGCAGCTTTAGCGTAACTAAAATAAATCTTTACATGACAGATTATGATGATTTAAAAAATATTACGAAAGTGAGTGTGCCAAGTGCTGTAACAAGCATTGAAGGGGCCTCATTTTCAGGATGTGGAAACTTAAGTGAAGTTTATTTTGAAAATGAAACTTCGCTTCCTTCTATTTCTAAATGGAGCTTTATTGGAGTTAGTGGCAATATTAAATATTACCAAAAAAGTGGAGACACATACACGGAACTTGGAGGAATAACAAAACTTGAAGAATAAGGCACTTATAGCTAGTATTATAATTTTAATTATAGTTACTGCAATTATTGCAGTATCTGTAAGCTACGCCTTTTTCTCAGTTGGAAACTCTGAGTTTTCTCTTGAAATTTCATCTGCAACAAGCGCTGAGATTGCCTTAACGCTAGAGATGTCTAATACTACGCTTACGCCAAATTCGACGCATTCAGGTGTTGGAAATTATACAAAATCTAGTGTAGTTAATGATGAAAAATATGCAGTTTATGCTATTAAATATAACTGCTTATCTACTGTAAATGTTGGGTGGTATGTAACTAAAGCTTCATATATAGATGGGGATAATAACAGTTTAAGTGATGGCAAATCTACATACTTAGATAAACATCTAAATTATAGCTTTATAAGGGTAGACTCTTATGATGCAAGTAATTTACCAGAGGCAACATCGTGGGTTACAAAAAGCACAACATATACGATAAATGATACTCCACAAGGTGAAGGGTATATGCTTGTTTATGTTAAATTTGATGTATCTCAAGAACTTGTTCCAGAGTTTTTTGATGATGTAAAAATCTCATTCACAATAGCAACTGAAATTGAGAATACTCAAAGTTAGAAAAGCCCTTAAAATATACTTTGCCAAAAAATAGACAAAATATGCCAAACATTCGATGGCTGCTAATATTTAAAGAAAATTTTACATTAAGAATTTTTTAAGAAAAGTTTAAGGTTTTATGTAAAATAATAATTAAATTTTTAATAATTTTACCATTTTAAGTTTTGTTTTATTGAATCTTTAATTGCGCCTATATATATTATATATAAATATATAATAAATAAAGGAGCGACAAATGCTTAAAGAGAAAAAATCCAGCATATTAGTTATAGGCATTATATGTATAGTCATAGCTATGCTTGTCGTTTCTTTTATGTTTAATCAAGGCCATGAAGAAGTAAAAATTTTATCTACAAATGAAATTTCTTCTGCAAACACTTCTACTTGGTCAAATGGTTATGGACTTGCTTCAAATGGTGATGGGCTAGAGGATGGTCAAGTACCAAGTGGTTATAGTAATACATCTGGTAGTTCTAACTATACATCAAGCACTGGGCAACTTAAAGGTTCAACAAATTATTATATGTCTTCTGATGTAACATTAAATGTTTCTTCCTATATTGAGGATCAAACCGCATATAGTGGAATTTTTGATGGTTGTGGTCATACTTTGACAATAATTAATAGTGATAGAGATGTTTCCTCTGATATTAAAGGTGATACGAGCTATTATAGAGGAATTTTATGTGGCGTTTTGTCTGGAACTATAAAGAATGTAACAATTGTTATACCTTCTAATTCTTATGGACTTCATATAGTTAGTAAGTGGATACAATCTGGCAGTGGACATTGGGGGAATCAATCTAAAGGTGCAGCAAAACTTTATTTTGGTTATATTGGTCATACAATAAGTGGCGGAACTGTAAATAATGTTAAGATAGTTTATAAGTCAAGTGATAAACTGATAAAATTAAATGTAGGATATGGTACAAATACGTTTTGTGATGCTCTTATGTTTGGCCTATCTAATGGTGGTACAATATCTAATACAACACTAAGACTAGAGTCTAATGTGGATTTGCATACATGGGTTCAATATGGCACAGATTATTTTGGTCATGCACTATTTGTAGGTTATACAAATAGCGGTACAACTACCAATATAAATGGCTGTTCTATAGAAGGTAGTGGTTCATTATCTAATTCTAAATGGGGTGGCTCAGGTGTTCGTGCTAGATTTGGGCTTCTTGGTGGTATTATAACTAACGGAACTTTTAATGTTAATGGACTAGACTGCGGTGGCTGGACAGGAGGCTTTAGTTGGACTGACGCTGCTTTTCAAAGTGGAGATTACCATGCCGGCACTTTTGTTGGTGAAACATCTTCAAGTACTGGTGGAGATATAACTAATATTTTTTATTCAGCAACCGACAGTGGTATAAAAAAATTGGATAATTCTCAATCAGCATGGCGTAGTGGTTCCCAACAAAATAAATATGCGACAGCAAATTTTCAACAATACACGATATCTTACTCAAATATAGGATTTTGCCATTCAAATACAAGCAATATGTGGGTTGGTGAGTTGACTTCATACTCTGGAAGTGGAAATTCGACAACAGGTTCATTTGTAAATAGTATAACAATGAATAGTACTATATATGAAACAGGTTCATTTATTGCATATAGAGGAATTAGTAATAGAGCGGTACCTATAATTGCAGTATCTTCTATAACAAGTGTAATTTCCGCATATACAAAAGGTAGTTATGCTTATGCTAATCCTGATATGGTAAATACAATCTCTGGTGGTCCTACATTTACAAAGACTTCATCAAATAATTCTACAAATGTTTATTCAGGAACATATAATGGAACTGCAGTATCATCAGTAAGCTCTGTTGTAAATATTTATAGAGCAGGCAATAAAGTAAAAGAATATTCTATTCCTTCTTGGAATTCAACACCTAGTGGCAACAAAAAAGATGTAGGAACTTATACTTATTTATATAATTATTCAAGTATAAGTAAATATAATAGTTCTGAGGCTCAAGGTTTCTATCTAGAAGCAAATAAGGAAGTTTCAGACTATTATGTTCTTTTACCATCAGGAAGCGCATTTAGCGTTCAATTAAATATAACTCGTGCGCCACTTACTATATCATCAAGTAGCTACACGGGTACATATGATGGAAATTCACATAATATAACAATAAATGGCTTATTTAGTAATAGTGGTTATGTAAATGGTGAAACATTAAGTAGTTTATTATCTTCGGGATACGCAACGGTTTCTGTTGGTTCTTTAAGTGGGACAAGTGTAACTGAAAGTAATTTTAATAATTTAGCAATTACATCAGTTTCAGATAGTGTAAAGAGTATTCCAATTTCCATTTCATTTACAAACTATTCTATAAATAACGCTAATAGTTATAGCAAAACTGAAACTATAACAATAAATCCTGTTAATTTAACTATAACTACAAGTGATTATAGCAATTCTTATGATGGAGCTATTCATGGCATTCAAACAACAGGAAATATAATTTTAAATAATGAGATTCAATCATCAGGTTATGTAAATGGTGAAACGCTAGCATCAATTATACAAAACGGAAAAGGAAGTTTTTCTGTTTTATACAACTCCGTTGCTGACACAACACCTAATACAACAATATCGGGTGTTGATGCAGTAAATGGGTATTCATCTCTTGCAATATCTCATGTAAAAGATAGTGTAAGAACTATACAAATAAACTTAAGTTTAGTTGACTATATAATTAATTCAACATCTCATGATTTTACATCAACAAATACTATAACAATTACTCCAGCATCATTAACTCTTGATGAAACTATAGTTAAAGATTATGAGTATTCTGGATATTCTTTATATGAAAATTCGGCAATAACTGATAGGGGTTATGAGTTTTATAATAGTGTTTTGCAAGCAGCACAAACAAGTGGATCTCCAGGCCTATCTCTTTTAAATTATGACCAAATGATTCAAAATAGAGAATTAACATTTACATCAAGTGCTACAACTGTTTTAGACGTTAATTCTTATACATTCACTGTTCAAGCATCTTCTTCATCTACAGGCTCAGCTGAGGCTGACTTTACGCTTCAAGGTGAGCATACATTTAGTTATAACATTACAAAAGGAACAACAATTTTAAGTATAACCTTAATTGGAAATAGTGATGTATCAACATACACTGGTACAAGTAATACAGCCTCAGGTAGTAAAGTTTATAACGATCAAAATGAACCAATTCCTACAGCAAATATTACACTAAATAATGGTGGTAAGTCATTAGGAGAAGCAACAAAAACCATTTTAAAAGATAATTCAACTTATTATCTTGAGAATGCAAAGAAAGCTGGCGTATATAAAGTTACTTATAATTTCTCAGGTACAAATAATTATGAAGCCGTTAAACTTGTGTACACATACACAATAGATAAGGCTACAACATATATAGAATTTACAACAATTGGAGATAAACTAGGAGCAGGTGTTTCTAAGCAAGTAACTTCAGGTAGTTTTAGTGAGAGTAAAATGTTTGACTTTGATGCTGTTACAATTCCTACAGCTTATGTTAGATGGTATACAGGAAATGATGGCTCAACAGGTGTTAGAGAAGAAACTATATCATATACATCAACTGCTTCAATACAACCAGGCTCTAATGTATCTGATGCTGGTGTTTATGATATAACCTGGTCGTATAGCGGCGGAGATAATTTAACCGCATGTTCTTGTATTTATACTTATACAATTGAAAAGAATACAATTACTTTTGGTTTTGCAAACTCTACAGGTTCTCAACAATTACAAAGTTGTGCGTTATCTGTTTCTACTCTTTTAGGTTCAAGTTATGGTAACTTAAATGCAACACTTAAAAATTCAAAAGGACAAACTATTCAAGTTATAACTGCGGGTGTTTCACAAAAATCTAAAGTATCTTTAACATCAAGTAGTACATATACATCACTATATCCAGGAGAAGAAACGTCATTTACAGGAACTGAAGTTCAAGATTGTGGAACTTATAAATTGATTTATTCAATGACAACAAGTGACACAAACTATACTGTTACAACAAATCCTGCAACATATACATTTACTATATCTCAAAGAAGAATGTATCTTTTATTTGATGATACAAAAGATCTATATGATTCAATTATAGATACAACTGGCAACTATTATGATTTCATATTCGTAAGTGGCGCCGATAACATTTCTAAGATAAACTCTGTTGCTCAAGATTATTCAAGCTATTTTACAAAAATCGTTGAATGGGGAAGCGGAGTAGGAAGTGGTCATAACTTTAAAGATTATTTAACACTAACCGCAGGGGTAACAGACAAAACACCTGTTGGTAATTATTACTTTAGTGTTGAATGGAATGAAAGTGCTACAAATAAGACAATTTTAAATAGATTAAGAAATAACTATAAAGCAGGCGTTTTAGATTCAAGTAATGTTGTTATAGGAACAACAGGAAGTGGATACTCTGCTGGTTATACAAGTTACTGCGAATCAGCTAAAAATACAAATGGATTTAATGCAGCAGCTGCAGATTCTAGCTATGAAATAAGAATTAGAATCGTAAGTAATGTTGACAAAACTTTATCATATACAGACAGCCAAGATAATTGGTCAATTTTAGATACCGGTTCTGCTTCAGATGTTATAACATTCATAAATGGTCACTATTATGACTCAGATGAATACGCATCCGCTACATCTGCTACAATAACTTCTCAAGTTTGGATTAATAGAGCTTTTGATGGTTCTAGAATAATGGCTTCATATAAGACATTAAATGGGAATAGTCAAACTTGCGAAATAAAGATGTGGCATGATGTAGAAAATAATACTGATGATTTTAATAATGGTACCGGTGTTACAGCACAAATTACAAGTAAAGGCGTATATACACATGCCTCAGATGCTTCAACAAGTGAAACTGGTTATACAGGAACTTATGATCAAGGATACCCAGCATATACAACAATAGATGGAGAAAAATATTATGCAGGAGCCTCTTTAGTTGCATTAAATTATGGTGTAATAAAAGGTTTTAATTTTAAGTGGTATGTTGAAAATATACAAAGTTGTGGTAGTTATAGATCTCCTAGAATAACAATACAAGGACATCATAATAGAAACTCTGCAGTTGGCACAATTTCTGGAATAAACTGCGGATATATAACTGGATGTAAGATTTACTATCAAAGACTATTAACATTTGAAGGAACATCATCAAGTTATAACTTTGCTGCAGGCTTAGTTGTTGGTATAAATAATGGTTATATGGCTAACGAAACATTTGAGTTAGTAAAAGACATGGAAAATTATAGATCGAGTACTGTATACGCAAGCCATATTTATAGAAGTTTTATAAATGTGTCAGGTACCGCAAAAAGCATATATGCAGGTTTAATTTGTGGAACAAATGCTGCAGATGGAACTATAGAAAGTATATCTCGTTCAGGGCAAGTCCCATTTAGTGTTGAAAGTTTAACCGGTAGTGTTGATGTTTATGGTGGTGGTTTTGTTGGAAAAAATACAGGAAATTTAAATAACTTAATATACAACAACACAATGTCTACTATAACATCTACAAATGATTCTCGTTGGTATAATGGTAATTATAATGGAGATGGAGGAAAAACCTATTATTATAAAAATTATGAGTTAAGATTCTATGCCTCAGCTAATGTTTACGCTGGAGGTATTGTAGGATATTCAACAGGAGAGATTAATAATTGTCAATATAACTCAGGAACAAGTACATCAGATGGTGGAAACTTACTTGCTACAGCAGGCTCTGGTAATACTATAGCTCTTGGCGGTATTGCTGGATATATCGGGGGCGGCGGCAAAATTATCGCATGTTCTGTTAAAAACTATGGCTGCATATATGCAGGCAGTGATTCAGTTATAGTTAATGCTTACGCTCTTGGTGGAGTTGTTGGTGTATCTTCAGGTGGAGAGATAGATGGCTCTTCTATTTCAAATTATGGAACAATTTTTGGTAGAGCAAGTGGGGCTGGCAATAACTATGCTGGATGTTTCTTAGGCATAGGATGTGAAGATGGTAATGGAACAACCTCTGCAGCTACTTATACGTCAAGTAATAGAGTTAAATTTGGCACAACAAATGTTGAGCCTGGTGTATTTACTGCATCAACTTCGTTTAACTATGGAACAATTGGTGCAAATTATGGTTCTTGGGGTTATATAACAGGAAAATATAACACAATACTATCTGACTCAATATCTGATGGTTATGATTATGCTCACACTTATGGTGGTTTAATTTGGTATACAAATAATACGCCAACAAATCATACAAAGTGTTTGTTTGGATCAGTTGCTTCAATTCTTGGAGATAATAGTGTTACAGATAGCAGCTCTTCAACTGGAAGAAGAACGCTTACTTCTACAAATGTATATATAACAGGTATCGCTGGTATAAATATTGGAGATTGTGGCGATGGAACGTTAGGAAATCAACTTTTAGATGATGTATCACTAAATACAGAAACTGGTGAAATAAATATATCATATAATTCAATAAGTAATATAACTCAAACAAATGCAGGTTCAGCATCTTTCTATTATGGTATGGATGCGTCTGTTAATGGAAATACTGTTTATATAACACCAAATGGTGGTAGTAAAGTAGCATATACAGATGACCTTGGTGCTGGCGTATTTACAATGTCTACTGCCGATGCAAATGCAATTATTACTGATACAACAGTTGAAGCTACCATTTCTACTGTAAGAGTAAGAACTTATTTATATATAGGTTCTTATGAAGAATATAAAGATTTCGTTCAAAATACTGGTTCATCAAATTATTCTGTATATAGATATTGTGCAGGTTATGGTACACTTTCAACAAGTATGGAAACAGGTAGCATAGTTTGGTCAGGAGTTTTAAATGAGTATAAAACTTTTGATGGTGCTAATAAAACTATTACATATACAACAAATGCAGCCGTATCTGTTTCGGCTGTAAGTGGAAACTGGAATGGTAAAAATATTTATGTATTAGGAACGCTTCTTGGTGCTAATAATGGTTATGTTAAGAGCGTTAATATTGTTGTAACAACTTCAGCCGATACTTCTTACTTTATATTTGATACAGTATCTGGAGCAAACATGGTATATGGTGTTGTAGCAGGAGCAAACTCAGGAACTATTGACTGGTGTTCTGTAACGCTAAAAGGTGGCGGAAAAGTAGGATTAACAGCCTCTTCATCTACAAGTGGAAATAGATACTCTATAGGTGGAATTGCAGGCGTTAGTAGTAGTTCAATTACTCATTGTAATGTTAAGTTTGAAAACAATACAAGACTTGGATTAATGTCAGGCACTTATACAAATGGCTCTTATGCAGCAGTCGGTGGAATTGTAGGAGCTCAGTTTGGAAGTGAAGTATCTAATTGTGCAGTTGTTGGTAAAGGTTATATATTAACAGAAAATTCAACAAGCTCAGATATTGTATCAAATCCAAACGGTTATGTTGGTGGTATAGGTGGATATCTTCTTGTAGCTAAAGATGGTAGAGATTTAACCTATATGGGACTAAACGTTGGAGTATGTAAAGTATATAATGTTGTAGTTGCTTTGTTTGGAGGTATTGAAAGTGCTAGCACCTCATACGTAGATGGTAGTACGGCTGCAGGTGTTGGTGGAACTGGTTATATTTCAGGTAAAGGCACTGCATTTGAAAATTCATCATCATACGATACTTTAAAGACGCTTAATTTAGGTGCATGCTTTATTATAGGTACCGGAGAGCCAACAGCTGTTGATTGGAAAGCAGCTGCTGTTCAAAATACAATATTTGGTGGTGTAGTATATAACGAACATGCAACAGATAAAAAAGCAGCAAACAAAGAAGCTTATGTTGAAATGTATTGGTATGATATTCCAGGCATAGCATTCTTATCTTTAAACGATTATTCAATTCGTGGAAAGGGTGTTGCTGAAATGGTTAGCTCAGCTTCAATTTATGTAACATTCCCAACAACCTTCTTTGAATCAAATATAAGTGCAGGTGGAATAACTATATATTTCTATAACCAAAGTAATGGTAAAGTTAAATTGAGTTTAACTTCACTTTCTTTAACAGTAAACTCAAATGCAACATATATTAATACAGTTATTACAAATATATCTAAAGATGGAGAAGGAACTCCAACTTCATCAGATCAAGGAACAAGTACCTCTACATCGCTTGGTGGCTATACAGCAGTTGAAGGCACATCCGTAATGCTTAAACTTAAAGTTAGTTATTCTGTATCTATTGCGGGAGAAAATATTAAATATGATAGTGCAACATCGCTAGTTCAAAGTCCATTCTATTGCTTTATTTCAGGAAGAGGAAATAGAATCGTATACGCAGGTGCCAAGGAGGCAACACTTACTGACAATATAACTTATGATAAGAAAGTTTCTGCAGCTATTGAGTTTGCAGAAGGTAAAGTTTTAAATGGAAATGGTAATACATTCTATTCATATTGGTCAGGAAGAAATGAAAGCGAAGGTGGTAACTATGTTGCCGGTTTAACAGATGGTCTTCCAAGTGGAACTTGGGCTGATAATGGCTATGATACTGTCGGTGGCAATAGAAGAGAGTCTAAAGACTATCCTTATTGGTATGAACTAAATGGTAAAGATTTTTATGGTGTTTCAGATTTAATTTCTATAAATAGAGGAACAATTAAAAATTTAAATGTAAGCTATAGACAAGAAGAAGGTAAAACTCATGATTATGCCGGCATGAATGCCGACACCGCTTATGGTGCTATTGCTGGAATTAACTTAGGTACAATAGAAAATTGTACAATAACATATAATTGTACATCTGTTTACATTGGTGGTGGTGCAGATTATACGCTAGTTATGGGAGCCGCTGTTGGTATAAATAAAGGTACAATAAATGGCCTTACTGTGAATATGGCTTCTTCATTTACTTTATCTGGCTCTATTGGTAATAACTTATTCTCAAGTGGTGTTGGTATAAACTATGGAGATATATATAACATTGATATAGTAAATACAGCAGGTGTTTACTTAACGGCCACCTCTGATGGTAATTCAAGTACAGTTGCTGGGGGTATTGTTGCAATTAATAATGGCGGTTCTATAAAGTATGCAAGAATTTCAGGAGAAGGCCAATTTAAGATTGGAACATATACAAAAAATACAACAGAAACTCCAACAGAGGTTGAAGTTACTGATGAAAATGGTAATAAGACAACAGTAACTACAACAGTAACTACAACAAGTTATACATATAGTACAAAGTACCTATACTTTGCAGTAGGTATTGCTATATCTAATAATGGAAGTGAAGAAGAAACTCTTCCAGGACTTGTAGCTTCAGTTGCAAGTTGTATAAAGAATAACGATAACCCGGTTGACCATATAATTATAGACTATGGTGGCGATATATATGCTTATGCTCAAAACTATATGACAGGAATAGCCTTTGCTCATGCTGGTTCTTCAACAACAGCAGAAGGTGATTTAAGATATGGCAATATTTTCTGGAATAGCGATTATAATACAAATATAGCTCTTGCGGTTGAATCAACGGGTGGTACAAACTTGTTCCAAGAAGGAACTATTGCATCCGCTGGTTTCCCATTAATGGGCTACACTGGAAATACAAATAAAGGAGATTTCTCTTTTGTTAAGGGTGCTCAAATTTATTCTAATGTTGAAGAAAACTTAAGTTGGGATCTAAATACTGGTAATTTAATATTCTCTTCAACAAATTATGCAATGTCTAATTCAAAGACATTTGAAAGTTTTGAATCTTTATATATGCCATCGCTTGATAGACAATATGATTTTGTTGGTTCAAATAATACAAGCGACTACTATACATTTACAAAGGGAAGTTCTTCTTCAAACACAACAATATCTATAACAGAAAAAATGATGGATATGCTTGTTGTAGATGCTACTTCTAACTATAGCGGCGGAGCGCTTAGAGTTAATATAGAGTTCTTCTTCCCATATGTAGAGATAAATGATATTTATCAACTAGTTCAATATATTTGGTTTACAAGTGATGATACGGGTTCAGATAAGATATTTAATTATTATTTAAGAACTTATGAAACTCAAATAAAACAATTAATAGATGCAGGAGAAAAGCAAGCATCAACAGCAACTCCTGTTGATGGAGATTATTCTGGTGCTTGGTGTACAGAGGCGGATTGGGGCAGTGTTTCGCGTAACTGGGGCTATACAGCCGATACATCCGATACAGCCGATACAGCCGATTTTGATGCACGTTGGATTACTTATAATGGTGCAAATTACTATATATTACTTGAAAAATATTGCTCTAATGGAGATATTCTTCCAATATATTCTTCAAATAATGCAAGATTAACAAGTGATATTGTATTAGATAAATATACATACGCTGATGGCGCTACTACAATGAGCGTTGATTTTGGATTTAATTGTACTTCTTGGAAGGAGTACGCATCATCAAAGAAATTAGATGGACAAAAATATTCAATTACAATTGTTGCAAGTGATTATAACCATAATAGTGGAAGTTCTCTTGGTTCATATTCTAAGTGGGCATATGTTAAAACTAGAGCTGAACATTCTGGAAGTATGTACTCAATGACATCAGCTACAAATTATGCTAATAATTATAGTGTTAACTATGTGCCTTTACAAGATATAGCAAATACTCCAGGTAAAGGATCATCAGGCGTATATATCTATGGTGGTTTCTTAGGTATTATAAGAGGCGAAATTTCAAATGTTAATTTTATTTTACAAGAATATTCATTAATTAACATTGTAAAAGATACAGTTAATACCGTTTCTTATGAAGATGGCGATAATAAAGGAAATAGCGAGTTTAATACTTATGAAGCCAGTTATTCGGATAGTTCTTTAGACTCAATAGCTTTACCAAGATCAGTGTTTGCTGGAGTTGTTGCAGGTTATATAACTGGCAAGATGGATAGTTGCTCTTTAACTATGGGACAATATTCTCAAATTTATGTTAATAAGTTTGGTGCAATTGATGATGATAATTCAATTTACCACGCAGCATTAGTTGGTGGTTATTGTGGTCTTTTAGGTAATGACGCACAAATTTCTAACTCAACTTTAACTATGGGAGAAGGTGTAAATATAGGTGTTAAAAATACCGGTATAAGAATGGCTTCTGGTTTAATAGCTTATAGAAAAGGAACAGTTAGAGCTTATGCAGGTGGCTTTGCGGGAATGATGGTATCAGGAAGCTTAATGTATAACCTTGTGTTAGAAGGTGTTTCAACATCTAAGATATTTGCATTTACAGATGGCCGAACATGGGGACTTAATTGGAACTATTACGCATCCTTTGACACATTTGCATCTACTGCAGGTGGCATAGTTGGTTGTAATACAAATAACTCATATTGGAATAAATCTGGTTTAGGTCATGGTTTAGTTGATGGTGTTATATTTAACTGGGCAGGTGCATCAATTTCAATGTTTAATAGTAGTACATCAACAAGTTATGCTGCAAAACAAGATATGAGTATTTACTACATAGGTGGTAATATTGCGGGTGTTGTTGGCAATGGAGATAATTTAAATTTCTCAATTTCAGGTAATGCAGAAACAAATGAATATGTAAGAAATCTATATTATGTTTATGAATTATCTTCATATAAAACATTGTATCAAGAGCATGGAGATATATATAGTTATTCTCATAATAGTTCTCAAAGTTATATAGCAAAAGGAAACATTTACATTTATGGACCTAGTGCGGGAAGTGCTGGATTAAACTTCTGTACATTAAATAACTATAAATCTTCATATATAAGAAATAGCGATGGATCATATAGTTTAGGTAGCGGAGACGGCTCTGTAATATTCTCTGGAGATAGTGATCATCCAGGAACAATAGTTGATGGAAACCTTGTTTGTGTATCTGAAGCTATGAGTGGAAGTACTATTATAACTGCAAGAACTCTAACACTTTGGGAATTAGAGACTGAATCAGTTATAGGTACTGGTATAAGTTATACTGGTGCAACATCAACAAAGAGCGGAAATAATTATATTTATGAATCTACCTCATATAATGATACTAGCTTTAAGCCATCAAGTATTGGATATAAGCAAATAACAACAGGACTTTCAAATATTATGTCTTGGGCAGATACTTCAAGAAACTCAAATGTTAAGTTCTCATTTGAAGTAGATGATGAAGATACAAGTAGCGTAATGTGGGCTATAGATATCTATAAAGGAGTAATTGATGGAAACTCATTGCGTAGTGCTGAAAATACAATATCTGAAATTCCAGTATATGCGTTTGCAACAAGTTTACAAGATTCTTTAACCTATAAGAAACAAGAATATACAATTATAAGAGGACAAGGCGATGGCATGAAAATTATGTATTGTACAGGAAGTGCCGCATCTCTTAGCCCTAATAAAACTTATTATACAAACGAAGTCTCTGTAGATAAGGCAGCATATTATGCTACAGCTGCAATTATGTATGATGGTTCAACTGATGCAGCAAATGAAGCATTAACAATTTATGATAGTAATGGAAATAACATAGAAAGGTTAGAAGATAATATAAAGGATAGCATTGTAACAACCGCTAAAAACGATGGAGATATCCTAAGAACGGTATATAAACAATCTGGAAATGCCTGGAATGAGGTAGATTCAGAGGCAGATCTAACCGCAGTCGGTTATTACAAAGTTATTTATGAGGTTCTAGCAAATGAAGACTCGTATGGTGTTATAAACCCTAATGCTTATGTAAATAGAGATTATAGAACACAATTCTTCTCATCAGATGGTTCAACTTCAACATATTTTAAAGACACTGGAAATTATCTAGTTGAAACATATACCTTATATGTTGCAATAGCTCCAGTATATTTAAATATTACAGAAATAAAGAAAGTTTATGATGGTTCAACAGATTTTATCTATAAGGGAAGCGATGACACTAACTATTCTTCAGTAACAGCTCAAGTTGATCAAAATTTTGCTTATGCAAAAGATGGTACAATTCCATCAGTTTCATGCAGTAATGGTGTTATTAAATCTAGCGTTGGAACAAATGTTCAAATTACATTAGATGCAACATATGATAATGCAGATATTGGTGATAGGTCTATAACATTAAAGACAGAAGGTACTGTATCTTATGTTTATTGGCAAAAAAATAGCGAAGGTAAATGGATTGAATGTAGCGTTGAATCGCCACTTCTAAAGTCAAGTAATTCAAGTGAAAGAAAAGCATACTTCTCTCTAACTATATTAAATAGCGAATTGTCTTCAACTGATGGTGCAAAAACTTATGGATATAAAGATAGCCTAGCTAGTGGTTATACAATAACAAACGGCTCAACTGTTACAAGTTTTGATACATCACTTACTTGTAAAGTACATATAGTTAAAGCTAACGCTCCAACAATTACGGTTACTGATCCTACTTTAAGTTATGTATATACAGGAAAGAGTATAGAGTATGGCGTTGAGTGGGCTAGTCATATTACAATTACTGACCAATTTGGATCAGTACTTGACCCAGAAAGTATGATAAATAATAAAGAATTAACAATAACTGGAGATGGAACAGCTGTTAAAGATGTAAAAGCCTCTGGTTATACAATTAAGTTTACTATAGCATACACGGGCACGAAGTATGGAAATACAACAACAGAATCAGAGGTAACTATTTTTGTTACTCCAGCACTACTTACAATAACAAAAGCAGTAAAGGAATATGATGGTAAAAATGATGTATCAGTAGCTTCATTTGCTTATAAGGCAGATGGTAAGACGTCTGGTCTTTATGAGCAAGATAAGATAACCTTTGCAGGCACTTATGCATCAAGTGATGTAGCTTCTAGTTTAAATGTTAAAATAACAACATCACAAACAACTATAAATGGAACACAATATAAGATCGTTGGAGATAATTATTATCTTGAAAATGATACAATAAACGGAATTGGTGTAATTTATCCAACAAGTGCAGAGATTGTTCTTGCAAATAAGGATTATGATAAAACAAATACAGTAACTTATACTGGCTCTGGGGATATAAACAAGACATCGATATTAATTAAGACAACATCTTCATCTATCCTTGGTGTTACAGTTGTTAACATTCAGCCTACTGCAACTTATTCAAATAGCAATGTAGGTAATTGTAATTTACAAGTATCTTTAAATACATTTACATATGTAAATGAAAAGGGAGCTTCAGTTGCATTATATAGACTAGAAGATAGTAATTATTGCATAGAAGATGCAACATCTACTTCATATACAGCAACAGGTAAGGCTTATATAATTCCAGTTAATATGACTATAAGTTATATTTATAAGACATATGATGGAACAACTGCATTCCCTGATGATGATGCAAATTATATGCTATCTAATAATAACAACGAATTTACTAAAGTTGATGGTTCATTCTCTGATGCAAATGTTAAATATGAAAATAACAAGTATAATGATATTAATGTAAGCGCTGTTGCATATACTTATATGTATGTATCTAATGGCACTACAGCATCAAATACTGTTTATAGAGTTCAAAGTTCAGGTAGTGCAACTAACTATACGCTTGATGCAACATTATCTGGTTCAACATATGTAGTTGAAGGAATAGGCGTAATTATTCCTAAACTTGTTACTATAAAGAATGTAACAAAATTATATGATGGTAAAAACACATTTGATACAGTTAATTTTTATGCAGATAAAGGTGAGAAATGGGAAATTGTTGATGAAAGTGGTGCCTCTGTTAATTATCACCTAGTTGGAACAATGGGTACATCTTCATCTGATGGTAAAAATGCAACAAATGGTAAGAACTTATATCAAGTTAACTTAAATGGTTCTTCAGCTACAACTCCTTGCGTAGCAACATTTACATTTAATGGTGTAGATTATATTTGGCTTCATTATATGTATAATACAAATAATAACTATTATGTAACAAGTACAACAATTGCAGGAATTGGTGATGTATTACAAAGAACAATTAATGTAGCACCATCAGGTACTGGAACATTAAGTTCGCTTTCATTTACAGTAAACTCAAAAGTAAATACTTCAGGAAAGGTTAATATACAAAGTGGAAGTGCATCAGCTACTTATCTATTTGGTCAATATTATAGTATTGATAACTTAACAGCTACATTTAACTGGAGCGGTTCAAGTCCAAAATTAAGTAATGGTAAATTAACAGTAGATGGTAGTACATTAACATTTAAGTTAAAATATAATGGTTCAGATGCAAATGTAACAAATGCAAGAAGTTATACATTTACATTATCCTTAGTAACAACAAGTTCTAACTTTGCATTTAATGATTACACAATAAGACTTACAATTAATAAGCGTGCATTAAGTCAATCAGAAATAACAGTTACACTTGGTGCAATTACTAAGGTTTATGATGGTACTGACTCAACAGATAATATTGAGGTAGGAACTCCATCTATTAAAGCAGTAGCTCAAGGCGTAAGTTCAACAGAAAATGTAACATTAAGTGGCACTCCAACTGTTTCTTCTCTAACTGCTACTGACATGATAAATGTTAAAGCAGATAAGAATGGTGAGATTCAAAGTTATGATGCAACAGCTGTTGTAACACTTTCTAACTTTACAAGTACTAACTATACATTTAGTGGTTCTATAACAACATCTGTTAAATATAAGATTACACCTTATGAGTTAACTTTAACTGGTGCGTACGAAAAAGAATTTAATGGAACAAGCACTGGAATTACATTAAATGGTATAAATAGTGAAATTGTAGAAATTTCATATAGTGGAATTGGAACTCTTCCTGGCACATATTCTCAAGTAACTCCAACTGAAGCTATTGCAGTAAATGTTGATTCAAGTGCAAGTGAAAATAATAAAGATAATTCTATTCCTGCAAACTATACAATAAACGTTGGTGTTATTGATTTAACTATAAAACCAGCAACAATTATTGCTGAAAGACAATATGGCACTGATTCATTTAATGTAGCTGTTGCAATAACAAACTTAGAAGGTTTTGATTTCTTAAAAGAATATAAAGACGCTCAGGATGCTGCAATACTTAGCGATACTATTGTTTCAGATATTGCAAGTAACTTAAATAGCACAACATACAAGACTGAATTAAAATCAGCATTAATTGCCGCCTTTGCTATAAGATGTAATAATGCTGCATGGACTAACTTTGAGACTTCTAATATATCTAGCATAAATATCTATTCAGACACATTAGAGTTTATATTTACAGGTCTTAGTGAATTAGATACTACATCTCTTACAGATAGATACAGCTTTGCAATGTATAATAATGAAAAGAAGACAAGTGGATCAAATATTGCTATCTCATCAAGCGAACTAAGCGATGGTCAATATACGGGAACTTATACAACAACTGGAACAGCTGTATCTACAGCAGAAGAATTAGTCGCATTAATAAATGGTGGAAATGATGGATATTTAACAAATAATATCTATGGATTTGATGCAACAAGTTTAACTACAACTACATACTCAGGAACACTTTATGGTAATGGTTATTCAATAGTACTTTCTGGAAACTTTAATATAAGTGAAACATCTGCAGCATTATTTATCCCAACACTTCAAGGTAATTTATATGATATTAACTTTAAGTATGCAACAAATGCTGAAATTAATGAAGAATTAACAAGTGTAGGTCTTGTTGTTAATACAAATAATGGTACGATTAGCAATTGTTCATTAGAATTATTAAAAGATTTAACATTGGTTAAAGATGAAGAAGGAACTTTATTAACAAAAGCAACAGTTGGTGGTTTTGCTAATACATCAACAGGAACATTAACAAATGTAACTATAGTTTATAGCGCGAGTGAAACGTATAGCTTATTTGCAGGATTAGCATATACAGCATCAGGTACAATAAATTATGTATCTGCAAGAAATAGCATATATACAACAAGTGTTGCAGGAAAGACAATGTTTAATACATTATCCGTAACTGTTGATTATGCAATTGATGCAATTACATTTGCTCATACGTCTCTTAATAGTGGTAGTATAACAACTATCTACGATACATCTTCAACTTATCTTGCGTTCTATGAAAATAACTACACTGATGGATATTTAGATTACTACTTCACATTAGAGAGTAAATATACAACAGATAATGCTAAGCATAATGAATATGTAAATGGTGGCTCAGATAATACTAATACAACATATTATAAGGATTATAGAACTACAACTTCTCAAACTCCTATCTTAGCAATTGAAGTTATTGCTCCACTTGGAGATTTCATTTGGGCAGCATTTGGTGTAGATTATACAGAATATAAGACAAATCTAAATAGAGCTGTAGGAATGTTTAATACTCAAGATGAATTAACAAGTATTACATCATACACAGAGGCTAATAATATAAGCTACACAATATTTAAGCCTATTATAGGTGCTGTAGCTGGAGTTAAGATTGCAGCAGGAATCGATACAATAATTGAAAAAGAATACTCAGGCTCAGTTCAAAAGGCAGAGTTTGCTTCAGAAGATAATACAAAGACATTTGTAATTTCAGGAACAGAGGTTGGAACATATACAACATATCTTGACGGTGCTTCGTCAGAGGGCGGTACAGCCGTATCTGGATATGATGTTGAAAGATTTATAGCTGAGATTGTAACAGGTGAATCTGGTGAAGAAAAGATTATGTTAATTATTACTCCAAAACAATTAACAGATACACCTACAATTACAAAGGAATATGATTCAACAACTATTGCTGAAACTGAATTAAAAGCTAAAGATACAGATGCTGCTGCTTCATTATATGCAGTAGGTGAATATAGCGAATCTAAAGTTGGCATAGGATACAACGTTTCATATTACTCAACATCAAAAGCAGTTGCTGCAGTAAATGTAAGTGGTACTTATAAGTTTATTACATATAGAGCTTATAACACAGACGAAAACGGAAATATTGTATATATTGTAGAGTTTATAGATATTGATGGTGCTAACTTTACAAGCGCAACAAATGTTACAACAGCAAATGTTCAATCTCTTGCTAGAGCTTACTATCAATTAGTAACAGTTGATCAAATCAATTCACTTGCATACAAGACTTATGAAGCTGGTATTACACAAGATAACATAACAAGCGTTTATGTATATGACTTAACATTTAGTCATACAGTAGATAGCACTAAATCAAATGCTGAAAGTAGCGTTGTATATGGGACAGAGATCTACTATACAAATACTGTTTATAACATAGGAGCTCAAGGTGAGAAAGTTTATAACAAGAATTATAACTATCTTGCAAGTACTTCAAATACATTTACAGGTGTAAGTATAATGGCATCAACTACAGAAAGTACTTCTACTTCATTTGTAGTATCAAACGAGGGAAGTATAACAAAGAGAACTATTAACGCTAACTTTAGTAATCTAGATCAATCATATAGAACAGAGCTTTCATCAATTGGAGTTGAAATAGGTGAGGTAAGCAGTCTTACAAATATTCCTCATTCTCTATCTAGTGATGATTTACAAACTTTAATTAGCAATATTAATACTGAACTTGAATCTGCTGAGTTTACTGAAGATATCTTAGCAACAGTAAGTGCAGATTATGTAACAAAAGATAATGGTAAGTATTATGCAACACAAGCAAATACATATGTTAAAGTAAAACTTGAAAATCCAACAACTCCTATTTCAGTTTCTAACAACTTAGCTGTAACAATTACTGGAGATAATTACTTAACATTAAGATACTTTGCATTTGATAAAGAATCTAATAGATTCATAATAGATACATTTGAAGCTTTACTTATGATAGACAACTTATCTGATGGCAATAATGGAGAGTATCAAACTCTTGACTATATTGTAACTAACGATTTATATGGAAGATCACAATTAGTTACTACATTTACAAATGAATTTAGTGGAACAATTGATGGTAATAGTAAGACTATAAAGAACTTTGTATTAGTAGGAAACACATCAACTGGATTATTTGGAACATTATCTAATACTGCAAGTATTGAAAAGTTAACATTTGCACAAGTATTAGTTATTGCAAGTGATGTTGCTTCAATGAGCGTTGTATCTACAAATAATAACGGAAGTCTAGATAATATTAAAGTTGAAGCTGAGTTTGTATCTGATAAAAACGCAACAGTAAAAGTTGTTGCAAATAACAATAGTGGTACGACAACAAATTCAACAGCATTTGTTCAAACTTCAATGGTATCTTATTCAGTAGAAGCAGAAAGTTCTTCAACAAACGATATAGTTGTATTAGAAAGAACATATAATGTAAAGAACTTAGATAATATTATTACTAAAGTAACAATAAATGGCTTAGATACAAACTCTACAACATCAAGTGCTTACACATTATCCGATATCTCTGAAAATGTTATAAATTTAGCAATTTTAGGATTAAATAACACAGGTCTTACAATTGAAAATAAAGTTGTAAAGATAAATAACTTCCGTGAATACTGGGCTTATGTAAATATCTGTCCATTCTTAAGTGTAAGTGCAGAAGACTTAGCAGGATTTATTGGAGTAGAGTTTGAAATATAATTATGTCTACAAAAAGTGAAGTTCTTAAAATATTAGAGAATAATAAAAATAAAGCGATATCTGGAAATGATATCGCTAAAACTTTAAATATAACTAGAACTAGTATTTGGAAAGCAATAAATGAATTAAAACAAGAAGGCTATATAATAGATTCATCAACTAAAAAAGGTTATATTTTTTCTGGAAACAATAACAAATTATCTTTAGAGGGTGTTGAGAGACTTTTAAATAAGAAATTAGGTGATTTTAAAGTTGTTTATAAGAAAGAAACGGAATCTACAAATAAAGACCTATTAGAGCTTGCGGATAAAGGAAAGAGGGATCTTATTGTTGAAATTGCTGAAAAACAAACATCAGGAAGGGGAAGAATTGGAAGAAAATTTGAATCCCCAGAGGGTGGAATTTATTTTAGTATTTTATTAGATTTAAAGGGTATAGAAATATCTAAAATTACAATATTAACTCCAATGGCAGCCGTTGCTGTTGCAAGATCGATTGAAAAATTAACTAATAAAAAAGTTGGAATTAAATGGGTAAATGATATTTTCTTAAAAGATAAAAAAATATGTGGAATTTTAACTCAAGCTTCGCTTGATTTGGAAACTAATACTATAGGAAGTTGTGTTGTTGGAATAGGAATTGACTATAAGTTAGATATAGAAAAATTGCCAGAAAATTTAAAGGATATTGTAGGAACTATTTTTAATAAAGATGAAATTCCATCAGTAACACAAAATGAATTAGTAGCAAATATACTAAATGAGTTAGTTTCCATGTATAGAAATTTAGATAATAAAGAGTTTTTAAAAGAATATATTTCTCATAGTATTGTTTTAGGGAAAAATATAGAGTTTATGTTAAATAATGAAAAATTAGAAGGTAAAGCTTTATCAATTGATGAAAATGCAGCTTTAGTTGTTGAGTGCAATAATGGCCAAACTATAAAACTTAATAGTGGAGAAGTTTCTATTAAATTACCTAAATAAATAAGCAATTTTTACAAAATATTAAATTTAATCACGAATTTTGAAAAAATAATTATAATTCTTCCATTTGTAAAAAGTCTGCTAGTTTTATATGTCGTACGGTAGAAGTAGAATAATCCACAGCATCGTTTGTAATGAGTATTTTTTGATTTAGATTATCTAAATCTTTAAAAGCATTGAATTCCCTATCATAGGCTTTTTCATCAACAACCGAATAAGCTACTTGTATAAAATATGTTTTGCCGTTTTTGGTGGCTACAAAATCTATTTCTTTTCCTTTATTATCAAAAACTTTCAAGTTATAGCCCATATAAATAAGTTCGTTATAAACTATATTTTCTAGATTGTGATCAAAATCATAACGGTTATTATCTATTTTTAATGAGTTAAAACAAACATCAGAATCGTAAAGTTTAGAATTAAAATTTAGTTCTCTTTTTACTTTAGTAGAGTATTGAGCGAGTTCTTCGACAACATAAGCTTCTTTTAAATAGTGCATATAATAAAGTATTGTATTAGAAGAACACTCAATGTCTTGTCCCTTTAAATATTTATAAATTGAACGAGCGGATAAAATTCTTGAATTATTTCTCAATACAAAATTAACACATTTTCTAAACAATTCAGGTTTCCTTATTTTGTATCTCTTAATTAAGTCTTTTATAACAATTGTATCTTCTAAGTCCTGCAAATATCTTATAGCATCGTTCTCGCTTGGCATATCAAATCTTTTAGGAAAACCTCCCCAAATAAGATAATCTGTAATATCAGCTTGTTTTCCGATTTCCTTTGTGTAAGCTTGTATTTCTTTATACACAAAGGGTCTTATTCTAAAAGATACATATCTTCCGGAAAGTTCAGTGGCAAACTCTTTTGATAACAATTTAGAGTTTGAACCAGATATAAAAACAGAATTATTGTGAAGTCGTAGTGTCCTTACGGCAACTGCCCAGTTTTTTATATTTTGAACTTCATCTAAAAAAATATAACATTTTCCATCTTTTTGATTATCGTTCACGTAATTTAACAATTTTTCTACGCTTCCCGTTTTTTTTAATGTAAGTGCATCTTCAAAGTCTAGGAAAATTGTGTTAGTTGTTTTTGTCGTTATTTCATCATAAATACTTTTTAATATAACCGACTTTCCACATCTTCTAATGCCAGTAATTATTTTTATTAAATCACTATCGTAAAATGGTCTAATTTCATTTAAGTATTTTTCGCGTATAATCATTATTAACACTCCAATAATCTATTTATCTATATTATACTGCGCAGTTTTTAGTTTATCAATAAAATTGCGCAGTTTAAACACTCTTTTGCTGAAAAAAGAGAAGTAAAGTAACTTTTATATACTGCGCAGTTAAATATGTTTTGATAAAACTGCGCAGTTTAAATGCCTTTTTACTTAATAAATGTGTTCAAAAACATTCCATAATTTTAAAAAAGTTAATTGAAAAAGCAAATTATAGTAATAAATTCCGATTTGTATAATATTTAAAAGTTATAAGCGATTTTTTTAGACAAATAGTGTAGAAAGTAGTATCATATAACTAAGAAAGAAGTATTATATAAACGGAGATGTAGTTATGTTTATTGAAAGATTATCTAAGAAATTCAATGTTAACGAGCCAATTCTTACTGAAGAAATTCTTGGTTTGTTTCCTGAATATTCTCGTGCGCAAGTTTTTCGATATATTGAAAAGGCAAAAAGGAGCAATGTAATAGTGCAGTTTGCTAAAGGTGTTTATTATATTCCAACCATAACATTTTGGGGCGAATTTTCGACGATAACTGCAGATTCTGTAATTGAAAAGAAATATCTACGATATGCTGATCAAACTTATGGTATTTACAGTGGAATTAAATTGCTAAATAATTTTTCAATCACAACACAAATGGCAGCCGTTATTGAGATTGTTACAAATAATGAAACTACGCGTTGTAGAGAAATAAACATAGGTGGCAGGAAATTTATTTTAAGAAAATCACGTTGTGAAATTAATAAGAATAATTATGCAGTATATACAATTTTACAATTGTTTAATGATTTTACGCAACAAGACTGCCTTGATGAATCCTCTCGAAGAATATTGTTAGAATACATAAGAAATTATAAAGTAACCCAAAAGCAATTGTTGAAATTGTCAACGCAATTTCCAGCACAAACAACTAAAAAATTAATAAGGAGTGGGATTATTAATGAAATTGCATAATGATAAAGAACGTTTTGTGGAAGCGGTAATAGCTACAAGTGAAATGCTTGGTATGGATCCTGTATTGGTAGAAAAAGATTATTTTGTTACCTTATTTTTGAAAAAAGCTGTAGAGAGAATACCGGGGCTTGTTTTTAAAGGTGGGACCTCTTTGTCGAAATGTTATAATCTAATAGATAGGTTTTCTGAAGATATAGACCTTACGCTTGATAATGAACATTTTACGCAAAGTAAAAAGCGAAATTCTATAAAGGAATTAATCGCAGTATGTGATGAATTAGGACTTGAACTGATAAACAAAGAATCAATAGAAAAGCACACTCATGGAAATTATAATTGTTATAACATACATTATCCAATAATTTTTCCTTCAAAGGATGTTAAAAATGAGTTAAAAGTTGAAATGACATATATTCAGAAATGCTATCCACATGAACAAATTAAAGCCATTTCTTATATAGGAGAATTCTTTGAAAGAAAAGGAAATAATCGGGTTGTTAATGAGTATGAATTAGATGCATTTACTGTACAGGTACAATCTTTAGAAAGAACATTAGTGGATAAGGTCTTTGCTATATGTGATTATTATCTAAGCAAAAACACAGTGCGAAATTCAAGGCATATTTATGATATATCGAAATTGTTGACAAAGGTAGATATTTTCGAGCCAAACTTGAAGATGTTGGTTGAGAATGTAAGAAATGATCGTAAATCAAATAAAACTTGTTTGTCAGCACAGGATGGAATAAAGGTTACTGAACTTTTAAAGAAGATTATTGCAACCAAATTTTTTAAGCAGGATTATGATGAAATAACTTCAAAGTTGTTGATTAAAGCAGTAAGTTATGATGAAGCAGTTCGGTCATTACAAACGATAATTGATAGTGGCTTGTTTGAGACAAAATAGTATAAAAGGGACGTTAATCAAATCATTCTTTTTATAGCAATAACATACTAAAATCATGTGAGTAACAAAGGTTTTGGTGTAAAGCCTGTGTTTAAATTTATTCAATTGAGTGTACTAGGATAATAGGACTTTTAAATAAAATAAATGGATTAAATGATATTATCTATGTGCAAATAAATAGAAAATCTCACATATAAAATATCATAAATTAAGTAATTAATAATGATAATTATTCAATATACTAATAAATATGTTAGAAAAATTTGAATAAAAAACAGTTTGCAATCTTGGCAAAGCTTTAATGGATAATATAGTAAAAGTTTTTATTGTTATGGTAATTTATAATGTGTTAAAATGTTTTTATGAAAGAAATATCCCAGGAAAAAATAAATAAAAAACTTTCAAAGAAGAAAGATAGTTTTAAATTAAGAAAGGCCGATCGTATAAATACATCAGTTTTAGAGGGATTAACTTTAGAGCAAGTTGAAGAAAGAAAAAAAGATAATTTAACTAATAAAAAAGTAAATGATAAAACAAAATCAATAGCAAAGATTTTTGTAGAAAATATTTTTAATTTTTGTAATTCTCTAATTATTATTTTATGCATAATTTTAATATGTTTAGGTAAAGCTAATCAGACATTATCTTCATGTATTATTGTTGTAAATATTGCAATAGGAATATACCAAGAAGTAAAAGCTAAAAGAACTGTTCAAAAGCTTTCAATCGTGAAGGAAGCAAAGGTTGATGTAGTTCGTGGTGGTCAAACATATAACATACCAACAGAAGAAATTGTTTTAGATGATGTTTTTATTTTATCTGCAGGTCAACAGGTTCCAGTAGATGGTGTTATCTTAGATGGCGCACTTGAAATAGATGAATCAATCCTAACAGGTGAATCAGAAGGCGTAAAAAAGGATAAAGATAAAAAGATAATGGCAGGTTCAGTTGTTTTGGCTGGCGAGGCTGCAATTCGAGCAGAAAGAGTTGGAAAGGATTGCTATATTGAAGCAATAGCTAATATTGCAAAAAAAGTAAATAAGCCAGAATCTAGATTGTTTAATGTTATAGATAAAATCATAAAAGTATTTAGTTGTATATTAGTATTTTTAGCAATAATATTAGCAATAGCAAATATAGTGGCAGGAAACTCATGGCAAGAGGCTGTTCCTATGGTAATTTATACTATGCTTGGGATGGTTCCTTGTGGAATGTTTGTTGTCACATCTACTGCGCTTGCTCAATCTGTTTTAAAACTAGCAAAAACAAATGCTCTTCCTCAAGATATATATTCAGTTGAAATGATTGCGATGGTAGATACATTACTTTTAGATAAAACAGGAACTATAACCGATGGAAATTTGGAAGTTTTAGAAGAGTATGATTTAAGTGAACTATCAAAACAAGATGTAGCAGACATAGTAATAACTTTATCTGAAAGCAATAGAGATAAAAAGCCTACTGCGATAGCTTTAAATAAATATTGTGAAAGTGGAAAAGAACTGCCATATATAGATAATTTACCTTTTTCTTCTCAAAGAAAATATAGTGCAGTTCAATTAGAAAACGGAAAGACTTATATTATGGGCGCACCAGACTTAATATGCCCTGATGACAAAAACGTTGAAGAATATTGCCATAATAAAGCGCTAGAGGGGAAAAGAACAATACTTTTAGGAGAGTTTGATGGTTCTATTGATGATATCGATCCAAGTATGGTTAAACCTATTTGTATATTTGCAATAGAGGAAGAATTAAAAAAGAATATAAAAGATATTTTGGCTTGGTTTAGTAATAATGACGTGGATATTAAAATTATATCAGGAGATAATCCATTAACAGTTTCTGCAATTGCTAAAAAAGCAGGTGTTTTAAATGCCGATAAAGTTGTTAATTGTAGCGAACTAACGGACGAAGAATTAAAAGAAGTTTGTAGTGAAGTGGTAGTTTTTGGAAGAGTATCTCCTGAGCAAAAAGTTTTAATAGTAGAAGAACTTAAAAAGAAGAAACATATTGTTGGCATGGTAGGGGATGGTGTTAATGATGTAAAAGCATTAAAGGCCAGCAATTGTTCAATTTCTTTTGGCAATGCAAATGAGGTTGCAAGAAATATATCGCGTATAGTTTTACTTGATAATGATTTCCAATCAATGCCTAAAATTGTAGAAGAAGGAAGAAGAGTTATTGGAAATATAGAAAAGGTGTCATCTTTGTTTATAATGAAAAATATATTTATAATGACAATGACATTTATATTTTCAATAGTATTAATGGTTACAAAGACTATAGGCTATCCTTTCTCTTCAGCAAACATGCTATTATTTGAGTTCTTTGTGGTTGGAATTCCGCCATTTTTATTTGCTTTAATGCCAAATCAGGAAAGAATAAAAGGAAATTTCTTAAGAAATGTAATAAAAGTAAGTATTCCGGCTGCTTTATCTATAATTATAGCAACATGTTTTATATTTATATTAAATGCTGCAAATATAATAGAAGGGGAAGTTTATGAGGGAAGTTATGTAGTGTCCTTAGGAGCATTAAGTATGACGCTTGCTGCTTTTATTTGTGCATTTTTCGTTGCATTGCCTTGGAATAAAATTAGAGTAGGTATTTTAGTAGCTGCGATGTTGCTTGCGATATTCTGTGTTTATGGTGATGGGGCTTGGTTTGATGGTAATTTCTTACAAGTTCAATGGCCAACTAACATAATGCATGTTGTTTATGTTTTAATATCTGGAGTTATAGCTCTTGTTGTTAATTTAGTATTTAGACAAATTTTCAAAGTTTTAGATAAAAAATACGGGGATGTAGCGGCTGAAAAATTTTCTAATAGTATAGGTAAAACTAAGGAAAACTTTGAAAAAATTCAATCTTCAATAAAAACAAAATTTGAAAAATAGGTTTTTAAAATCAGTTCACAAGATTAAGTGCTTATAAGAATTTTATTGGAAAAGTGTAAAAAATACTGCTTTTTCTTTTGGAAAAGTGTAATTTTAGTTTAAAATTTTATTGGAAAAGTGTAATTTTATTGTATGGTATTGTTGAAAATAAACATATTTAAGGAAAAATTGATGTTTTATAAGAAAATAGAAATAAAGTTAAATCAATGACTATGGTATTAATTTAGGAAGTATATATGAAACAGTTTGTGCAAGTGAATTAATCTCACATGGCCATGAACTTTACTATTTTGATAGCAAAAAAGTAGGAGAAGTTGTTTATCTTATAAGCGATTATGATACATTATCGATTTTGCCAATTGAAATCAAATCAAAAAAAGATCAAAATAATTTTAGAGCAATCCTTAAGCTAGTAAAGGAGCCATATAATTTAAAAAAAAAGTTATATTTTTTGGTAACGAAAATATTATAAAAGAGGAATATAATCTTATAACTTTTCCCATTTATATGATTATGTTTGTATAATACACTTGGCAAAAAAATGGTTCTTTTTGTAAAATAAATGTTAATTCATATAAAATCAGTAGGGTTACATTTAATGTTGCAAATAATGTTGCAAATAATGTTGCAAATAATGTTGCAAGATGATACAATAAAATCATAATTGGAGGTCCCGAGTATGTATGAATGCAATAACATTGAGTTTAAAAGTGAAGTTAACGAAAAATTAGAAAAAGAAGTTGTGGGGTTCTTAAATAGTAATGGTGGACATATTTATTTGGGAATAGAAGATGATGGAGAAACTGTTATTGGCTTTGAAGATATTGATCAAGCCCAATTGCTTGTTAAAGATAGAATCAAAGATAAGATAGATCCTTCGCCTGTTGGATTTTTTGAAATTATTGTAGAAGAAAGAGAAAATAAAAAAATAATACATGTAATCGTTGCTAGAGGAAATGAAAAACCTTATTATTTAAAGAAATATGGCATGTGCCCCCTTGGTGCATTTGTAAGAGTCGGAAGTTCTCTTTCTCAATTAACAGAAAAACAAATTTTTGACATGTATTCTAAAAGAACGAGAACTTCATTAATTAATATTGTTTCGCCAATTAAAAACTTGACTTTTACTCAATTAAAAATATATTACGAAGAAATAGGATATGAAATAAATCCTAATTTATATAATCAATTAAATTTCAAGATGAATGGTGGTGAATTTAATTATTTAGCATACTTACTATCTGACCAAAATAGTTTAGTAATTAATGTAGGAAAATTTAAGGGGAATGATGTTTATGATTTAGAAGAATTAAAATCATATTCAAATCAGTCTCTTATTAAAACTACACATGAAATTGTAGATTATATTGAAAGTTTAAATAAAACATTTACTAAAATAACTTCCTCAAAAAGAATTGAAGAGAAATTGTTTGATAGTTTGGCAATGAGAGAAGCTGTTATAAATGCTATAGTCCATTCTGATTATAGTTATGAAAACTCTCCTACATTTAGAATATTTGATAATCATATTGAAATCATATCCGTTGGTGGTCTACCTGAAGGCATAGAAAAAGAAGAATTTTTAAATGGATATATGTCTCCTAAAAATCCTCAATTAATGAAAATATTTAGGGATTTAGGATTTGTTGAACATATGGGAACTGGAATAATTAGAATCCTTAAAAAGTATGATAAATCGGTTTTTAATTTTAGTACTAATTTTATAAAGGTATCTATTCCCTATAAGAGTGCTTTAACAGTATCAGTCTTTAATAAAACATTGAGTCAAAGTACAACAAACATTGATATAACCAATAGGCAAAGAGAGATAATTGATTTAATTAATCGGTTTAAGAATATTACACAGGAAGAATTAGCATCCAAATTGAATGTATCTAGATATACAATAATAAGAGATTTAAAATCTTTAGAAGAAAAAAATATTATATTTCGTGAAGGATCAAATAAAACTGGCTACTGGAAAGTTAATAATTAAAATTTTCTTTAAATATGTGTATATTGCAAGTGAATGAAATATATCATATTTCTATAAAAGTTTATCTATAGGTTTGGATGGACAATATAGAATTTAAAATATTAGTGGTTTATCCACAAAATTTTACAAAAAAAGTATTATAAAAAGGTTTTTAATTTTTATGACATAAAACAATTAATAGAGAAAAATGCGGAGTGAAGTTAATGGAGGATATAAAAAGATAATTTGCTTTTTCAATTAATTTTAATTGTACCAGTAATATCTAAAATTGACTTAATCCAAATTTTTAGGTGGTTAAACTCCAAATATTGGGTTCACGAGATTATTGAGTGTTTATAAGAATTTTATTGGAAAAGTGCAAAAAATACTATTTTTTCTTTTGGAAAAGTGCAATTTTGGTTTAAAATATTATTAGAAAAGTGTAATTTTATTGTATATTATTATTGAAAATAAGCATATTTGAGGAAATGTTTGGAAACTTTATGCATAATTCATACATTGTTAATAGCAAAATGGGCATAAGATAAAATCTTTGCTCACTTTTTTGCTCGCTTTTTAAAACTATATAGTATAATTGTTAATGGTAAACTGAAAATGCTGTAAAATGGCCAACTTAAAATGCTGTTTTATAGAAGTTTTAGTATAATCTCAGTATAAGCCCTAGCGGTTCACGAAAAGTGAAGGTTATACAAAATAAGAAAAGACATTATAATCGTGTAAGTCAAAATGGCTATCGTTTTTATTTAACTAAATGTTTACAAAGAGTATGAACTTGGATCCTTTGAATTGGAATTGCTCAAATTATATGTAATTTGCCCAATTTTAATCGAATTTGTGCGTTTAATCGCCCAAATCTATTGACAATCGCCCAATTTGCTGGTAGAATTGTGCAAAAAGATAAGGGATTAGGCGCATGAGAAACTTTGATTACAAAAAGCTAAAGGATATTAAGTGGGATAGTGAGATATTGGGATTGGTTGCTCAAATACATGAATTTAAAGGGAAGCAGATGTTATTTTTAAAACAAAAGCCAGCAACGCTTGATAAACTTGTAGAGATAGCGAAAATACAAAGCACCGAGGCTTCCAATAAAATAGAGGGCATTGTAACTACGGCTACTCGTATTAAGCAGTTATGCGACCAAAAGACTACACCGAGAAATAGAGACGAAGAAGAAATTTCTGGGTATCGAGATGCTCTGTCGCTAATTCACGAGAGTTATGAGTATATTCCGATAAAATCTTCATATATTTTGCAATTGCATCAGGTATTATATCGTTATTCTGAAAGGGGTATCGGTGGTAGATTTAAGAATGCGCAAAACTATATTGCAGAAATCAAAGAAACCGGCGAACAAATTGTGCGTTTTATGCCACTTGATCCATTTGAAACCCCGATGGCAATAGAGGCAATATGTGAAAGCTTTAATCGTGAAATGGATTTTTGCGAAATTGATCCGCTTATTCTCATTCCGGCGTTTATTATTGATTTCTTATGTATTCATCCATTCAATGACGGCAATGGAAGAATGTCGCGTTTGCTTACGACTTTGCTTTTATATCGTGCGGGGTATGTTGTAGGTAAATATGTGAGTCTGGAGAGCAAAATTGAAAAAACAAAAGCAAGTTATTATGAAACGCTCGAAAAAAGTGATATTGGTTGGAACAGCGAAGAAAACGATATAATTCCTTTTATAAAATATATGCTCGGAACAATTTTGGCTGCTTATAGAGATTTCGAGGAAAGAGTAACTTTGGTGGAAGGTAAATCATTGGCAATCGATTTAGTGAGAAATGCAGTAAATAATACAATTGGCAAGTTTACTAAGAGCAATATAATGGAACTTGTACCATCCGTAGGCAAAACATCTATTGAAAATTCTTTAAAAACTTTAATCGACGAAGGAGTTATAGGAAGAGAAGGCAAAGGAAAGGCAACGTTTTACTTTAGAAAAAATTGACGAGATTAATATAGAATATAAAAAGATAATTTACTTTTTCAATTAACTTTAATTGTACCATTAATATCTAAAATTGACTTAGATTTCCTATATATTTATAATATATTATATGAAAGAAATATCTTACTTAGAATTAAAAAGAAATTGTAAAAAGGAAGTTTCGGAAAATTTCTTAAAGTATTCTTTAGCCGTAGTAGGTACATCATCAACTCAACATTTATCTACTGCAATTAAAGGCTATGCTTATGAAAAAAATATTAATCTTAATGTTTTAGATGTAGATTATAATCAATTAAATTCTCAATTTTTAGATCCAGAATCTGAGGTTTTTAATTTTAATCCTAATGCAATTTTAATTTATATAAGTACAGAATCTTTGTTTAATGAATTTATAGAAACTCCATTGAATAAAAGAAATAGTTTTGCGCAAGATAAAATAAATCTTATTAGATTATACTGGGATTCTATAATTAAAAATTCAAAAGCTAAAATTTTACAATACAATTTTGTTTGCTTCAATACAGAAGTTTTTGGTTCGTTTGCATACAATGTTGAAACTTCATTTGAATATCAAATTCAATTATTAAATATGAAATTGTATGAATATTCTAAAGAAAAAAATGTATCAATAATAGATTTAAATGATATTCAATCAAAAATGGGGAGAGATGTATTTTTTGATGATAAAATGTTTTATATGGCCAAAATGCCAATTTCTTTACAAGCTCTTCCAAAAGTTGCACAAAATACAGTGTCAATTATTGAGGCCGCATTAGGTAAAATAAAAAAATGTATAATTTTAGATTTAGATAACACTCTTTGGGGTGGAGTTATTGGGGACGATGGCTTAGAAAACATACAAATAGGGGAATTAGGTATCGGTCAAGCATTTACTCAATTCCAAAGATGGTTAAAACTATTAAAAGAAAGAGGAATTTTACTAGCAGTATGCAGTAAAAACAATGAAGATGTTGCAAAACTACCTTTTGAAAAACATCCAGAGATGATTTTAAAATTAGATGATTTTACAATGTTTGTTGCTAATTGGGAAGATAAAGCTTCAAATATAAGATATATTCAAAAAGTTTTAAATATAGGAATGGATAGTATGGTCTTTATCGATGATAATCCATTTGAGAGAAATCAGGTAAAATCTTCAATACCAGAAATTTGTGTTCCTGATATGCCACAAGATCCAGCTCTTTATTTAAAATACTTAGAAGATTTAAATTTATTTGAAACTCTAAGTTTTTCTAAAGAGGATTTAAATAGAAGCGAACTTTATAAAGTAGAGTCAAAGAGAATGGAATTACAACAAAAAAGTTCTAATTATGATGAGTTCTTAAAAAGTTTAAACATGGTAGCACAAGCTAAACCTTTTGATGAATTTTATGTTCCACGTATCTCTCAATTAACACAAAGATCAAATCAATTTAACTTAAGAACTAAAAGATATGATGTTGAAGATATAGAGAAAATAAGTAAAGATAATAATTACATAACAAGATATTTTACCCTAAAAGATGATATGGGAGAGTATGGTCTTATAAGTGTATTAATTTTAGAGAAAAGAAAAGATTATTTATTTGTAGATACTCTTTTGATGAGTTGTAGAGTTTTAAAAAGAGGAATGGAAGAGTTTATTTTTAATGAAATAACTAAAATTGCAAAAAATAATGGCTATAAGAAAGTAGTAGGTGAATATATAAAAACAGAAAAAAATGCTATGGTTAAAGATTTATATAAAACCATGGGATATAAAGATGTAGGAAATGGACTATTTGAACTTGTTGTTAACGAATATAAAAATAAAGAAGTTTATATAAAGGAATAAAAAATGGAAAGAGAAGAAGTTTTTAATAAGTTAAAAGAAATTTTTAATGATGTTTTTGATAGAGATATAGAATTAAATGAATCTACTCAAGCAAAAGATGTCGATGGTTGGGATTCATTGACTCATATAACTTTAATTGCTCAAATTGAGGAAGAGTTTGATATGAAGTTTACAATGAAGGAAGTTTTAGGCATGAAAAATGTTGGAGAAATGGTAGATATAATCCTTAGAGAGGCTTAATTTGATAGGAAATATAGCAAATTTAGTAATTCTTAATAATTATCCATATTTAGCACTAGTATTTGTGGTAATTATGTTTAGTGTTTTTTCAATGCTTTCTAGACAACTTAGAATTGTTTTAAGATTTTTTGCTGTATTTTTCTGGATAATACAATTTATATGGCAAATATGCTGGGGTTGTACCATCCAAGAACTTATTATTGTATGGGCTGTAGAATTGTTAGTATTTTGGTGTACTACAAAAAAGCCTTCAAAAATTACAACACAGAGTAAGGATAACTTAGTTCCACCAAATTTTAATGAGGAAGATGAAAAATCTTTAGAATCAATACTAAATAAAAAGGAGGATGAAAAATAATGAGCTTTACATCCGCTTGGTACCTACTTTTTATTGCTATAGTATTTGTCTTATATTACGCACTTCCTAAAAAATATCAATGGGGTGTTTTACTTGCATCATCCTTAGTTTTTTATCTAATAGCAGGTTTTACTTATTTTATTTATTTAGTTGCATCCATCTTAATAACATATTTTGTTGGCCTATTTATTGACTTAATGAATAAAAAACAGGAAAAGGAAATATCCTTAAAAGAGAATATAACAAAAGAAGAAAAGAAGAGTATAAAGAAAGCATATAATACTAAAAAAAGTTGGATTTTAGCAGCTGGAATTATTTTAAATTTAGGAATTCTTTTAGTTGTTAAATATATAGATTTTATTTGTGGAAATGTTGTTTCACTTTTAAATTTAATGGGAGTTAATCTTTCTTGGAATGAATTAAACTTTGTTCTTCCACTTGGTTTATCTTTCTATACATTCCAGTCAATTGGCTATTGTATAGATGTTTATCGTGGAACAATAGAAGCAGAAAAAGACTTATTTAAATATGCATTGTTTATATCATTCTTTCCGCAAATACTTCAAGGTCCAATTGGTAGATATAACACACTATCTCCACAATTATTACAGGAACATAAATTAAATTATGATAATGTTTTTGAAGGAACTCAAAGAATAATTTTAGGATATTTTAAAAAGATAGCAATTGCAGACTTTGTTGGAATATTTGTTAATGATGTTTTTGCAAATTCAGCAAATGCATTTGGTATAGTTGGCGTCTTAGGTGCAATAGGTTATGCAATTCAATTATTTGCCGATTTTTCAGGTTTCATGGACATTGCTTTAGGCTCAGCTAAATTGTTAGGAATAAATCTTGATGAAAACTTTGATAGACCATATCTATCAAAAACAATTCCAGAATATTGGAGAAGATGGCATATCTCTTTAGGTGCTTTCTTTAGAGACTATGTATACTACCCACTTCTTAGATCAAAATTATGTACTAAACTTTTAAAGAGTAAACATAAAAAACTTGGTTCAATTATTGCTACTTCTTTAAGTTTATTTGTAACATGGTTTTTAATTGGCCTTTGGCATGGAGCAAGTTGGACATATGTTTTCCATGGAATATTCTACGGTTTAATTATTATAAGTGGACTTATACTAGAGCCTATTTATAAGAAAATAAAAGAAGTATTACATATATCAAATACAAACAAAGTATTTAATTGCTTCCAGGTTCTTAGAACAATGACAATTGTTTGCTTTGGATATATTTTATTTAGATCAACAAGTTTAAGTAATTTTGCAAGTTATATAACTGCTGTGTTTAGTGGTAGTGGTATTAATGAATTTGTAAGCTTTAAAACTATCTTTAATTCTGAAATAGTAAATATCTATATTTACTGGGCTCAAATAATTATTTTATGTGTTGTTTGGGGAGTTATGAATCACCAATTTATAGATTCTAAGAGTTTACCTGTGGATGATGTAAGAGTTTCTATTTGGAGAAAACAAGCTACACTAAATTGTATAATCATGATAGTAATAACAATTGCTTCATTTATCCTTGTAAAATCACTAGGTGGTCAAACAGGAGGATTTATTTACTTCGATTTTTAGCATGAAAAAAGTAGTTAGTTATTTGTTAATAATATTTTTAGCTATTTTAATTCCGTTTACTGCAATAACAGGAATCGTCTTATTATATCCAGATTACTATCAAAATTCTTACGCAAGATCCTTAGCCCTTCAATACAATTATTTAAAAGAAACACAAAATACTCAAAGAATAGTGTTTGTTGGTACATCATCTTTAGTTTTCGGAATCGATGTAGATATGATTGAAAAAGAGTTTAAAAATAAAGGTTACAATGCTGTTGTATTATTTGGTTCATATGGCGCAATAGGTAATGAATGTATTTTAGATTGGACAAGAAAATATATAACACCAGGTGATCTAGTAATTTATATGTACGATATGTACGATTATGCTATGAATCCATATTTTTCTTCAACTTTAACAATTGAAGGAACATTTAGAAACTATGAAATGTTTTCAGATTTAAACTCAAGAGATAAGTGTCAATACCTAGCTCATCTTCCTACTTATATGAAGGATAATATTTATTCATATAATCAAGCTAAAAGACCAAGACAGTATAGAACTTGTTATACAATCACTTCATTTGACGAAAAGGGAAGGCTAACATATTTTAGAGAATCAAATACTATGGGTGGTATTAATAAGGAAGAACAAACTATATGTTATATAAGTCCTAGTATGATAAATCCGGAGTGGACTTCTTATATAAACGACTGGGCAGATGAATTAAGAGAAAATAGAGCTGTTGTATATTTTAGTTATGGACCTATGGATAAGGATTTGTGTATGCATAAGGATACAACTAAAGAAAGCGTTGAATCGTTTTGTAGTGAATGGGAAGAACAAATAGGGATAGAATCTATTAATAATATGTGGGATTGCTATCTTCCAGATTCTTATTTTTATGATAGCGTTTATCACTTAAATTCATATGGGGCTCAATATTTTACTTCTTATATGATAAGAAATATAGAAATGCAAATATATGGTGAAACAAATTATGAAATTGTAATTCCAAGTGAGATAGCATAAATGACAAAAAAAACGAAAGCCATAATTTATATAACTTGTCTTATTCTATTAGTTTTAATACCAATAGGTGGAATGGCTTGTTTTATAATGTGTGCCGATGTATATAGTGATTCCTATGAAAGAGGATTACAAATACAATATAACTACCTAAAAAACACAAAGGGTGAAGAAAGAATAGTATTTGTTGGAAGTTCGTCGCTTCTTTTTGGAATTAATGCAGAGGATATAGAAAAAGAATTTAATAAAAAAGTAGTAATATTTGGCTCATATGGAGCTGTTGGAAATACAGTTATGCTAGATTGGGTAGAGCCTTATGTAACTAGTAAAGATATTGTTATTTTTATGTATGATATCTATAGAGGTTCTATGCCAATATATTTTACGCCAGATATTGCAATTAAAGCTTCTATAAATTCTCCATCAATGTTTAAAGATTTAAGTGAAAAAAATAAGGCCAATTATATTGCTGGTCTTACTGAATATTTAAAAGATGTTTGTGCAAGACTATACAATCATTCTTCTATAAACTATGAAAATACAGTTTATTCTATTAGATCTTTTGACGAAAAAGGCCGACTTAATTATTTTAGAGAAGCTAATATAATGGAAGGAAAAACAAATAAAGAGACAACTTATATAGGCCCTAGTATTATAAAAGAAGAACTTACTTCTTATATAAAAGACTGGGCTAATAAATTAAGACAAAAAGGAGCAAAAATTTTATTTGCTTATGGCCCTTATAATGATATTTCAAAAAATTTATTAACAACAACATCAAGCATAAAAGCCTTTGAAGAAAAATGGGAAGAGCAAATAGATATAGAGGCAATAAATAGCCTTGTAGATACAAAACTATCTTATAGATTATTCTACAATGAGGATTTTCACTTAAATTCTTATGGGGCTGATTTCTTTACTCAAATAATCATAAAAGACATTTATGAAAGTTCCTTGTATAATATATTTACTTATTCAATAAAAATATCGGATAATGTGCCAGGTTCAATGAAGAAGGATATGGAAAATTATGTTGCCTCAAGATTTTAAAGAAGATATAAAATTAATTTTAAATAATGAGTATGATGACTTTATATCTACCTATAATGAAGAAAGTTTTAAAGGATTAAGAATAAATACTTTAAAGCTTAAAAATAAAGACATATTGCCATTTTCATTAACTAGTATTCCATGGTGTAATGAGGGTTTTTATTATACAAGTAAGGATACACCTGGTAAGCATGTATACCATGAAATGGGGCTTTATTATATCCAAGAACCAAGTGCAATGATGGTTGCAAAAAATCTTGAAATAAATGAAGGAGATTTTGTTTTAGATATGTGCGCAGCACCTGGTGGAAAAAGTACACAAGCTGCAGCATATTTAAATAATCAAGGTTTAATAGTATCAAACGAAATAATTCCAAATAGAGCTAAAGTACTTTCCTCTAATATTGAAAGAATGGGAATTAAAAATGCAGTAGTTGTTAGCGAAGATACATCAAAATTAAAAAAGAGATTTAAAAATTTTTTCAATAAAATAATTGTAGATGCGCCATGCTCTGGAGAAGGTATGTTTAGAAAAATACCTGAGGCTGTTAATGAGTGGTCTAGAGAAAATGTTTTAATGTGCGCAGAAAGACAAAAAGAAATTCTAAAAAATGCAGTGGAACTATTGCAAGAAAACGGAAGAATAATCTATTCAACTTGTACTTTTTCATTGCAAGAAGATGAAAATATTGTAGAGTGGTTTTTAAGCGAATATACCGATTTTAAATTAGTAAAATCACATAAGCTTTGGCCTCATAAAGAAAAAGGTGAGGGGCACTTCTTTGCTTTATTTGAAAGGGGAGATTTAAGTAAATCAAATTTAAATTTACCAATAAAAAAGGTAAAGCAAAATCCAGATTTTGTTAAATTTGTAAAAGAATTTTTAAATGTAAATATAGAATATAATACACAATTTGGAGATAATCTATACCTATCTCCTATAGATAAATTAGATGGCCTAAAAGTCTTAAGATGTGGTCTTCATTTAGGCGAATTAAAGAAAAATAGATTTGAGCCATCTCACTCTCTTGCTCTTGCATTAAAAAGAGAAGATTTTAAAAATGTAATAGATTTAAACTCTCAAGATAAAGAAGTTTATAAATTCTTACAAGGAGAAGCAATAGAAACATCTATAAAAGGATGGGGAGTTGTGTGCGTGGATGGTTATCCTCTTGGCTGGTTTAAGGGAGATGGCACTTTAGCAAAAAATCATTATCCAAAGGGGTTAAGGAAAGAGATTGAATACTAAATATTATAAATGTATAATATTTAATTGACGAAAAACAAAAATAAGAATTTTAAGTATTCTTTAGTTAATAAAAATATAATTTTAGTGAGGTTGAAAAATGATTTCAAAAAAGATGGTAGGTTTAGTAAAAGGCTCTTCAGTTATTAGAGCAATGTTTGAAGAAGGAAAACAAATGGCTGCAAAATATGGTGCAGAAAATGTTTTCGACTTTTCTTTAGGCAATCCAAATGTTGCTGCTCCAAAGGCAGTTAATGAAAATATAAAGAAGATAGTTGACTTAGTTGATCCAGTTGTTCTTCATGGATATATGAGCAATTCTGGATATGAAGATGTAAGAAGCGCTATTGCAAACTCTATCAATAAAAGATTTAGTACAAACTTTAATGAAAACAATATTGTTATGACAGTTGGAGCTGCAGGTGGCTTAAATGTTATCTTTAAAACACTTTTAGATCCAGATGATGAAGTTATAACTTTTGCTCCATTTTTTGGTGAATATAAAAATTATGTATCAAATTTTGATGCAAATTTAGTTGTAGTAAATCCAAACCCTCCAACATTTGAACCAAATTATGAGGATTTTGAAAATAAAATTACTAGCAAGACAAAAGCTATCATTATAAATAACCCTAATAACCCAACAGGTATTATTTATAAAAAAGAATGGATTGAAAAAATTGCTGCAATTCTTGAGAAAAAACAAAAAGAATATAAAACAAGTATTTACCTAATTTCAGATGAACCATATAGAGAACTAGTTTATTCAGATATAGAAGTTCCATATTTAACAAAGTATTATAGAAATACTATTGTAGGTTATTCTTATTCTAAATCTTTATCTCTACCTGGCGAGAGAATTGGTTATCTTGTAATTCCAAATGAAATTGATGATTATAAAGATGTTTTTGCAGCAGCAGGTGTTGCTACAAGAATATTAGGATTTGTTAATGCTCCATCTTTACAACAAAAATTAATTAAAGAGTGTTTAAATGAAAAAACAGATGTCGAAGCATATAACAAAAATAGAGTAGAACTATATAATGGTTTAACAAAACTTGGATTCGAGTGCGTTGAACCTGAAGGAGCTTTCTATTTATTTATGAAAACTCCAACTGAGGACGACTTTGAATTTGTAAATGAGGCAAAAAAATATAATATCTTAGTAGTTCCAGCTTCTTCCTTTGGATGTAAAGGCTATGTAAGAATTGCATATTGTGTGTCTTATAAAACAATAGTAAATTCTCTTCCTCAATTTGAAAAACTAGCAAAATTTTATAATTTAAAGTAGAGGAAAAATGAAAAAGAAATTATCAGTATTATTAATAATTGTATTAGCAATTGTACTTATATGTACAACGTCTGTTTGTTTTGCAGATAGTGAAGAAGCTTCAAGCGTTTCTTCAACAACTCTAACCTCGCTTGCCGGAGAGGAGATAGATATTAGTAATATTGAAAATTACTTAACTGAAAATATATTAAATGCTTCATTAGACGAAACGGTTAGAGTAATTGTTAAATATAACGATGAAAAGAGCCATAATATAGTTGATGATCTAAAAACACTTGGATGTGAGGTAACACTAAATTATACATATTCAAAATTCTTTACCGGAAGTTCAATAACTATACTTTCACAAGATATATTAAGCTTATCTAATTTATCTTATGTAAAGAGCGTTTCGATATGTCCACAATATACTGTTTTATCAACCTATTCATCATCCTCTGGTACAAATGAAGGTATTATAGATAATACTACATCATATCAAGGAGACGGAATGGTAGTTGCTGTTATTGATGGATCGTTTGATGTAACTCATGAGGCTTTTTCTAATATATCTTCAACATCTTTAACTATTACAAAAGATACTTATTCCCAAAGTTTAATTAAGAGTTTAAATTCATACTCATTATCAGGTGCTACGGCTGCTGATTTATATTTATCAGATAAAATTGTATACGCTTATGATTATGGTGAATACGATGTTGATGTATATGACGCAACTTTATCTCATGGTACTCATGTAGCTGGAATTTTAGCAGGAAATTCATCTACCTTTAAAGGAGTAGTTCCAAATGCACAATTAGCATTAATGAAGGTTGCTGATTCTGAAGGCATAATGTATGATGATTCAATTATTTCAGCACTTGAGGATTGTCTAACTTTAAATGTTGATGTAGTTAATATGTCACTAGGATCTAATGGCGGATTTAGTTATAAAGATGATGACGGAATGATGCTAGCTATAGATAAACTAGAAAGCCAAGGAATAACAGTTGTTTGTGCTGCTGGTAACGCAACAACAAGTGCTGTTGGGGGTGAGAGTGGAGATTTGGCCGATGAGGCAAACATAGATAATAGTGCAGTTTGTTCTCCAGCTACATATGCTTCTTCTTATTCTATAGGTAGTGCTGCTGAAATAAAATATATGATGGTAGGCTCTTCAAAAATAGAATACAATGATGTTTATTACTATAAAACCTCATCAGATGGTGATTTTTATAATGATTTTGTATCTTCAGGTTCACTAGATTACATCATCTTAAAAAATAGCGATGATATAGCATATGGCAAAGAGAGTGATTACGAGGGATTAGATGTAACAAATAAAATAGTAGTTGTACAAAGATCTGCCGATATGACAGTAACTGAAAAAATAGCAATAGCTAAAGAAAAAGGTGCAGAAGGTGTAATTATTGTTAATAATACTGAAGGCTCAGTAAATTTTGGAGTTCAAGGCTCAGATACCGTACCAACTATTTCAGTAACATCAAGCGTAGGTAAAATATTAATACAAAACGCTATTTCAAATGAAGGTACTCTTACATTAGATTCATCATATTATTATTCTGGAATTTCAAGTTTTTCTTCAAGAGGAGTAAATGACGATTTAACTTTAGGTATAGATGTTGTTGCATATGGAACAGGGATTTACTCTTTAGGATTAGATCAAAGTTATATGACAAACTCTGGAACATCAATGGCCTCACCAAATGCGGCTGGTGCATTTACTGTTATAAAACAATATGTAAAAGCAAATGCTTCAACATTCGGCATAGATGCTACAAATAAAATTGAAATATCGACAGTTGCCTCACGACTTTTAATGTCAAATACAACACTTCTTACAGACATTAATGGAGTGTTATATTCACCACGTTCACAAGGTGCAGGACTTGTAGATATAAATAAGGCAACAAGTACATTATCTTACATTACAACTTTTGATAGTGATGGTAATGAAATAGATAAAACAAAAATTGAACTTGGAGATAACGTAAGTAATTCATTTGTATTAAAACTAAAGGTTTCTAACTTTAGTACAACAAGTGAGACTTATGAAATTTCAGCAAACGTATTAACAGAAGCTCTAACAGAAGATAATAAAATGAGCGGACTTGATGAAGAGTTAACTTTTGCAATTATAAACGTTAAAAATGGAAACTTTAGCAATAATAAATGGACTGTAACTGTTGATGCTGGGTCAAGTGCTGAAATTGAAATTACAATTGCATTAGATAGCAGTGCAATGCTTATTCTAGATAAATTCACAAACGGAACATATGTTGAAGGTTATGTTTATCTAAATGGAATTAATAATACATTAACTTGTCCATTTATTGGATTCTATGGCGACTGGGACGATGCTTCTATGTTAGATATAACAGCATACGATGAGGCAAATGGAAGTGAAGCAGCAATGAGAGCTTCTACATCTTATGGTATATATGCAGGAAGTTATTACATCCCTATGGGTGAGTATGCATATGAAGTTGCAGAAGGTTATGAAAAACCAACAGCTAACGAAGAATATTCAGCTCTATCAATTTATTCTTCTTCAATGTATGCTCTTGGTTATATCCAACTTGGATTACTTAGAAATGCAGAGAGAATTGAACTTGTTGTGTCTGATTCAGTAACAGGAAGCGTTTTAACTACTGGAACAATAGATTATGCAACTAAGACAATGTATTTTTCAGCTTATGGCATGCTTTATGGTGGAGATTTAACATTAACAATTTCTCCATATAAGTTAGGGTTAAGCAATAACGGAAAATATAATGTTACATTAAACATTTATAGAACATATGATGAGGAAAGTGAAAAAAATACAATTTCAGACACATATACACAAAACTTCTATGTAGATTATGAATTACCTGAAATTACAGATATAAAATATACAACAGAAAATGGAAAGGTTTATGCAAATATTGAAATGTATGATAACCACTACATTCAAGCAATAGGAATTTGTACAGGTAAAGGAACAAGTGCTACAAATGTAACGCTAACAGCACAAGATTTCTATCCTGTAGCAACAAGTGCAGATGGTGTTGGACAAACAAAGAGCTTAAAGATAGATATAACTGACGCTATATCTAAAGCTTCAAATGGTTATATTTATTTCTATGTTGTAGATTATGCTTTTAATGCTAATATCTATTACGATTCTATCTCTAATATGGGAAATCAAACATCTACAAGTAAAAAGGGAGATACATCAGATTCTAAAGGACCAACAGCTCAAACTGATTTAACTGAATCTAAATTTGAATTTGTAAGTAGCGAGATAGAAATTGCAGTTGATCAAGAAATAGATTTAGCTCAAACAAAATATTTAACAGGATATAACGTTGAAGATACATTTACATGGACTGCCTCAAAAGGAACTATTTTAGCAATGTCAAATGGTAAAATTACTGGTTTATCTGAAGGTATGGCAGTAGTTAGCGTAACTAATAAGAATAATGTTACTACAAGTTTAATTGTTAATGTTGTTGCAGATTCTAATAATGAATATGAGTCAGCTACATTTGAAAAGGCTTATATAAGTGGCTATTCAATGAAAAACACTATAACCGAAGATGGCGATTCTTTCTTTGATATAAATGTTGAAAATAATGAAATAAAACTTGCTCCAAATGAGTCATTAAGATTTGAATATGGTTATACTCCTTATAATTATAACTATGTAGAAAATCCTATAACTATTTATATAAATATTGCGGATACTAATATTGTTTCACTAACAAATGGAACATTAAAGGCGGTAAGCGAAGGAACAACAACAGTTACAATAAAGGTTAATGGAGCAACAGGAACAACAATTGCAGAGTATAGTGTAACTGTATCTCCAGAGATTTATATAAATGAAAATAAGGTACTTTTAGCTTGCTTTAGTTTAGATACAAATATTGACTTATCTTCAAAAGATATAGTTGCAATAAGTTCAAAGGCATTTACTTATGCTAAAAATGCAGAAACTATTACGCTTCCAGCCACATGTACAACAATAAGTGAGTATGCTTTTGCAAAGAACGCATCAATTAAAAATGTAGTGTTTACAAATAATAAAGTAACCTATATTAAAGATCATGCATTCTCAGGCGATGTATGTTTAGAGAGTATTGATTTAACAGGAGTTGCTCAAGTGGGTGATTATGCATTTGAGAATTGTTCAAACTTAAATGAAATAATTTTAGACTCTCAAACAGTATCAGATATTTCAATTTCTATGCTTGCTTTTGATGGTTGCAGTAAACTTGAAAATTTCACAATTGATGGAAATAAAACTCCAAATATAATTATTGATGGCATGCTTGTAATGTCGCTAGATTATGAGTCAATACTAACAGATTCAACTATAAAGAGCATTGGCAAAAATGTATTTAGTAACTTAAAGAATGAAGATACTATTGATTTAACAGGAACATCTATTGAAAGAATAGAAAATGGGGCCTTTGAGGGCAATAGTGAGATTAAATACGTTTACTTGCCTTCAAGTATAAATTACATTGGTTCTAACGCCTTTAGTGACTGTGAGAGTTTATGTACATTAAATATTGCATCTGGTAGGGGAGATTTATATATAGGCTCATATGCTTTTGCTAACACTGCTATTGATATAATCAATATAAAGGATAAGACAACAACACTTGGTGATTATGTATTTATGGGAGACACATCGCTTGTTGGTGCAATGCTTGGTTCTGTTCAAAAGATAGGAAAGTATACTTTTGCAAAGTGTACAAGTTTACAAAAAGTTGTACTTGCTGATGGCTCTAAAGATTTAGGAACATATACTTTTGCTCCAATTACTGAAAATAATAAGACATATTATTTAAGTAAATTAAGCACTGTTACTATTCCAAATACAATAACAAGTATTAAGGAGTACGTATTTGCTTATTGTACTTCATTAAAGACTTTAGAAACTTCAAATATTGAAAGTGTTGGTGATTATTCATTCTATGGTTGTACATCACTTAATAGTCTTGCATTTAATAAGGCAAGTAGTATTGGATACGCTGCCTTTGCAAACTCATCAATTCAATCTATTGAAATAGGAAACTCACTAACAAGTGGAACAATTGATATAGATGGTGTTGCCTTCTATGGATGTGAAAACTTATCTACTGTAAAGTGGCCAACAAGTGAAGGAATTTCAATAAAGGTAGGTTATGGTTCTTTCTATAAATGTACAAGTCTAGCTACAAGTAACTCATTTGTAATAGGTGGTTTTAAACCTACAACAAGTAGTGGAATTAATTTATCAAGAGTAGAAAGTGTAGAAGATTATGGTTTTGCATACTGCGAAGCTTTAAATAGAATTGACTTAACTAATTGTAAAGAAATTGGTTATGCAGCCTTTGCAGAATGTTCAAAGTTAACATCTGTAACATTAGGAAGCGTTGAGTCTATAGAAGATTTAGCATTTATAAATACAAAGATTACAAAAATAACATTGCCAAGCAGCCTAACATATCTTGGTATGGCAGTATTTGGTGGAACATCAGCAGTTGTAAGTGTAGAAGATAATAATAATTTAGTTGTAGATGCTACAAGCGATGGATATTCTGTAATTTATACAAAATTAGATAATGGAAGTTTAATGCTTGCATATTACCCAATATCTTCAACATCAACATCATACTCAATTAAAGCTAATACAAGTTATATCTCAAGTTATGCATTCTATAATGCTCAATCATTAAAGAGTATAACAATACCTGCTACTGTTAAATATATAGGACATGCAGCATTCTATGGTTGTTCATCATTAAGTAGTGTTTACTTTAGTGGAACATCAGCTCCAGCGTTACTTGCTGAATATAATTCTGATGAAGATGACTTATATTGTAATTTCGTAAATTATGTATCAGAAGTTGAGGGCTTAACATTATACGTTGGTTCTAATAGTGTAAAAGAAACATTTAACAACAATCCAACTTGGTCTTCTTTCTTTAGCAGTATAAGAGTTTCTTCTTCGATTGATATTGTTGATGATGTTGATTTAGATACATTTAAAAATAGTTTAAATAACTTTGGCAGTGAAGTTACTGCGAAAAACTATAAGCAATTTGAAAAAATTGTAACAATGTATAGTAATTTATCAACTGAAGATATAGAAGAATTAAGAAGCACTACAGATGGGGAAATGTTATATAATAAGTATAATACACTTCTTGCTCAATACAACGAGTTAAATACAGGCTCTAGTGATGATACTACAACAAATTCGGATAGTATTCCTAAGTGGGCAATTATCTTACTTGTGGTAGGTGGTGCATTAGTCATTCTAGGCTTAACAGGATTTGTATTTGTATATCTATCTAAAGGAATGTTAAGAAAAAATAATGTCGTAGTTAAGAATTCTGAAGATGATATAGAAAATGTAGAGAAAAAGAAAGAGACGAAAAAAGAAAAGAAAAAAGATGATTTTAATGACATCTTTAAGGACAATTAAATATGATAACGATTCAAAATGAACATTTAAAGGTAAATATTAATGAGCATGGCGGCTCCATGACATCTATACAAAAAGATGGAATTGAATATCAATGGCAAGGAGATAAGGACAGCTGGCTTGGACAAGATGTTGTAATATTTCCATTTGTAGCAAGACTAAAAGATCAAATTTATACTGTAGATGGAGTTACATATTCCATGAAAAACCATGGATTATGTAGATATTCAACGCTTAATGTTGAGGCAAAGAAAGAAGATATGGTAATACTATCTTTAACCTGGAGTGAAAACACACTACTTCAATATCCTTATAAGTTTAATTTCTTTGTAACTTATGAACTTATAGATAACGAGTTAAAAGTTTCATATAAAGTTGTTAATGTTGATGAAAAGCCTATTTATTTTGGAATAGGTGGACATCCTGCATTAAAGTTGCCTTTAAAAAGAGAATATGGCGAGGATAATATTGATGGAAACTCTATTGAGTTTGAATATGAAATAGAGCCAAATAATTATTCCTTAAATAAAGATGGTTGCTTTATTACAGGCAAAGAAAAATTTGGAAAAATAAAGAAGATAGATTTAAGTAAGGATCTATTTAGAAAATATAAAACGCTATTATTAACAGATGCTTATATGAATAATTTAACATTACATAGATGTGATGGCGTTGATATAAAAATGAAAGTTAATAATCCAAAAGTTTTGGCAATTTGGTCAAATGAAAACTATGGTGCATATGTATGCATTGAACCATGGCATGGAATACCAGATTTAGAAGAGAGAAATCTTGAACTTAAAGATAAAGAACTTATAAATAAATTAGATAAAAATATGGAATTTGATATGTCTTATTCTATAATAATATAGGATATAAAAAGGAGTTAAGGGTATGTCGGATTGTAATCATGATTGTTCTTCTTGCAATGAAAAATGCGCTTCTAGGATAGAGAAGTTTAAAGTAGAAGATCATTCAAAAGTAAAGAAAGTTTACGCAGTTGTTTCTGGAAAAGGTGGAGTTGGAAAGAGTATGGTTACATCTCTTTTATCAACTTTAACAAGACGTGAAGGTTATAATGTAGCTGTTCTTGATGCAGATATTACAGGACCTTCTATGTGTAAAGAATTTGGATTAACAGGGCTTACTGAGGGAAGTAAATATGGAATTCTTCCTATGGAAACGATGACTGGAATAAAGGTTGTTAGTATGAATATGTTCTTGGAAAATCCATCTGATCCAGTTGTTTGGAGGAGCTCTCTTATAAATAGTGCAGTAAGACAATTTTTTACAGAAACTTACTGGGGCGATGTAGACTATATGTATGTTGATATGCCACCAGGAACAGGTGATGTTACATTAACAGTATTTCAATCTCTTCCAATTGATGGAATTATTATAGTAACTTCTCCTCAAGATTTAGTTTCTATGATTGTTGAAAAAGCTGTTAAAATGGCTAAAATGATGAACGTTCCAATTATTGGAATAGTTCAAAATATGTCGTACTTTGTTTGCCCAAATTGTAAAGAAAAGCACTTTATATTTGGAAAAAATAAAGTAGATGAAATTGCTCAAGAGTTTGATATTAAAGTATCGGCATCACTTCCAATTGATCCAAAACTAAGTGAAATGACAGACTTAGGACTTGTTGAGCAATATGAAGGAAACGATTTAGATCCTTTAATTAAAGAATTAACAAAATAAATAATAAAAGGCCCTTAATTTAGGGCCTTAATCTATATTAGGATTAAGTATGCAGTGTGATTTATGCCCAAGAAATTGTAAAATTAACAGAGATGTAAGCAATGGTTATTGCGGAGTTTCTAATAATATAAAAATTGCAAGGGCAGCACTTCATTTTTGGGAGGAGCCAATTATATCTGGAGATAAAGGCTCTGGCACAATATTTTTCTCTGGTTGTACACTAAAGTGTGTTTATTGTCAAAATTTTGAAATTTCTCGTGGTTTTGGAAAAGAGATAAGTGTAGATAGATTAGTTGAGATAATGAAAGAGCTTGAGGAGAAAGGTGCAAATAATATTAATTTAGTTACTCCAACTCATTTTGTTAATCAAATAATAAAAGCATTAGATATTTATAGACCTAATGTCCCAATTGTATATAACACCTCAGGTTATGAAAAAATAGAAACTTTAAAAAAATTAGAAGGATATGTAGATGTATATCTTCCTGATTTAAAATATTCAGATAATAATTTATCTCAAAAATATTCAAAAGTTAGTGACTATTTTGAAGTGGCAACAAAAGCTATTCTTGAAATGAAAAGACAACAACCTAAAGATGTTATAGAAGATGGACTTATGAAAAAGGGAGTTATTGTAAGACATTTAGTTTTACCAAATGCTATTCAAAATACATTAGGTGTTTTACAGTGGATAACAAATAATCTAGATAAAGATAGCTATATATCTTTAATGGGACAATTTATTCCATATGGAGAGGCCAAAAATATTTCTGAACTTAATAGAAAAATAAAACCAGTTGAATATAAACTGGCTATTAATAAACTTCTTGAAAAAGACTTTAATAATTCCTTTATTCAAGACATAGAAAGCGCAAGTGAAGACTTTATACCTTCTTTTGATTTAGAGGGCGTCTAAGGCTTAATTTAAGCCTCTAAGGCGTCTATGTCCTCTAATTCTAATTCTTCAGAATCGATTTCTTCAATATCTTCAAGTTCATCAATGTTGATATCGATTTCTTCTAACTCTTCTGGACCATTTAAAATAACATTTTCCATAAGTAAATTCCCCTTATAACCTTTTCTTTATTATAAAAAATTAAAAAAGCAAAATCAATATGCGTAAAATTTGTTAAAATCCAATAAATTTCACCAAAAAGTTTTGTTTATAAAAGTGAAATTATTAGAAAAACCGATGAAATGATATGAAAAAATATTGGAAAAACCATAATTATATTGCTAAAAAATATTGGAAAAGCCATAATTTTATTAATAAAAAATATTGGAAAAACTGATAATATAATGTAAAATAATATTAGAAAAGGAGAGAGCATCGCATGTTTGAGAGAAAAATAGAAGTAGATTTAAAAGAATACTATGACAATAAAGATGATAAAATTGTTATTGTTGATGGTGCAAGACAAATTGGGAAAAGCTTTATTATTAGAGAAACGGCATCAAAAAAATTTAAAAATTACATTGAAATAGATTTAAAAAGTGATTATGAAGGTGAGCAAAATTTCTTAAAAGTTAAAACTACGAAAGCTTTTTATTTACTTCTTGGGTCTTTGTATGGAGATAAATTAAATTCTTTAGATGATACAATTATTTTCTTAGATGAAATACAATATTATCCTCATCTTATAACAATGCTTAAAGACTTGAAAAAAGAAAATAGATATCGTTATATTGCAAGTGGATCTTTACTTGGTGTTACATTAAAACATATTTTTATTCCAATGGGTTCGATTAATGAAATTAAAATGTATCCAATGGATTTTGAAGAATTTTTATGGGCTAATTGTGTTAGTAAAGAAATTGTTTCCTATTTAAAAGAATGTTTTACTAATAAAACTCAAGTTGATGAAGTTGTTCATAATCAGATTTTATCATTATTTAAAGATTATCTTATAAGTGGTGGTTTGCCTGATGCAGTGACTGAGTATGTTAAAAATATGAACGTTATTAAGACTAGAAATATCCAATCTCAAACATTTAATTATTATCGTGATGATTGTGCAAAATATGATTTAGATAAAAGACTAAAAATTTCAAAAGTATATGATATGTTAATATCTAATATGCAAAATAAAGTTAAGAGAATTCAATTTAGAAAAATTGAATCTTTGGAAAATAGTTCATTAGAAAAATATGAAGAAGAATTTGATTATTTAGTTGCATCAGGTGTTTCTTTATCCGTAAGAGCAATAGGTAATCCTAAATTTCCTTTAAATGAAACAATATGTAAAAATCTAGTTAAACTATATTACAACGATGTTGGTATATTAACTAATTTATTATATAAAAATAATATTAGTGCAATACTTGATAATGACAAAGGAATAAATCTTGGATCGGTATATGAAACAGTTTGTGCAATGGAATTAATCGCGCATGGACATACATTATATTATTTTGATAGTAAAAAGGTAGGGGAAGTAGATTTTTTAATAAACGATTATAATTCACTTCAAGTTGTGCCTATTGAAATTAAATCTGGTAATGATAAAAACAATTTTAGAGCGATTCCTAAATTGGTAGATAAAAATGGTAATTATAAATTGCCTATAGGTTATGTATTTGGAAATAAAAATAAATGTGAAATTAAAGATAATTTAATAACAATGCCAATTTATATGATAATGTTTGTTTAATTTTTTTCAAATGACAAATACACTCTAAAGAGGTGTTTAAGTTGTTAGAAGTTGCATATATGTGATAAAATAACGAAGCGAAGAGATTTAATATGGAACTAAAATATATTTTTTTAATATGCATAGCTGCTTACTTAATAGGTTCTATTAATTTTGCAACAGTTATAGCAAGAATAAAAAATAAAGATATAAAAAAATTGGGTAGTGGAAACCCTGGAACAATGAATGTTTTGCGCTCTGTAGGAAAAGGCTGGGGCGTTTTAGTCTTTGTCTTAGATGCTCTAAAAGGACTAGGATTTGCGCTTATTGGAAAATTTGCAACTGCTAATCCTTATGTATTTGCAGTAGTTATGGGCTTTTGTGTTGTCCTTGGACACATATTTCCTATATTTGATAAATTCAGAGGTGGAAAAGGTGTTGCAACAACAATGGGTGTGTATATAGCAATTTCTCCAATTGCTGGTATAATTACACTTGTAGTGCTAATAATTTTCCTATTTGTAATAAAATACGGATTTATAGGTTCATTTTTAGCAGTATCTGTTTTTGCAGGACATGCAATATACTTATGTAGAAACACATGGTGGGCAATAGTTATAATAGCAATATGGTGGGCACTTGTAATTATTGCTCATAGAGGAAATATAAAAAGATTAATAAAAGGTGAAGAAAATACCTTGAGTTTATCTGGAGAGAATAAGGTTAAAGTCCTTGATGTAAAAGAAGAAAAAGACGATATTATAGAAGAAGATATATTAAAGAGGAAATAAAATGAAACTAGGAGTAGTAGGATTACCAAACGTAGGTAAATCAACATTATTTAATGCAATTACACAAGCAGGAGCAGAATGCGCAAATTATCCATTCTGTACAATTGAGCCAAATGTAGGAATTGTTGCAGTTCCTGATGAAAGACTAGATAAATTAGCAGCCCTTTATAACTCAAAAAAGATTACACCAACAGTATTAGAGTTCGTGGATATAGCAGGACTTGTAAAGGGTGCTTCAAAAGGTGAAGGACTAGGTAATAAGTTCTTATCTCATATAAGAGAGGTTGATGCGATAGTTCATGTAGTAAGATGCTTTGAAGATGCAAATATTACTCACGTAGATGGTTCTATAGATCCACTTAGAGATATAGAAACTATTGAATATGAATTAATCTTTGCTGATATGGAAACTATAGAAAAAAGAGCTGGTAGAGTTAGAAATGCAGCAAAAAGCGGAGATAAAAAATTCCAAGTTGAGATTGATTTATTAGATAAAATACAAAAGAATTTAGAAGATGGCATTCCTGTTAGATTAATGAATCTTACTGATGATGAAAAAGCCATTATAAAGGATTCTTGTTTATTAACAGAAAAGCCAGTTATATATGCCGCTAATATCTCAGATATGGAATTAGGCCAACCTGATTCAAAGCATGTTCTTGCGGTTAAAGAATATGCAAAAGCAAGAAATTCTGAGGTTATAGTCCTTTGTGCAAAAGCAGAAGAAGAAATAGCTTCTCTTCCAAAGGAAGAAAAGGAAATGTTCCAAAAGGATTTAGGAATAGATAAATCTGGATTAGATAAATTAGTTTCAGCTTGTTATTCACTTTTAGGGTTAATAAGTTACCTAACTGCTGGTGAGAAAGAAACAAGAGCTTGGACTGTAACTAAAGGAACTAAAGCTCCTCAAGCTGCAGGTAAGATTCATACCGACTTTGAAAAAGGCTTTATAAGAGCAGAAATTGTTGATTGGCAAGTATTGCTTGAATGTGGCTCATTTAATGCTGCAAAAGAAAAAGGTAAAGTAAGATCCGAAGGAAAGGATTATGTAATAAAAGATGGAGATGTGGTTTTATTCCGCTTTAATGTATAATTATGGATTATAAGAAAAGTATTAGTGAATTAATAAAAATAGAAGGAGTTTCTCAAGAAGAAATTTATAATTTACTTGCATTGCCAAAAGACTCTAGTATGGGAGATTACGCTCTTCCTTGTTTTAAGTTTGCAAAAATATTTAGAAAAGCTCCTAATGTAATTGCGGATGAATTAAAAAATAGTATTTCTTGCGATTTTGCTACAGTTGAATCTGTAGCTGGATATCTAAACTTTAAGTTAAATAAAGAAACATTATCTAAACAAACTTTGCAAGAGATAATGGATAAAAAAGAAAAATATGGTTCATCAAATATTGGAAATAATAAAACTATATGTATTGATTTTTCTTCAGTTAATATAGCTAAACCTTTCCATATGGGTCATATGCTAAATACTTCAATTGGCTCAGCTTTATATAAGTTATATAAATACCTTGGTTACAATGTTGTTGGAATAAACCATTTAGGAGATTGGGGCACACAATTTGGAAAGTTAATTGTTGCATATAAATTATGGGGTGACAAACAAGATATAGAAAACAGAGGTGTAAGAGGCCTTTTAGATATCTATGTTAGGTTCCATAAAGAAGCAGAGGTAAAACCTGAACTTGATGATGAGGCAAGAGCTTGGTTTAAAAAGATAGAAGATGGCAATAAAGAAGCTTTAGACTTATTCTACTGGTTTAAGGAAATAACATTAAAAGAAGTTGATAAAATTTACAAAAGATTAGATGTTACTTTTGATTCTTATAACGGCGAAAGCTTCTATAATGATAAGATGCAACCTGTTTTAGATGAATTAAAACAAAAAGGTTTGCTTGTCGAATCAGAGGGCGCTCAAGTAGTTAAATTTGAAGATGATAAAATGCCACCATCTCTGCTTGTTAGATCGGATGGTGCAACATTATATGCAACTCGTGATTTAGCAGCAGCTTTTTATAGAAAGAAAACCTATGATTTTTATAAGTGTTTGTATGTTGTTGCTTATCAACAAGATTTACATTTTAAGCAATTATTCAAGATTATAGAAATGATGGGATATCCTTGGGCAAAAGATATGGTACACGTAGCTCATGGAATGGTATCGCTAGAAGATGGTGCTTTATCTACAAGAGAAGGTCATGTAGTATTCTTAGAGGATGTATTAAACACTGCAGTTAGTAAAGCATTAAAGGTAATTGAAGATAAAAATCCTAGTCTTGAAAATAAAGATGTAGTTGCAGAGCAAGTAGGCGTTGGGGCTGTAATATTTGCAATGCTTTATAATAGTAGAATAAAGGATATAACTTTTAGTTATGATAAAGTTTTAAGTTTTGAAGGAGAAACTGGTCCATATATTCAATATACTTACGCAAGATGTAACTCTCTTTTAGAAAAGTGCGGAGATATAGTAGGCGATATTGATTATAACGGAATAAATAATGAATCTGCATATCAAGTTGTTAGAACATTAGGAAAATTTGAAGATACATTACTTGATGCTGCAAATAAGTATGAACCATGCCTAATTGCAAGATATGCAATTTCGCTAGCACAAGACTTTAATAGATTTTATTTTGATTGCAATATAGCAAACGCAGAAAGTGGTGTTAAGAATGCAAGGCTTCTTTTAACGAAGGCTGTAAAACAAGTGCTTTCTAATGCATTAAAGATCTTAGGTATTGCAACACCAAAGAAAATGTAATTTTTTCTTTACTTGACAAAAATGAAGTCTATCATATAATATAGACTTACTGATATAAAGGCTATAACTTAATAAGAGTAGTTTTAGATGTACTATAAAGAGAGGATGGTCACCGGCTGAAAGCCATCTTGGGAGATACAAAATGAAGTGCGATTAAGTTGCTCACAAAGGAAATGTTGTGCGTGAAATGCTACGTAAATGCAAAAATGAGGGGCAATATGCCTGAATCAAAGTGGAACCACGAGTCATCGTCTTTGAATAGAGGATGACTTTTTTTATTGGAGAGAATAATGGGAAAGATAAAACAAGATTTAGAAGTAGCTATGCAAAAAGACCCAGCAGCTAGATCAAAAGCTGAGGTGTTTTTTACATATGGTGGATTTAAAGCCTTATTTAGATATAGAATTGCACATTGGTTTTATAATCATCACATGAAAACAATTGCAACAATAATTTCTGCAGGCTCTCGTAGAAAATATGGTGTAGATATACATCCAGCTGCACAAATTGCGGGTGGAGTTTTTATTGATCATGCAGTTGGTGTAGTTATAGGAGAAACAGCAGTTATTGGAACTAATGTTTTACTATATCAGGGAGTAACACTTGGAGGAACTGGAAAAGAAGAAGGAAAGCGTCATCCAACAATTGAGGATAATGTTATGATTTCTGCAGGTGCTAAAGTTTTAGGAAATATTACAATTGGGCATGATTCAAAAATAGGTGCAGGTTCAGTTGTACTAAAGAGTATCCCACCTCATTGTACGGTTGTGGGCGTTCCTGGTAAGGTGGTTAGAATGAATAATGAAAAAGTAGATGATGTTGATCAACAATTGCCAGATCCAGTTCTTGAAGAGTTCCAAAGAATAAATAAAAGATTAGAAATAATAGAAGAAAAGTTGGGAATTAAATCTTGCAAGTATTCTATTACAATGGAAAATAATGAAGATAAATTGGAGGATAAATAGTATGTTAAAAATATTTAATACATTATCAAGAGAAAAAGAAGAATTTAAACCAATAGATGAAAAATGCGTTCGTATGTATAGCTGCGGACCAACAGTATATAATTATGCACATATTGGAAATTTAAGAACATATGTGTTTATGGATTTATTTAGAAGAGTTTTAAAGTACGATGGATATAAAATTAAGGGTGTTATGAATATTACTGATGTTGGACACTTACTTTCAGATGGAGATGATGGCGAAGATAAGATGGAAAAAGCTTCAAGAGAACAAAAGAAATCTCCAATGGAAATTGCAGATTTTTATTCAAAAGTATTCTTTGAAGATTTAGCAAAGTTAAATATTGGAAGACCAGAAATTATTGCTAAAGCAACAGATCATATTGAGGATATGATTAAGTATGTTCAAGCATTAGTAGATAAAGGTTATGGTTATGAAATTGATGATGGAATTTACTTTGATATTTCAAAGTTCCCATCATATGGAAAACTTTCTAGATTAAATCTTGATGAACAACAAGCCGGTGCAAGAGTAGAAATTAATGAACAAAAACATGGTCCATATGATTTTGCTCTATGGAAAAAGGCAGAACCTAATCATATTATGCAATGGCCATCTCCTTGGGGAATGGGATATCCAGGTTGGCATATAGAGTGCTCTGCTATGTCAAGAAAATATCTTGGAGAAACTTTTGATATTCATACAGGTGGTGTAGATCATATTCCAGTTCACCATGAAAATGAAATTGCACAAAATGAAGCGCTATCTGGCAAAAAGTCTGTTAATTACTGGGTTCATGGTGAGTTTATGCTTGTAAACAATGGCAAGATGTCAAAGAGTTTAGGAAATACTTATAGAATATCTCAATTAGAAGAGATGGGATATGCTCCTATAGTATTTAGATATTTCTGTGAAAATGCACATTATAGAAAGAAATTAAACTTTACTTTTGAAGGAATGGACGCTGCTAAAGTTTCATATAATAGATTACTATCTTCTTTATACCAACATAAAATTTCACAAGCACAAACAAGTGAAGAAGTTTTAGCTAAATATAAGAAAGAATTTGAAGATGCAATTAATGACGATTTAAATATTCCATTAGCTTTAGGTGTATTATTTACAATGTTAAAAGAACCAAAGAGTAAAGATATATTTAATCTTGCATTAGAGTTTGATAAGGTATTTGGATTAAACTTAAAAGATGCTCATGAAGACTTATCTAATGTTAATAATGATGCTCCAAAAGAAATTATAGAGTTAGCTGAAGAAAGACTTAATGCTAAAAAGAATAAGGATTTTGCAAAGGCTGATGAATTAAGAAATAAGATAAAAGAATTGGGTTATAGCATCCTAGATAGTAAAGAAGGTTATAGAATAGTAAAAGATTAATGGCAAAGTTATATTTAGTAGGAACACCTATAGGTAATTTAAAAGATATTACACTAAGAGCAATTGAAACATTGAACAATGTTGATGTTATTGCATGTGAAGACACAAGACACTCATTAGGCCTTTTAAATTACTATAATATAAAAAAGCAATTAATTGCCTGTCATAAGTTTAATGAAAGAGATAGCATTGAAAAAATAGCAAAATTCTTAGATGAAGATAAGAATGTGGCTTTAATTACAGATGCTGGGATGCCAGCTATTTCAGATCCGGGAGCTATCTTGGTTAATGGACTTAAAAATATGGGATATAACATTGAAGTTGTTCCTGGGCCTACTGCCGTAACATCGGCTGTTGCATTGAGTGGAATTTTAAACCCTGTTTTTACTTTTATAGGGTTTTTACCTCCACAAAAAAGAGAAAGAAATGCTTTAATTGAACAATATAAAAATATAGATACATCGCTAGTTATATATTCTTCTCCATATGATATAAATAAGGATTGTGAATACTTATTTAAAATATTAGGGGATAGAGAAGTGTATGTAGTAAAAGAATTAACTAAAATACACGAAAGTTCAGTAAAGTATAATTTAAAAGATTTTAAAATAGAAGATCCAAAAGGTGAATATGTTCTAATTGTGCTTCCTGGAGAAAAAGTAGAAATAAAACCAGAAGGAAGCATAAAAGAACAACTTGAGGAATTATTAAAAAGTGGAATTAATAAAAAAGAAGCTATAAAAGAAGTTGCTAAGAGAAACAATCTTCCAAAAGATGATGTTTATAAAGTAGCAATGGAAATCTAAAAATCAATAAATTTATAAAATTTAAGCATTTAATTTTTACAAGTATCATTAAAGTATCATTATTTTTGCGATGATTGTGTTTTTAGTGTCATATATTGCTATGTTACTTCAAATTTATTATCACTTTATATATATAGTAAGATATGGAAGTAATTATTATAATACTTATTATTTATTTCCAGGCATTTTAATAATTCAAAGATGTGTGGAAAATGTATATTATTCTAGACTTGGCTCTGGTAGTACTATATTGTTGTTAAATTATTATTTTGTTTGGTTTTTTATTATATTTGATTTTGCGAGTATTTTATTTTATAAAAATAACAAAGTTCAAAAATTGAGAAAAACAGAAAATTAAAAATAAAAAACCACGATACTTGTCGTGGCTACAAATGGTGGAAACAATAGGGATCGAACCTATGACCCTCTGCTTGTAAGGCAGATGCTCTCCCAGCTGAGCTATGCTTCCAAAGTGTTATTATTTTAACATGCACTATTTATGGTGTCAATTCAAAAAAGCGTATTGTTGACCTTTGAGTGCTTAATAAAATATAATAAATATATGAATAAAACTGGTAGTTCATGTTGTGGATGTTTAATAGCGTTTGTGCTAATTGCTTTGTTATTAGTTTTAATAGCAGCGTTTGCTTTCAGTAAAATTTTTACAATAAACGAAATGGATTCTAAGTTTGGAACTACTATGGCTGACCAAGAGGGAATCTTATATAATTTTGATGCAACAAAATATAAAGAGACAGACACGTTTAGATCCATAGGATTAGACAACTGGAAACTATGGGATGTTTTTGTTTGGATAATAAAAAGTGGTAATTACTCTCCAAGTTACGCAAATTAATATTTTTTATTAAAATTTTATTCAATTTATTTAAGGATATGCCATTATATTATTAATTATTTATGGTAAAGAGAACAATAATTGCTATTGTTGTAACTAGCAGTTTCGGGTGTTTTTTTATAAGTTTTAGAAATTGTGCCGATTGCAATCGGCATAATTTCCGGTTTACAATCGGCATAATTTGCCGATTCCGTTCGGCATAATTTTATTTTCTGTGTTTAAATTATAGAATGATTTTATAAAATCTATATGCGTTTTTTGTAGTTTTTGCACAAATCCGTATATGCGTTTTTTGTAGTTTTTTGTTATTTTTCGATTGCGTTTTTTGTTTTTATATTGTATACTCAAACTATAAAAAAATAAAAAAAGGTTATTTAATTTATGATTTTTAAGCGAAAAATATATTCAAAGTTGTTAGGTTGGAAGTCAGATTCAAAGGGGACAAAAGCACTTCTTATTGAAGGTGCAAGACGAATAGGTAAGTCGACTATTGTCGAAGAATTTGCAAAAAATGAATATAAAAGTTATATTCTAGTCGATTTCAATGATGTAAGTGATGTAGTAATAGATGCTTTCAATAGATATTTAAATGATCTTGATACTTTTTTTATGATTCTTTCAACTGAATATGGAGTTACATTACACAAGAGAGAATCTCTCATTATATTTGATGAAATACAAAAATTTCCAAAAGCAAGGCAATCTATAAAAAAACTAGTAAAAGATGGAAGATATGATTATCTTGAAACGGGTTCTCTTATTTCAATAAAAGAGAATGTTAAAAACATAACTATTCCTTCAGAAGAGAGACATATAAAAATGTATCCAATGGATTTTGAGGAGTTTTGTTGGGCGCTTGGGGAAGAAAAAATGTCTGAATATATAAAAAATTGCTTTATGGATAAAAAGCCACTTTTAGATAATTTTCACCATAAAGCTATGCTTCTTTTTAAACAGTATATGTTGGTGGGTGGTATGCCTCTTGTGGTAGCTTCTTATGTCTTAAATAATAGAAGCTTTGCGAAAGCGGATATTGAAAAAAGAGATATTTTAAGTCTTTATTCGGATGATATTAATAAGGCAAATGTAATCTATAGGAAAAAAGTTTCTACAATATTTGCTAAAATACCATCATTTTTATCTAGTCATGAGAAAAGAATTAAATTTTCAAAAATAGGTGCAGGCCAAAGGTCAGAAAATTATGGTGAGGCATTTTTTTGGTTAGAAGATTCCATGATGTGTAATGTTTGCTATAATTGCAACAATCCAAATGTTGGTCTATCTTTAAATGAAGATTTATCATCTATAAAATGCTATATGGGAGATACTGGGCTTTTAATAAGCCATACTTTTACAGAAAAAGAAGTTCAGGATGAGAATCTTTACAAACAGGTTTTACATGACAATCTTTCCATAAATGAAGGAATGTTTTATGAAAACATTATTGCACAATCTCTTATAGCAAATGGGTATAAGTTATATTTTTATACAAAATATAATGCTGAACAACATAGAAATGAAATGGAAATAGATTTTATTATATCTAACAATAGCAAAGTAAAACCTAAAATATTTCCTATTGAAGTAAAGTCTTCAAAACAATATAAAACAGTGTCTCTTGATAAATTTATGTCAACATTTAGTGAGAGAATTGGTAATGGAATCGTAATCCATACAAAAAATTTAAGTGTGGAAGAAAACAAACTTTATATTCCTTGTTATATGGCTTTTTGTTTGTAAAAACGTGGGTTGAATTTCATCAAAGATGAATACGAAACGGCGGAATGGTCGGGCGATTTTATTCGCTTGGCTTTTTCTATGCTCGAATATAGGTATTTGCTATGATGTAAAGGTCAACTAAAAATGTATTTTGAGTTGGCCATTTTACAGCATTTTCAGTTTACTATTAACATATTTATAATTCTTAGCAATTATTTCGCCAAACTATTGATTTATTTCGCCAAAAATAATATAATAAAGTTAAATTTGAGGTGCGTATATGTTTGAAGATGAAAGAAGGGAATTTAAGAAAACTACTAGAGAATTAGCCGAAGGTATTGTTTCTATTGTTAGTATATTAAATAAGCATCAGCGTGGAGAACTTTTTTTTGGAATGAAAAATAATGGTGAACCATTTAAATTTGAAATAAACGATTCAACATTAAGAGATATTTCTAGAAAAATATATGAGGCGATTAAACCACAAATTTTTCCAAAAATTGAAATTATTTCAATTGAGGGCATTGATGTAATAAGAGTTGAATTTTCTGGTACTGACATTCCTTACTCTGCATTTGGAAGATATTATATAAGGGTCGCTGATGAGGATAGAGAACTTACACCAAATGAACTTCGAAAAATTATGATTTCCAAGGAGTATGAAGAAAACTGGTGTGATAAATTAACTTCATTTTCTATTAATGATGTTAATGAAGATTCGTTATTAAAATTTTACGAAAGTGCCGTAGAATGTGGCAGATTACCTGAAATTGAATATAATAAGGAAAGTTTATTAGCGAAACATGATTTGTATAGAAATGGTTATTTAACAAATGCTGGTGTAATGCTTTTTGGAAATTCTAAACCAATAACTTTAAAATTAGTTGTATTTGCGACTAGCGAAAGAATTACTATTTTAGATATGAAATCCATTAAAGGTAATATTTTTGAATTAATTGACGAATCTATGAATTTTATTATAAAAAATATTAGGTGGAAAGTGATTATTAATGACGAATCGTTGCAAAGAAAAGAAGTTCCAGAAATTCCTATTATAGCTTTAAGAGAAATTATTATTAATAGTTTTGTTCACGCTAGATATGATGGAAATGTTCAACATGAGATAGATATTTATTCAAACAGAATATCAATTATAAATCCAGGTTCATTTGCTAATGATTTTACTCCTTCAGATTTTTTTAACAGAGATTTAAAATCTTATTTAAGAAATAAATCAATCGCAGATGTATTATATCTTTGTAAAGATGTTGAAACATGTGGACATGGACTAAAAAAGGTTTATCTTTTGTGCAAAGAGGCTAACGTAAATATATCTTATATTAATAATGAAAATGATTTTACAATCGAATTTTTTAGAGAAGATAGAAATCAAAGTGGCGAAATAAATGGCGAAATAAGTGGCGAAATATCCAAAGAAGAATTCGCAGTATTATCTGTTTTTAAAGAAAATAAAAATGCTATTAAAGATGAAGTTATTAGTCAAACCGGTCTTTCAAGTCGAACAATTGATCGAATTATAAAATCTTTAAAAGAAAAGGAATTGCTTAAAAGAATTGGTTCAAATAAAAACGGTTATTGGGAAGTGGTAAAATAGAGTTTGCTTCCACTTTATTTAGATTCACCAGTCGAAGAAAACAAGGTATAAGACTTGTCCAAAGAATTGCCAAATACTGTCTAGGTAATTCTTTCTATTAAAGAAACGCTTAGAATAATTTATTTTTCAAAATATTAGTATAGAAATTTTGTATTTAATTAACCAATATTGTAAAAAACTTGGATAAGCATATTTCTAAATTGCTTCTTTGTTCCAAAAATGATAGTGGGTTGAAATCCATCAATGGCGGAAAAGTGACGGAATTTTATGTTTTTTATTGTAGTGTAGAATTTTGATGTACCCATTTATGCTTAGAATAGTTTTTAAATAAAAAAGTCGATACCTAAATGTACCGACTAATTCTTTTATTTTGGTGACTCCAGCGGGAATTGAACCCACGATACCACCGTGAAAGGGTGATGTCTTAACCGCTTGACCATGGAGCCATTAAGCCTTAATAATATAATATAGATTCAAAACTATTGTCAAGCATTTTTATTGATATTAAAATAAGTAATATAAAAATTCTCAAGAGGTCAGTTTTATGATATATGGCGTGATGGATATTGGCTCAAATTCTGTAAGATTATTATTGTCTGATGGTAAAAATGCTTTAGAAAATAAATTGGTTAGAGTAACTCAACTATCTGAAAAATTAGCATTAACAAACAATCTACAAAAAGATGCCATGGAAAGAACCATAAAAATAATAGAAGAATTTTACAAGTTTGCTAAAGAAAAGGGCGCAAATAAAATTTTTGTTTTTGCAACTGAATGTGTAAGAAAAGCCGAAAATAAGGAAGTATTTTTAAAAGCGCTTAAAGAAAAGGGAATAATTGTTGATGTAATCCCAAAAGAAATGGAAGCATACATAGGATTTTATGGTGCATATTTTGGAGGGAAGCCATGTGTTATGGATATAGGTGGGGCATCTACCGAGCTTGCAATAGGCACTAAAGATAATATTCAATATAAACAAAGCGTAGATATGGGAATTGTTAGATTAAAAGATTTATGTGGTGAAAATCCTGAAAAATTAAATGAACTAATTTTATGTAAACAAAAAGAATATGGGAAAATTCCCGATTTTGATGAATTAATAGCAATTGGCGGAACTGCTGCTTCTTATAAGGCTATAGAGTTGTCTCTAGAGGAATATGATCCTAGCATTATAGATTATTCAAAATTGTATTATAAAGATATAAAAGAAATTGTTGAAAAAATTCATGCTACAAAAATAGAAGATAGAGTAAAAATAAAAGGGATGCATCCAAAAAGAACAGACGTTATAGTATGTGGTGGATATTTAATTTTAAAGATGATGGAAATGTTAAAACGTGATTATTTAATCATTAGAGAAAGTGATAATCAAGAAGGATATTTAAAATATAAATTAGGTGAAATTAAAACGCTGTAAGCGAGAGCTTGTAAATATACTATTTAATAAAAATGCTTGACAATGTGTCTCTTAATTATTTATTATTATCAAGCATCCGAAATATCGCGGGGTAGAGCAGTGGTAGCTCGTCGGGCTCATAACCCGGAGGTCGTAGGTTCGAAACCTACCCCCGCACCCAATAATTATGGCGGCATAGCTCAGTTGGTTAGAGCGACCGGTTCATACCCGGTAGATCGTTGGTTCGACTCTGACTGCCGCTACCAAGGACACATTTTGTGTCCTTTTTTTTATTATTTTTCTTTTATTTATAATAAAAGTGAGTATAATTAAATTATTAAGTAAAGAGGTGGCACGATGGGAGAAAAACTTAAGACAAAAGAAAAAGTAGCCTTCGGTTTAGGAGATATGGCTTATAATATCTTGTTTGCTGCAGTTTCCTATTATTTATTGTATTTTATGATAAATGTTGGAGGATTGAATGCTAAATGGGCAGCAGCAGTTTTCCTAGTAGGTAAAGCATGGGATGCTATAACAGACTATGCTATGGGAAGAATAGTAGATAAAACTCATTCAAGATTTGGAAAGAGAAAAGTTTATATGTTATTTGGCTCTGTTCCTTTTGTTGTAACATTCGTATTGTTATGGCTAGTTCCTGGTACAAATAATCAAGCATTAAAGTTTATATTCTATACAGGAATGTATATGTTATTCTGTACAGCATGGACTGTAATTTATGTTCCATATAATACCCTAGCTCCTAATATTACAAAAGATTATGATGAAAGAACATCATTAAATAGTATGAGAATAATTTTAGCAAACGTAGGATTAATCCTAGGTGCTGCAGTGTTCTCTTTGCTTGGTGAGGGAGAAGAAAGTGTATTCTATAAAGTATTTAATTCTCAAAAATATGCATATTTAATGTCAGCAACTGTATTTGCTGTAATAGCTTTGATTATTTGGCTTTTAGGTGCATTTGGTATTACTGAAAGATTTGATGATTCTAAAGAAAATTCAAAAGGATTTATTCAAACATTAAAAGAATTCTTTAAGCTAAAAGAGTTTAGAACAATAATGTCAACATATCTTCTATCTATGATGGGATTTGATATTATTATGACTGTCTTTATTTTCTATATCAACGACGCTCTTGGTTTTGCTAATAGTGAATATGCAAGTTTAACTATGGTATTTATAGCGATACCTTTAGTATGTGCAATAGCTTCTGCTCCATTATGGGAATTCTTATGTAAGAAATTTGAAAAACATAAAATTTATGCTGTAGCATGTGTCTATATGTCTGCATGTTTAATGCTTGCTCTTGTTATTCCAAAAGTTTCATTGCCATTTACAATTATTCACGTAGTTTTATGTGGTATAGGAATGTCTGCAATTCAAATAATTCCTTATGCATCACTTCCTGATGTAGTCGATGTTGATGAATATGTTAACGGCGAAAGAAGAGAGGGAGCTTATTATGGTGTTACTCAATTCTGTTATAAATTAGCTTCCGGTATAGGCTGTGCACTTGTTTCATTTATTTTAGGTTTAGCCGGATATATTGAAGCTGACTCTGAAAAATATTATGAAATTATTAATGCAGGTGGCACAATTGTTCAACCAGAACAATCTTTAACAGCAATAAGAATAATTATCGCTGTAATACCTAGCGCAATTTTCTTATTATCTATAATTGCTGCATATAGAGCAAACTTAGGTAGAGAAAGATTTAACGAAATTAGAAGAGAGTTAGATAAAAGACATCAACAAGCCCTAGAAGAAGAGGCTCCAGAGCAAAGCGGTGAACATTAATAAAACGTGGTCGTTATTGACTTTAAGGCCACTAAAAAGTATTATTAAAGTATATAAAAATTAAAATTTTTATGGAGGAATAAAATATGGGAAAAGTTGTATTAGACTGGAAAACAGCTTATGCGTTTATTGAAGACGCTTTCGTAGGTTATGGTGTACCAAGAGATGATGCTAAGATTTGTACAGATGTATTACTATCATCAGACAAACGTGGTATTGAATCTCATGGTTGCAATCGTTTTAAACCAATTTATATTGATAGAATTGTTGCAGGAATTCAAAATCCAGTAACAAATTTCGAAATTGTTAAAGAAACAGAAACAACAGCAGTTGTTGATGGTCATGATGGTATGGGTCAAGTAATTGGTCATAGAGCTATGCAAATGGCTATTGATAAGGCTAAAAAGTATGGTATGGGAATGGTTGTAGTTAGAAATTCTTGTCACTATGGTATTGCAGGATATTATGCAACACAAGCAACTAGACAAGGTTGTATTGGTATGACAGGAACAAATGCTCGTCCATCAGTTGCTCCTACATGGGGAGTAGAGGGAATGTTTGGAACAAACCCATTTACAATTGGTATTCCAACAGATGAGGCTTTTGATTTTATTTTTGACTGCGCTACATCAATTACTCAAAATGGTAAGATTGAATACTATGAAAGAATAGGAGAACAAGTTCATCCAGGAACTATCGTTGGTATCGATGGTGAACCTGTTGTGGGAGATGCAGGAGAAGCTCTAAAGAGAATTCGTAAAGGTACAGCTGCATTAACAACATTAGGTGGTATTGGCGAAGCTTTAGGTGGATATAAGGGCTATGGATTTGCATTAGCTGTTGAATTAATGTCTGCAGCTCTACAAGATGGCGCTTATGGTAAAGCTTTAAATGGTAAAGATGCCGATGGAAAATTAGTTCCATATCATTTAGGTCACTTCTTTATTGCTATTGATACAAATCACTTCTTAGGTGAAGATGTTTGTAGAAAGAAATCAGGTGAAATTTTAAGAGCTATTCGTGCTTCAAAGAAACAACCTGGCGCAGAAAGAATTTATACAGCAGGTGAAAAAGAATATGAAATCTGGAAACAAAGAGAGAATGTAGGTGTTCCTGTAAGTGAACCAGTTCAAAAAGAAATGAGCGCTGTAAGAGATCAATTAAAATTAAAATACGTTTTCCCTTGGGAAAAATAGGAGATAAAAAATGGGTAGAAATTACGCAGAAGAATCATTAAAATTACATTACAAGTGGAGAGGAAAACTAGAATATATCTCTAGAGTTCCAGTAAAAGATAAAGAAGATCTTTCTTTAGCATACACTCCAGGTGTTGCTCAACCTTGTCTAGAAATTCAAAAAGATATTAATAAATCTTATGAACTTACAAGAAGATGGAACACAGTAGCTGTTGTTACTGACGGAACAGCAGTATTAGGACTTGGAGATATAGGACCTGAAGCTGGTATGCCAGTTATGGAAGGTAAATGTGTTTTATTTAAATCATTTGGTGATGTAGATGCTATTCCTTTATGTATAAGAAGTAAAGATGTAGATACTATTGTAAACACAGTTGCATTACTTGCAGGTTCATTTGGTGGTGTTAATTTGGAAGATATCTCAGCTCCTAGATGCTTTGAAATTGAAAAGAAGTTAAAAGAGCGTTGTGATATTCCAATTTTCCACGACGATCAACATGGAACAGCAGTTATTTGTTTAGCCGCTATTACAAATGCTTTAAAGATTGTTAAAAAGGATATTAAAGATTGTACAGCAGTATTCTCTGGAGCAGGCGCTGCAGGTGTTGCTATTGCTAAATTATTCTTAAGTGCTGGAATGAAAAATGTTATTCTTTGTGATAGTAAAGGTATTGTAAGTAAGGATAACGAAAATTTAACACCAGCAAAGGCAGATATTGCAAGTTGGTCTAATAAAGACAATTTAAGAGGAAAACTTGCTGACGCATTGCCAGGTGCAGATATCTTTATTGGAGTTTCAAAGCCAGGTGTATTAACTAAAGATATGATTAAGACAATGGCAAAGGATCCTATTGTTTTAGCTATGGCTAATCCAGTTCCTGAAATTATGCCAGATGAAGCAAAAGAAGCTGGTGTTGCAGTTATGGGAACGGGAAGATCAGATTTCCCTAACCAAGTAAACAACGTTTTAGCATTCCCAGGAATATTCAGAGGAGCATTAGATGTTAGAGCTAGCGATATTAATGAAGAAATGAAGATTGCAGCAGCTAAAGCTATTGCAGGTTTAGTTTCTGATGAAGAGTTAAATCCAGATTATATTTTGCCAAAAGCATTTGATCCTCGTGTAGGAAAGACAGTTGCCGCTGCAGTTGCAGAAGCTGCTAGAAAATCAGGTGTAGCAAGAATATAAAAAATTAGTAAATTAATAAAACTAGGCTGAGCAATCAGTCTAGTTTTTATTATAGATAGTTATAGTTGCTTAAAGATATAAGTCTGCTAAATTATATAGTAGATAAGAATCATTATCGCTTATATTAAAACCGCTTTTAGAAAAGAAGCCATACTTAATTGGTTTTAAATTTGTCATTGAAATTTGAAAAATTTCTTCATTAATTATCTTGTCAGTAATTGGAGCGTTTTGAAATTTGCATTCATAAGAAATATAACCATCATTACATTTTCCAACAACATCAAATTGCCCGTTTTTCTTTTCTTGTGGATTATCATACCAATAAGTTCCAATATCAATTAAAAATGGAGAGAGATTTCCTTTTTTGTTTTCTTTAATTAAATATTGTTTTGCTATTGATTCAAAACAAAGTGGAATTGTAGTTTTTTCGAATTCTTTTTCAATAAAGTTTTCGTAGAAGGCAAAATCATTAAGTATGTTGTGGGCGGATTCGTTTTTATATATAAAGTTGTAATAAAATTTAGCACAAAAATCACTAATTCTATAACCGCCTTTGTGTTTATTATTCTTGTCATTGATAGGTGTGATATATTCAATCAAATCCATTTGAATGAGTTTTTGAAGAACATTTGAAAGTAGAGCAGTACTATCAATATGAGATTTCGAAAGAATATCTGAAAAATGAAATGCTCCTAGAGCAATAGCTTCAAAAACAGCATTTGCACTATTTATTTTTCTCAATTCACTTTTTAAATATATTTCAAGAAAATCTTTAAGATTAGCAAAACGTCCACTTAAGATTCTAATAATGTTTTCTTTGACAGAAAGATGTTCATCTATTTGAGCGTTATAATAAGGTACCCCACCAAAGGCCGCATATAATCTTACCTTATCCTCAAGAGAAAAAGAAGGATAGAAAAAGGAAGAATCATAATAGTCCATCTGTTTTAAAAGTATAGAGGAGTTAAATCTCATATATAAAGGATTACTATGCTCCTGTATTTCTTCCATAGCAGAAATGCTACTGCCTAGAATAAAGAATTTTATATTACTATTTAATGCATGAGAATCAATTATTTCTTGTAGTTTAGAGTCACAACCATCTATTGTTTGTCTAATATAAGGATATTCATCTAAAACAAAATAGACTTCATGAGTTTTGGCATAATCAAAAATATAATCAATTGCCTCAATGAAATTTTCAAAAGCGATATGATCTACATTTAGTACTTGTTTTATCAAATTAGTAAGTTGATTAATATTGTCCTTTTCGCTTGATTCTTTACATTGATACATAATTAAAGGAACGTTTTTATTCATCAAACAATGCTTAACAAGCTCTGTTTTACCCATATGTCTTTTACCATAGATTAGGCATCCTTGGTAGCCTTTTTTGCTTAATATATTTTCTATTATTTCAATTTCTTCTTTTCTTCCAATAAATTCCATGAAATTTCCACCTTTATAATTTAGTTAATTATGATTTAGTAAATTATGATTAACTAAATTTTGTATTAGTTTATTTTGTTTGTTAAGGTATAAAATAAGAAAGTGTGAATAAAAAAACCTCCAAGTTTTTGTTAGTGACTTGGAGGCTTAAGATAAGCTATATTCTTACTATTTAGTATGAGTGATTACGGTTATTTTGCCATCATATAAACCTACAACACCTAAAGATATATCGCCTGTAACAACATTGTTTGAGTCAACTGTTGCTGTTCCTACTTGTCCAATATTCCACATGATTGTAGATATTTCATTGCAAAGAGTAGTATTCATTTCTTCAAGTGAGTAAAACTCATTTACCATATTAAGGATTGCTTTTCCTGTTGGGGTATTAGTATCTCCGTTTATACCAATAGTTCCATCAGAGAATACTAGCTTTCCAGTAGAATCTACACTTGTTTTAATATTAGAAACAAGATAAATATTTTTTGGTAAAATTGAACTCTTGTCTTCTCCTAATTTTTCAGAAATTGGAGTTGTGTCAAAAGAGGCAACTATTCTCATATAGAAGTCTCCATCTGTAGTTTTCGTCAAAGTTAATTCTTTAATGTTTAGTTTTAAATCTGCAGCTTTTTGTAAATCTGCATCAGTTGAATCGGCAGCATCTGATGATGCGGATGAAACTATTTCATTAAAGATATAGGCAATAGTTGTATCTTTGTAAGATAAAAGATATTGATTATCATACTTTAACATTCCTGCTGATGTTGCAAGAGACGTGTAATCAAAAGTATCTTTATCATATCCATCTACATTTGCAAAATTTGTTTCAGTATTTGATGATTCCTCAGTAGAATCATATCCATTTTTAACAACGTCGGATTCTTTTACATTTTTCATAGAAACTAATTCTTTAATGATCTTAAATAAAGTTAAATCACCAAAGCCTAATTCATTTAAAGATTTATTATTTAGTTGCTCAATTTTTGTATCCCCAATGTTTATCATGTTTGGAGTTATAACAAATAAAGATACTGCTATAACAGCAACAATAAGAAGAATAACAATTAAAGAAGTTATACAACAAATTTTACAACCTGTATGACTTTTTCCTTTAGACATTTTTTGTACCTCTCTACCATTTATTATGGACTTTTTCTGCAAATCCAATTTTATTATTTATTTCTATTTTTTCTCCATTATCAAGAATAAAGTATCCTTTAAAATAACCAAAAACTTGATGTGGAATCATACATAGTATACCTAAGTTTACCGGAGCTTGTCTATCTATAATAGGGGTGAAGTCCATGTAGAACCTACCATCATTAGATGTAAAAGTCCAAGGCGACATGAAATCATCCTTGCCATCTTTTTGTGGTATATTAAATGTAACTTCATCTAATTTATAGCCTTTTCCATCAACAAAAACCATATTTTCTGTGGCATTAGTAGTGTCACCAAAACCATATCCAATATTAAAGCCAACATTTTTACCATCATCTAAAAGTGCTTGGAAAGAGCCCCAGTACCACGTGTTGTTGTATGTCCAAACTCCACGGCCCCAATCAAGCCCTGCTAGGGTGTTTTTATCCTCTAGTGTGTAATCTTCACCTTCAATTGTGAAATAACCATAGGCTTTCATACAATTTGTTTTTTGATTGTAATAAAAATGTTTATCCTTATTAAAAGGAGTAGCTATTACCATATGATCTTCAGGTATATCTTTTAAAACAATATCAAAAATTAGTGGGTCCTTGTTATCATAAAATTCTTCAAATACGCCAGATAAATGTTTTTCTTTTCCATTATTTTCAAAAGCAAAATCCGCCTGAGCGCTTTTGCCATAAAAATCTCCAATATCAGGAGTTGATGGCGCATTCATTTTTCCCATAGTAAAAAATAAAAGAGCACTTTTATTGATTTGAGTTTTATTTTTAAAATCAAGAAGAGAAGCGCTAATATTTCCAACATATCCACAGTCTGCAATTGTTAAGCATAGTCCATACTCTTGATTGCCTACATAATAATAATCCCATTCTTTTATACGCCATTTTGGTGCTTTTATATCTTGTCTTTTGTATTCCCATACTTGATTAAAAGCAAAGCCTGGCTCTTGAATATTACCATCGCTTCCTAACAAAGCTTGTTTTTTTGTAACTTGATGTTGTGTTGACATAATTAAACCTCTTATATATATTTTATCATTTTAATAAAATATAGTGAATATAATAAAAAGTAGCGTTAATTTTTCCCTTTTGTTATAATCTTTACATGCGAATGAGAAGAAAGGGAAATTTGGATAATAGAATTGCTCAAAGTGGCGATTATTTAATCGCAACTGAAGGTACATTTTCTGATGTTAACAAATATATAGAACAAAAAGAATATATAGATGTTAAATCTCTATTTGGTAATGATAATAATATTGAGTTAGATTTAGGTTGCGGCCTTGGTAGTTTTGCTATCTTAAAAGCTATGCAAAATAAAAACATAAATTATATTGCTGTAGAAAAATTTAGTAACATAATTATTGGAGCAATAGAAAAGGCAAGAGAGAAGCAAGTTAAAAACTTAAAATTTATTAATTGTAGAGTTGAATGTATAGAAAAATTTATAAAGGATGAAAGTGTTTCTACTATCTACTTAAATTTTTCAAATCCACTTCCTTCCTCAACAGACGAAAAACAGAGATTAACCTCACAAAGATTTTTAAATATTTATAAGAAAATCTTAAAAAATGATGGAAAAATAGAGCAAAAAACAGACGATTTAGAGTTTTTTGAATATTCTATTGAAAGTTTTAAAAAGGCTGGATTTAGAGTTGAAAACATATGCTATGATGTAAGCAAAGCTAATATTAAGGGCAATGTTATTACAGAACATGAAGAAAAATATATGAAAATGGGAAAGAAAATAAATAGATTAGAGGCTTATAAATGTTAAATAAATACAATTTCACAAAAGTTTCATGCTATTTAGGTTTTTTCGTACAAGCAATAGTTGTCAATCTTGTACCGCTTTTATTTGTATGTATACAAGATGAGTTTAATATAGATTTAGCAAAACTAACATTAATAATAACTATTACATTTTTTGTGCAACTTGTTATTGATGCACTCTCTACAAGACTTATAGAAAAATTAGGATATAGATTAATAGCAATCCTTGCGCATATTTGTAGTTGTGTGGGATTATTACTTCTAGGGTTTTTGCCTTTTATAATGAACAATCATTATTTAGGAATAGTAATATCTATAATGATAGCATCACTTGGCGCTGGGTTTATAGAGGTTATAATAAGTCCAATAGTTGAGGCTATACCTGGCAAAAGATCAAATATGGGTCTTAACTTTTTACACTCTTCATATTGTTGGGGAGTTGCGGTGGTGGTGCTTCTTACAACCCTTTATGTTAAATTTTTAGGTTCTTATTGGCGCTATTTGCCCATGGTTTGTGCTATTTTCCCTTTTGTTAATATAATTGCCTTTATATTTGTTCCAATTGAAGAGTTAAAGGCAGAGAATGAAGAATCAAAAATGTCTTTATTAGACTTATTAAAAAACAAAGTATTCCTTGCATGTCTTCTTATGATAGTTTGCGCTGGTGCTACAGAACTTGCAATTGCTCAATGGGCATCTTATTTTGCAGAACGTGGACTTAATGTTTCAAAAACCATGGGAGATTTATTAGGCCCCCTTGCTTTTGCAATATTAATGGGAACGGCAAGAATATTATCTGGCGTTTTTGCAGATAAAATAGGTCAAGAAAAGATAATAATATTTTCAGCTATAGGGTGTATTATAAGTTATGTAATAATAATTGTTTCTCCAGCAGTTATTTCTTTAATAGGTTGTGCTCTATGTGGATTTTTTGTAGGTGCTACGTGGCCTGGTATTTTAAATATTGCTGCAAAGAAATTCAAAAATGGTGAAAGTAAAGTTTTTTCAATAATGGCACTAGGGGGAGATGCTGGGTGCATGCTTGGACCAACAATTGTAGGTGCCATATCTAATTGTATCTCATCAAGTAGTGGTGATGGCCTTAGAATAGGAATTTTGGTTGCAATAGTTTTTCCAGTTCTTCTTTTAGCCTTAATATTATTCGTTGTAAAATATTCAAAGAAAGAAAATTTAAGTAAATAGAAAGCTTTATAAATCATACATTTAGACACTTGTCTTCTATGTAAAATTTTTTACTACATTTATGTCTAACAATTTCGAACAAAACCACAATATATAGTAGTTAGACAAAAAATTACTCACAATATTTTGTGGTTTGCTATTGACATGTATATCTTTGATATATATAATCTAAATACACTTTAATTTTGAGAGAAAAATTAACACTGGGTTAATTGTATGTAAGGAGGAAGGGTTTTATGTTGAAACTTATTAAACGTAATGGTTCAGAAGCAGATTATGATAAATCAAAAATCATTAGAGCTATAGAAAAGGCTAATTCTAATGTGTCTGAGGCTGCTAGAATTTCGCAAGAAGATATTGAGAGAATAGCAAATGAAATTACTATAGAGTGTGAAAAGGCTATTCGTTCATTTAACGTTGAAGAAATTCAAGATAGAGTTGAAAATAAATTAATGGACATGGGTGCCCATGATTTGGCAAGAAAGTATATCACATATAGATATACAAGAGCTGTTGTTAGAAAGTCTAATACAACTGATGAACAAATCATGTCATTAATTGAATGCAACAATGAAGAAGTAAAACAAGAAAATTCAAATAAAAATCCAACAGTAAACTCCGTTCAAAGAGATTATATGGCAGGCGAGGTAAGTAAAGATTTAACTCGTAGAGTTTTATTGCCAGAAGATATAGTAGCTGCACATGATGCTGGTATAATTCACTTCCATGACGCTGACTATTTTGCTCAACATATGCATAACTGCGATTTAATTAATCTTGAAGATATGCTTCAAAATGGTACAGTTATCTCAGGCACACTAATTGAAAGGCCACATAGCTTTTCAACAGCTTGTAATATTGCAACACAAATAATTGCTCAAGTAGCTTCTTCTCAATATGGTGGACAAAGTATTTCTTTAACTCACTTAGCACCATTCGTTGATGTTTCAAGAAAGAAAATTAGATCAGAATTACAAGAAGAATTAAAAGACTTAAATGTTTCTGAAGAAAAGTTAGATGAACTTACAGAATCTAGATTAAGACAAGAAGTAAGAAAGGGTATTCAAACAATTCAATATCAAGTTGTAACTTTAATGACAACTAATGGCCAAGCTCCTTTCGTTACAGTATTTATGTACTTAAATGAGGCACAAAACGAACAAGAAAAATCTGACCTTGCGTTAATTATTGAAGAAACTTTAAAGCAAAGAATAAAGGGCGTAAAGAATGAAGCAGGAGTATATACAACACCAGCTTTTCCAAAATTAATTTATGTTTTAGAGCCAGATAATATTAAAGAGGGAACAAGATTCTGGTATTTAACAGTACTTGCTGCAAAGTGTACTGCAAAGAGAATGGTTCCTGACTATATATCTGAAAAGAAGATGCTTGAATATAAGGTAGATAAAAACGGCGAAGGCCATTGTTATACATGTATGGGATGTAGGTCTTTCTTAACTCCTTATGTTGATGCAAATGGTAAGCCAAAGTACTACGGAAGATTTAATCAAGGCGTTGTAACTATTAACCTTGTAGATGTAGCTTTATCTTCAAAAGGCAATGTTGAAAACTTCTGGAAGATATTTGATGAAAGACTAGAACTTTGTTATAGAGCTTTAATGGCAAGACATAATAGATTAATGGGAACTAAGTCAGATGCAGCTCCAATTTTGTGGCAATATGGAGCCCTTGCAAGATTAAAGAAAGGTGAAACAATAGATAAGTTATTGTTTGGTGGATATTCTACAATTTCTTTAGGATATGCAGGACTATATGAATGCGTAAAGTATATGACAGGTAAGTCTCATACAGATCCAAGTGCAAAACCATTTGCTCTTGAAGTTATGCAATATATGAATGATAAGTGTAAAGAATGGAAAGAAAAAGAAAATATTGACTTCTCATTGTATGGAACTCCACTAGAATCTACAACATATAAGTTTGCTAAAGCTTTACAAAAGAGATTCGGTATAATTCCTGGTGTTACAGATAAGAACTATATTACAAACAGTTACCACATTCACGTAACAGAAAAAATTGATGCATTTAATAAATTAAAGATAGAAAGTGAATTCCAAAAACTATCTCCAGGTGGGGCTATTTCATATGTTGAAGTTCCTAATATGCAAAATAATATTGAAGCCGTATTATCTGTAATGCAATTTATTTATGAAAATATTATGTATGCAGAATTAAATACTAAATCAGACTACTGTCAATGTTGTGGATACGATGGAGAAATCGAAATCGTTAATGATGCTAATGGTAAACTTATTTGGAGATGTCCAAAGTGTGGAAACACTGATCAAACAAAAATGAACGTAGCAAGAAGAACCTGTGGCTATATTGGAACACAATATTGGAACCAAGGTAGAACTCAAGAAATAAAAGAAAGGGTATTACATCTATAAGATAAAAAAAATACCGATTAAGTTCGGTATTTTTTAACTAAAACTATGAATATAGCAACAATTAAATATTACGATATTGCAAATGGTAAGGGTGTTAGAACGTCAGTATTTGTATCTGGCTGTAGACATCACTGTCCAAATTGCTTTAATGAAGTCGCATGGGATTTTAATTATGGAGAAGAATACACAAAAGATGTTGAAAATAAGATTATAGAATCTTTGGCTCCAGATTATATTGATGGGATTTCTATTTTGGGTGGAGAACCTTTTGAAGTAGAAAATCAAAAAGATTTAGTTATTCTTTTGCAAAAAATTAAGAACATATATCCAAAAAAGACAGTATGGATATATTCTGGATTTACATTTGAAGAGATAAAAAATGGATCCCGCGCAAGTGGACTTTATGCAAATGAGCTTTTGTCTTTATGCGATGTTTTAGTTGATGGAAGATTTATAGAAGCTCAAAAAAATATTTCACTAAAGTTTAGAGGTTCTGAAAATCAAAGAATCATAGATGTGAAAAAAACTCTACAAAGTGGCAATGTTGAATTATATATGGACTAATTAAATATGTGCCATTAAAAGCATATAAAAACTTAAGGAATCTATTTTATAACTATTTTGCTTTATATTAGTTTCAATTAATTCTCTGCAAGTTTTAGGTGACTTATCTGGTTTATTACGTAAACGGAGTGTTTTTATTTGTTCTTCGTTACCTTTTTCGTTTTGAATAAACCAATTAATTATTAAATCTTTTTCTTCTTCAAGCAGTGGTTTGTTTATATCTTCCATAATTGTCCTCTCTATTTATTTTATAAAAAAAATGTTAAAATATACAAGAGGGGTGATAATTATGATATACGTAGTATGTGTAAATAAAGTGTTAAAAGAAAATATAGAACCATTCTTAAAAGCAGCTCTTGAACATGCAAGTATTTCAAAAAGCACAGATAAAGGTTGTTTAAGATTTGATGTTTCTAAATATAACGAAATGAATAACGAAATAGTATTTTTTGAATTATGGGAATCTAAAGAGTTTTTAGATAAACATACAAATAGATGCAGTGGCAGTGAACTTTTAAAAGTAATTCAAGAAAATAGATATAATAAGAATTTAAATATTTATGAAATTTTATAAAAATAAAGAAAATATCTATGCATACGAAGAATGCTTTGATAACATTTTGATTTTAAAAAACAATGAATGGAACCAAGTCTTTATAAAAAAAGACGAATTATTTAAATTCAAGGAAATTTCAAAGCAAGAAGTAATGGATATAACAAAAAAAGATCCGATAGTTGAAATAGATAAACTTTTTAGTGGTCTTTCGTGCTCAGAAGAATTTTAAAAAAATCGAGTATTGATTCAATTCAATACTCGACCTAATCTATCTAATTAAATTTTATGTTAAATAATCAACATCTACTGCATGAATTCTTTGTTGAACAAATGAACATGTTCCTTTATCGTCCAAGCCTTCACTATATAATTTAGATGAAGACTCAAATGGAATATATAGTTTAGTGTATGTGCTTCCATCTTCATCATAAATTTTTGTAATAGTAGGACATTCTGCCATTGGAGGAATTGTATAAGATTTTTCAGAGTATGTGGAATCCAAGAACCAGAATTTTACTGAAGTGTCATTTATAGTAACAGTTGAGTCTGAATTTCCATTAAAAGCATTGAAAGAATAAGAATAAAGTGTAGAGTTATTTGATCTTCCAGAAGATGTTGTCATATAGAATTTATGGTCATCTTCATTATATGTTATTCCTTGTACTTTTTCTCTAACACCAAATACGCAAGAAGGTGTAGATGGGATTTCTTGATTTGGCTTTGTTTCGTCAACCTTGTATCCAACAACCCATGCGCCATAGTTTGTAGATGAATCCTCAGAATTTGTTAATTCATCATGAGGAACTTGTGTATAACTTGTTGTGCCTGATTCTTTATATAAAAAGTCTCCAACCCAAATATAACCACCAGAGTAATTGCAATAAGAAGCTTTTACTGGCATTGAGATGGTTTCTTTTATTTCAACATATTTAGAGACATAATTACTGCTTGATGGATAGTTGCCGGTTTTATTGTCTTTAAGTGAATCTAATGAAATTCTATGAAGTTTATTTCCAACTGCTAAATAAATATTATTGCTTGTAACTGCAATACCTCCATCGTGATTACTATGATCAGCTCCACCATTGTTTAAAACATAGTATTCGCCAATTAATGATCCCGTTGACATATTAACTGCAAATATAACAGAACATGATGTTACAGTTGTTATAGATTTTGTTCCTACACTAAAATAACCGGAGATTAGCATTATAGATTTTGCTTCCCAAACATCAACTGCTTGTACAACAAAATATTGATTAATTCCTGGAATAATAAAGTCTGCCGTTGCCGCATTTATATAAGCGGTGCTAAATGATGAACTTGTTTTAAAATCCCCATCTGTTACACTAGAATTTAGAGCTTGCTTCATTTGTCTATTTAGGGAAGTTTCTACTGATGTTTCCATTGTATAAGAACAAGTTTCACATTTTTTATACATAGACTTAGCGGAGGTTTCCACCCAGGAAGATGCAGAGTGAGCTTCTTCTTGTGTGTGAGTGTTACAGCCTAAGCATTCTTGGTAGTGCCCAGTTGTTGTTTGTTTATAAGATAAAGTGTGATTTTCTGTGTTCGCTTTGCGTCCACATGAGCAAATTGACGCATGAGTATTTTTATCTACATATGTAACAGTATACGAATGTGCTTCTTTTGTTATATATTTATCGCATCCAGTGTGGCTACATGCAATCCAGTGATAATCATCATCATACTTTGAAACAGTAAATGAACAAGTATGAGTGTCATCACTTCCTGTTGTATCAGTATCGCCACCTGTTGTTTCATCGTCATTGTTGTCAGTATTTGTATTATCATCATCTTTTTTAGTTGTTGTAGTTGGTTTTTTAGTTGTAGATCCTGTGTTTATTACAAACTTTGAGCCAGAGCCAGAATCTTCTTCTGTTGTGCCTGTTGATTTATTATCATCTTGAGATAACATAGAACATGAAACAAAAACAATAGAAATAAGCAATATAGATAATAGTACAAAAACTTTTTTTAAATTAGACATAATTAAACCCTCGCTTATCATTCTAACATATTTTTATTTAAAATATATAAATAAAATAAAAAATTGAAGAATGAGCAAATAACCTATATAATAAATATAGTTGCAATCAACTTTTTGAGGTAAATTATGGAAAACAATGGTAAATCAACTTCGCTTTTAGCATCTTTTTTATGGTTATTTGTATGTTTTAGTTATTCAATCGTATTATTTGTAACAGGATATAATGCACTAGCTCCATTTGCTGCAGTTCTTGCAGGCTTAACAGCTATAGGTATTATGATTCGTTCAATAATGAAAAAAGGTATTAATAAAGTTGATTTTTTCACTTATTTTTATATACTAGTTTCTCTATATGTTTACTTCCTAATTTGGGGTGCAGATAGTATTGGTAAGAAAATTTGGTATAATCTACTTTTATCTTTACTTCCAGTAATTTCAGCTGTTGTAATAATTATTTGCAACAATAAGCAAATGAGAGATTCTATAAAAAGAGCAATAACAATAAGTTTTTCAACCTTAATGGTTCTTTCTATTGTATGTTATGTATTTTTCATGTCACTTCGTGCAAAGCCAAATGTTGAGAGTCTTCAAGAAGGTCAAGATGATTATCTAAATCAATTAAAAAATACAAAAACAAGTGAAGATTCTCCAAACGTCTTAGTTATCTTAATGGATGATATGGCTTATTCAGATATTTCAGCATATAGTTATCTAGGAAAAGAAAATGCAACAATACAAACTCCAAATATAGATGAACTTGCCAAAGAGGGTATTTTCATGGAAAACTTCTATGCTTCGGCTCCAGTTTGTACTCCTTCAAGATTTAGTTTATTAACAGGAAGATATGCAACTCGTGGATATCTAGATAATGTTATATTCCCAACATGTGTAGATAGTGATCCTTATTCAATTACTCACTTTGTAAATCCTTATCAATTTAAAAATAATGTTGATGGTATCTTAGGGGACGAAATAACAATAGCCGAGGCAATGCAAGCATTAGGTTATGATACTTCTTGTATAGGAAAGTGGAATTTAGGTGACTATGGTGAATATTTACCTATGAATCAAGGTTTTGATTATTTCTATGGAAGTTATTATGTTAACGATATGACTCCTTATAACTGGGTAAAAGAAGAAAATGGAGTAGCAACAGAAGTTCGTACTCATGAGCAAAATCTTGATCAATCTGAAAGTACAAAATTATTTACTAAAGAAATAAAATCTACACTTCAAAAATCTATTGATTCAGATAACAAATTCTTTATGTACTATGCAACACCATGGCCACATTATCCTATTTATTCAGACAATAATGGAAATGGAGTTGGCGATACAAGTGATGATAGTTATATCCAATGTATAGAAGAGTTTGATACATCTTTAGGTGAGATTTTTGATATGTTAAAACAAGAAGGCGTATATGATGACACTATGATTATATTTACCTCAGATAATGGTCCAGGTAGAGAAGGTGTAACCGGAGCTTTACGTGGAAGAAAGAATACAACATTTGATGGTGGTATGAAAGTGCCTTTAATTGTAAGTTATCCAAATGGTGTAAAAAATGGAAGCTTAAAGGGCGGCGGATATAAGATAGAATCAAGTGCAATGCTTACTGATTTATTCCCAACTATCTTGTCTTATGTGGGTGTTAATTTGTTGCCACAAGATAGAGTTATAGATGGTGTTGATTTAAAATCGCTTTGGAGTGGAGAAGTAGATAAAGACACAAGAGTTCATAGCACATTATTCTATATGAAAAAAGGTACTGTTCAAGCCGTTCAAAAAGCAGTAGAAGTAGATGGTGTTGTGTATGACTTTAAATACTATGAAAAGGTTCGTACTGAAAACTCAGCATTTATAGATCAAACATATAAGAACTACTTATTTAACTTAGATACAGATCCAGCTGAAGGTTATAATATTTCAATGGAAAAGCCAGAGGTTGCTGCTAATTTATATCAAACATTAAAAGATTTTAGACAATCTCTAAAGGAAAATAGAAGGGGTATTATAAAATAATGCCTCCTATTTCATTAATGCTAAAACCTGCTTCAGGAAAGTGCAACTTAAGGTGCAAATATTGTTTTTATCATGACGTTGCAAGTAACCGTGAGATAAAAGATAAAGGTTTTTTGAGCGATGAACTTTTAGATACTATTTTAAAAAAAGCATTTGAATATGCAGATGGAAAACAAGTGCTAATAAACTTCCAAGGAGGAGAGCCTCTTCTTTCTGGTAAGACATTTATGAGAGGCGTTGTATCTAAAATTAAAGAAATTAATAAAAAAGGCTCCCCAGTATTTTTAGGGCTTCAAACTAATGGAACACTTATTGATGATGAATGGTGTGAAATATTTAAAGAAAATAATTTCTTGGTTGGACTTTCTTTAGATGGTGATAAAATCGCGAATAGAAATAGAGTAGATATAAATGGCATAGAAGTTTTTGATAAAATTTTAAATGCTGCCAAGTTATTAGAAAAACACAATGTAGAGTTTAATATTTTATCTGTACTTACTGCAGAAAATGCTGTACATATAGATAGAATTTATAGTTTTTTTAAAAAGGAAGGCTTAAAGAAACTTCAATTCATACCATGTTTAAAACCATTAAATGAAGAAGTTGAAGATGAATCATTTTATTTAGATTCTAAAAGTTATGAAACCTTTTTAATAAAGGCATTTGCTTTATATAAACAAGATATGGCAAGTGGTAATTATGTTTCTATAAGACAATTTGATAATTTCGTAAATCTAGCACATTTTCAAAGGGCCGAACAATGTGGAATGAATGGGTATTGCACTCATCAATTTGTAATAGAAGCTGATGGAACGGTATATCCTTGTGATTTCTATTGTATAGATGAATACTGTCTTGGAAACATAAAGGATTCATCATTTTCAGAATTAGAACATAGTAAGATTGCTATGGATTTTATAAAGGAAAGTTTAGAAACGCCAGATAAGTGTAAAAAGTGTGAGTTTTATATGTTATGTAGAGGTGGTTGTAAACGTGAAAGAAAAGATATAGATAAATGCGAAGCATATAAAACATTTTTTAAGTTAGTTATACCACATTTAAAAAGAATGTCATAAAAATATTTGAATAATAAAATGCGAGAATTTATAAAATTTATACCGGCAGGTTACAAAAATGGTAAATAAAAAATGTCCTAATTGTGGATATGAATTATACGAGACAGTGGTAGGTTTATCTTTGAGTTGTAAATGTGAACGTTGTGGGTATGCATATTGTACAACTATTGCGGAAGGAATTGAATGGGATTCAAAAGATTATACTATTGTAATCCAAAAAGATAATTTAGCAACTTTAAATCAAATAAAGATAATTTCTTCAGTTTCTTCATTGAATTTTCTTGAAAGTAAGAATGTGTTATTAAACGGAGGAACTTTACTTAAAGATTGCGCCTTTAACATTAAGTCTAAAATAGATAACTTAAATGTAGCAAATATAAAATTTAATGTATCACCAGAATTTAAATATTAAATGAAACTTTTAAAATTGAATGTTGTTAAAGCGTTTTGATCAGTTGAGGGTTTGGTAATATATTATAGAAGAATAATTGGTTTAAGTTGAAAAAATTATTAACAATAATAGTTTAAATATTTATAAAAATTTAGATTTAAGAAAGCTATCAATCTTTGGGAGAGTAGAAATGGAAAAAAATAAATTCAATTCAATTGTTTTAAATTATTTTATAGAAATAAAAGGAAAATATCTTAAAGATATTGAGAAAGAATGGGAAGGCGAGGAGATTGGTTCGACTATTCTAGTAGAAGATTATTTATTACCTTTTGTTTATGTCAATTTAGGTAATAAAGATATAATGAATAGGCTTTCTAATATGTTAGAGGAATTGATTTCTTTAGAAGATGAATATTGTGGAGAAGTTTTATATTGTGCATTTTTTGAAAAAATTCATTATGATAATATGGAAAATAAGTTTGTTTTATACTATAAAGATAAAACGAAAAAGTTTTTCAAAACATTAAAATTTTAAAAAAAATGATTTTTTTCAAATATTGATTAATGATTTTATTATTGTAAAACGCGTTAAAATTTACAAGAAAGAATATAAAAATGAGAATAAGTATGAATTGGGGTATTCAATATTTTTTGTGACTATGTAGAATTTTGATGTACACACTACTATATAAATAAGACATATCTTTGAAACACTAATTTCTAAGTATATGTCTTATTTCTTGGTGATCCATGAGGGACTCGAACCCCCGACCTTTGCGTCCGTAGCGCAACGCTCTAATCCAACTGAGCTAATGAACCATAATTCTTGAATTATTATAAAATGCATTTTTGTAATTGTCAAATAAAGAAAATGCAATAAAAGTTTCCTTACAAGTTTAAATCTATGTTAGTATAATAGAGTTATGAAAGAAGTAATTTTAAAAGATAACGAAAGATTAGATGATTTACAATACAAGGACTTACATATAATACAAGATAAGGACCTTTATTGTTTTTCGTCAGATGCAGTACTGCTTGCAAATTTAGTAAGAGCAACATCTTTGGACACTATCGTTGATTTTGGTACGGGCACAGGAGTTATAGCTATTCTTGCGCTTGCAAAGACTAATGCAAAAAGAGCAGTAGGAATTGAAATTCAAGAAAGTGCAGCAAATCTTGCAAAGAAAAATGTTGAATTAAATGAACTTCAAGATAAAATTACAATTATAAAAGACGATATAAAAAACGCAAGTAGAATTTTAGGAAAAGAGTCTGTAAAAGTAGTAGTTTGTAATCCGCCATATTTTAAAGAAAGTGCAGGCCAAAAATCTTTAAATAAAGAAATTTCTTTATCTAGAACTGAATCCACTTGTGATTTAGATGGTATTTGTAAATCGGCATCAGAAATATTAAAGTATTCTGGGAAATTTTATATGATACATAAATCAGAAAGAATGGCAGAGGTTATTTTTTCTTTAAAGAAATATAATTTAGAGCCTAAAAAAATAACATTTATATATCCAAAGAAATCTAAAAGCATAGATACATTTATTGTTGAAGCTCAAAAAAATGGAGCACCAGGTTTAAAATTAGAAGAAATTATTGTTTATGAAGAAAATGGTGAAATGACTCCTCAAGCTAAAAAACTTTATAACAAGGATTAACGTATAGGCAAAGTAATTTCAAATGTTGTATATTTGCCAACTTCACTAAAACATTTAATATCTCCGCCCATAGAGGTTGAAATCAATTTTGCAATACTAAGACCAAGGCCAAAACTGTTACCAGATTCTCTATGTGATTCATCAAGTTTATAGAATCTATCAAATATTTTACCAAGTTTTTCTTGCGGAATGCCATCTCCTGTGTTTGTAACTTTAATAGAAATAAGTTTTAAAGTTTTAGCCATAGTAACACAAATTTCTCCACCAGATTGGGTGTATTTTAGAGCATTATCTACAAGGATAGTAATTAGTTTTTCCATTTCAACATGATTGCAAGAATAAATTATGTTAGGTTGTATTTCAGATACAAATCTAATATTTCTTTCATAGCAGCCTGCTTCAAAGGATAGCAAAACACCTTCAATTACATCACTTATATTTATATCACTTTTTTGTACTACATAATCAGGTCTTTCCATTTTTGAAAGTTCTAACATTTGTAGAATAAGGTTATTCATTCTGTCTATTTGGTATCTTGCGGATTCTATCCATTTCATGTTTTCGCCAATAGTTGCATTTGGATCAGAAGCCACTAGTTCCAGATTTGTTCTAGCAACAGTTAGTGGAGTTTTTAATTCATGAGAAGCATTTGCAACTAAGTCTTTTTCTTTTTCAAAAGCTTCTTTTACTGGAAGCATGGCACTTCTTGCTAAGAAGTAGCTTAATACAGCAATAAATATCATAGCAACTGCAAATACGATTATTAATGTTGAACCTAAAGAGTAAAGACCTTTAACCTGTTCTGTTGTTTCTACCATACAATAGACAGTCATATTGGTATTTGAATCACTAACAAATTCTTTTACTTTATAACAAAAATGGTAATCACCTGTAGATAGTTTATAATATTTATCAAAATCGTCGATTGAAGTGTTTATTAAAGATGAACAAATATTACTTTTTTCTGAATCATTAAAGAAATCAAAACCGCTAGTTGTCTTTAGGGCATTATCTTCAAAAACTATATATTTAGATTTAGAATTTGAAGGGTATGATGTAGCATAAAGACAGGCATCATCTACTTGCTTATAAATATCTTGGTATCTTGTTGTGTATGATACAATAAATATTGCACCTAATGTAACTGCAAGAAGTGTACCTACAGCCACAATAAGTATTATTAAGAATTTTATATGTAATTGCTTAAATGGATTCATTTTTAGGTTGTAGTTGGTATCCTACTCCACGGATTGATTGTATAGTAAAATTAGCATCAATATATGCTATTTTCTTTCTAACAAAGGAAATAAAAACTTCCAATGAATTTGATTCAAACTCATTGTCAAATCCCCAAACTTTATTTATTAGGGCATCTTTTTCAGCAACTTGTTTTGGTCTTTCAAACATATATCTTAAAATTTCACATTCTTTATTTGAAAGTTTTACAGATTTATCTCCATTAGATAAAACATAGCAAGAAATATTTAATGAGGCGTTACCATAAGTTATAGTGTTGTCGGATGAAACATCTCCACCTCTTCTTCTTAAAATTGCTCTAATTCTAGCAAGAAGTTCAGGAGTTGAGAAAGGCTTTGCTAAGTAATCGTCAGCTCCCATATCTAAGCCTTGAACCTTATTTAATTCTTGAGATAGAGCTGTAAGCATAATAATTGGAGTTGTGATTTTATTTTTTCTAAGTTCATCAAGAACTTCAAAGCCATTCTTTTTAGGCATCATAACATCTAGAATAATTAAGTCAAAAATTCCACTTAAACCATATTCAAGGCCCATATCACCATCATGGACACATTGAACTTCGAATTTTTCTCTCTCAAGCACAGCTTTTAAAGCTTCGCATAAACTTACAGAATCTTCAACAAGTAGAATTCTCATTTAATTTCCTCCATATTTATTATATATATTAAAATAAAAAAGGATTTTTGTCCATATGTAGAAAATTAATAATTTAAATTGAGAAAGAAAAGAAAACTTTGTATAATCAAATTATGTATATCTTAAAGCAATATAATACGCCCATAGCAACATTCGATTTAAGTAAAAATAATGATAGTAGATGCAGAGTTTCAAATTTGAAAATTTTAAATAAAGAGCTACTACCATTAGATATGGAACTTTCTGAGGAAGGTGTAGCAACGTGGCTAAAAAATAGGAATATACCTTCAAATAGAGCATATGTTGACAATATTTTAAGTAGATTTGGTATAAGTTATAGGGAAACTATTGCAATAATAGACATATGCAAAGCGCTTTCTTTAAATGATTCTTATTGGGTTGTTGATGAAAATTTTGAAGGTGATTTTTTCAAATATAATTTGTTTGATCATCGGATAAGTAGAATTTTATCTTATATTGCTTTTACAGGCTATGGAAGTACTAATATTAGAAAAACATTAATTTCTTCGCCCGAGTTTACAACAAACGGAATGCTTGCTAAATGTTGGAGAAGAATTAACGGAAAATTGTATTTATATAAATCTGGCACTTCAGGATTTGCTAATGCTGGTAAAGAACCATATTCTGAGTTTTATGCATATCAAATTGCTAATGTTATGGGATTAGAGGCAGTTGAATATAATTTAGCTTATTGGAAGAATTTTGTATGTTCTACATGTGAAATATTTACTGATATAGATCATTCATATATTCCAATTGGTAGAATAATAAAGAACTGTACAATAGAAAAAGTTTTAGAATATTATAAAAATCTTGGTGAAGAATATTACAACTCTCTTATAAGTATGTTTGTTTTTGATGCTATTATTTGCAATACGGATAGACACTTTGGAAATTTTGGATTAATAATAGACAATTCAACAAATACTATTTGCAAAACAGCGCCCATATTTGATAATGGTTTATCTTTATTTAACTATGCTTTAGATAATGAATTAAATAATGCTAAAGAATATTCAAAAACAAGGTATCCTGCAGCCTATGATAATTTTGTTAACTTTGTAAAACCTTTAATGAGTGAAGTTCAAAAAAAGCAAGTAAGAAAACTAATTAATTTTAAGTTTAAAAAACATCCAAGATATAACTTAGATAGCAAAAGATTAAAAAATATAGAAAACTTTATTCAAGTTAGAATAAAAGAACTTCTAGATTAAGTTTTAATCAACTATACTGGCTTAGTTTCGTGTACTAGTCTATATAGAAGCTTACTACAAAGTTCTCCTATCTCATCTAGGGAAAGCTTTATTTCTCCTTTAAAATAATCTACAAATAAATGAATTATTCCATTTGTTAAAAAGTCTATTTCTGCCATTCTTAAATTTGGGTCAGCCGAAAGGGCATTTAAATGAATATCCTTATTTATCTTTTCGTTACAAATTTGTTTTAGTTTAGTTATGAATCTAATAGGGATCTCAGTTATTAGTATTTTTCTATATAATGGTTCATTTTCTTTTAGATGTTCAATTATTTTTTTAACATAAGGAGCAAACTCATCTGGGTGTTCTTTCATATATGTGTTTAACGTGTCGTTTAAAAGAGATAAGATTTCTTGTTCAAATTCTTCAGCAACAGCATAAATATCTTGGTAGTGACAATAAAATGTTGATTTTGATATGTCAGCTCTATCGACTAATTCTTTGACGGTAATTTTTGTAATATCTTGTTTTTCAGACACCAAATCAGCAAAAACCTTTCTAATTAGATTGTGTGTTTTAATGTAATTTCTATAAGTTGTAGACATAAACCCTCCAAATTTTAATCACATTTGTAATATTCGTCCAATATTGAACTATAATACAAAAATTGATTATTTCTTTTTGCAATATTGATTATTGTTTTTTCACAATTAGGTATTATAATATGTTCAACAAAAAAAATCAAACTCAAGTTTAAAATTAAACGGGAGTACAAAAAGGACAATTTATTATGAGCGTTATTGAAGTTAATAATTTGGTTAAGGATTATGGATCGGGACGTGGCGTATTTGACGTTTCCTTTAAAATTGAAAAAGGAGAAGTTTTTGGATTCTTAGGACCTAATGGTGCAGGAAAGTCTACAACTATAAGACATCTTATGGGATTTTCTAAGCCAGATAGTGGTAATACAAAGATTCTCGGTTTTGATTCATTTAAGGATTATTCAAAAATATTATCGCATGTAGGTTATATTCCAGGTGAGATAGCTTTACCACAAGGCTTAACTGGATATGAGTTTATTTCTATGATGCAAGATATGTATAAAATACATAATAAAGAAATGCTTGATAAAATGATTAATCTTTTTGAACTTGAAGATAATGTTCTTAAAGGTGACACAAAGCATATGTCTTTAGGTGTTAAAAGAAAATTAGCAATAGTTTGTGCTTTTATGTCGGACCCTGAGGTTTTAATACTAGATGAGCCAACATCAGGACTAGACCCTGTTATGCAACAAAGATTTATTAATTTCATTGTTGAAGAAAAAAATAGAGGAAAAACAATTTTGCTTTCTAGTCATATATTCTCAGAGGTTGATGCAACTTGTGATAGAATCGCAATTATTAAAGATGGAAAGATTATATCGGAATTCATTGCAAACGACCTTAAACATGCTACTTTAAAGCAATATAGAATTGTATTTGAATCTAGTGAAGATTATGATAAATTCAAATCTACAATTGATTCAAATTTGATTAATATTCTAAAAGAAAATAAAGAGAAGAAAGAAATATTTATTCAAGCTGACGATAAAGACATAAATGCTGTTGTGTCATTTATGTCAGACTTTAAAATAAAAGAATTTAACAATATAAAAGAAACTTTGGAAGATTATTTCATGAAGTTCTACAAAGAAGATAAAAACTTTGGAGGTGTATTGTAATGGAACTTAAAGATAATGGATTAATTGAACTAAAAGATCTAACTAAAGACTATGGTTTCTCTAGAGGTGTTTTTGATGAAAACCTTGTAATTAATAAAGGAGAGATGATAGGTTTCGTTGGTACAAACGGAAGTGGTAAAACAACTACAATTAGAAGTATTTTAGGATTTATTAAACCAACTAAAGGAAATGCTTATGTAAATGGGTTAGAGTCTTGGAAAAATCAAGACAAGATAGCAAAACTTGTTGGATATGTTCCTGGTGAGATTGCATTCCCTGATTTAAAAACAGGTATTAATTTCTTAAAATGTCAAGCTGAATTTTTAGGAATGAAATCCTTTGATTATGCAAACGAACTTATTAAGCGACTACAACTAGATCCTCATGCTAACTTAAAGAGAATGAGTAAAGGTATGAAACAAAAAACTGCATTAGTTGCAGCGCTTATGAACGACCAACCAATAATCATATTAGATGAGCCAACAACTGGACTTGACCCTCTTATGAGAGATGCATTCTTGGAAATAATAGGAGAGGAGCATAAAAAGGGTAAAACTATATTTATGTCATCACATATGTTTAACGAAATGGAAGAAACTTGTGATAGAGTAGCTTTAATTTCAGATGGCAAAATAATAGATATTGCTAATATGAATGAAATAAGAAATAGAAATGTAGTAGATTTTAAAATTGAGTTTAATGATGTAGAATCTTATAAAAAATTCAAAGAACTTAGTTTTAAGATCATAAGAGATCAAAGCAAATATAACCAAGTTACAATATCTATCTCAAAAGAAGATATTAATGTATTATTCAATAGTTTAAAGAATCTAAATGTTAAATTTATATCTGAGGTTAAATATAGCTTGGAGAAACATTTTAATGAAATTATGCAAAAGCAAAAGGAGATACAAAATGAAAGATATTAATTTATTTTCAAAAGCTTTGTTTAAGCAATCTTGTAAGGCAAACGGCGTAATGTGGGCTATTATAACAGTAGCAGTATGTTTTATGTTAGCATGCGTTATGCTTATATCTGGTACTTCTTCACTTTCTTCAATGAAAGAAAATGTTGAAGATACAGTTATAAAAGAATCAATTACTGCAAGTGTAAAGAAAAATGCAATTGCAGAATATATAAAATCTAATGATGCATGTGAAATATTTGATTCAGAGTTTACTAAAAAATTTAATGAATTAAATACTTTAGATACCTATAATTCTTCAGGTTCATCTAGTTTCCAAGAAACATATGTAACTCCAGCATATAATTATGCTTTAGATAAAGTTAAAGAAAAATATGATTCTCTATCTAGTGCATATGTAACTATTAATCCTAATATTTTAACAAATGCTATATATAAAGAATATGGTGAAGAAGTGCCTGAAGATTATAAAAGTGCACTTGTTGCATACATGAAAGCAGATGTAGATAGTGTTTCAAAAGGAGAAACAGCAACGGCTCTTTCTGATTATATAAAGTCTAAAGAGAGAGTATCTTTTAGAGAAAATCGTGCATACAACACAACATCAATGCTAGTTGCTGGACAAATGAATAAAGAAAGCACAATAAATAGTATGCTTGATTTCTTAAGCGACTATGGTATTACTAGAGAAAAATACGATGCTATGGGATTTACATATGATTATGTTCATAAGGTTTCTTATGAGGCAAGTTTAGAGTATCAAGAAAAATTAACATATGAAACATCACTATTAGCTTCTACTTTGTCTACTGAAGAATATGAAGCAAAAGTAAACGAAATAAAAGAAGAATTAAATCTTAGCGTAGCTGGTTCTTTGTTGGATAAATTGCCAGAAGATGTTGCAAGCGGAATTGAAGAGATAGGCCAAATGGATCTATATGGTTTAATTGTTGGTTCAATATTCTTTAAAATGGCAGGATTATTACTTCCTATAATTTATCTAATTATGTCTGCAAACAACTTAATTGCAGGTCAAGTAGATTCAGGCTCTATGGCATATGTTCTATCTACATCAACAAAACGTAGACAAGTAACATTTACTCAAGGATTATATCTTGTATTATCTTTACTATTAATGTTTATTTGTACAACTATAACTTCAATAGTATGTTATGAAATAGTAGATGTTCAAACAAAGCTTACAATTTCAAAATTAATACTTATTAATTTAGGTGCATTTATGGTAATGTTTGCATTAAGTGGAATTAACTTCTTTGCTTCATGCTACTACGATAGATCAAAAAGAGCTATGTCAATTGGCGGTGGCCTTTCAATGTTCTTCTTAGTTGCAACAATGCTAGGACTATTCGGATCATCTGTAATTCCATCAGTTGTAAGAATAAGTGCACTAAATTACTTTAACTATGTATCACTAATAACATTGTTTGATGTTGTATCAATACTAAAAGGAACAACAACATGGATTTGGAAATTAGCAATACTTGTTGCAATTGGTCTTGTTGGTTACATCTTAGGTGATATTAAGTTTAGAAAGAAAGATTTACCACTATAAAATTCTAACCCAAAAAATAAAAAAATAATCATCCATCAGCAAGGTGGGTGATTATTTTTTTTGGCTAAACCATAGAGCAAAAATGGAAAAAGGTGTAAAACGACCTATGAAAAAGTGGTGAAAAGGTGTAAAACGACCTATGAAAAAGCCGGAAAAAGGTGTAATTTATACTTGAAAAAAGCCGGAAAAAGGTGTATATTTTAATTAAACAATACGGAAAAGGCCGAAAAATACTATAAGTTAGGAATATATGATATGTATTTGAATAGAAAAGTAAATGATTATTTAATAAGTTGGAAAAATAGCGAAGACAAAAAACCCTTAATAGTAAAAGGTGCAAGGCAAATTGGTAAAACAGAATCTATAAGAAAATTTGCTTATGAAAATTATGTCAATGTTGTAGAAATTAATTTTGCTATTCAGAAACAATATAAAGATATATTTGATAATGGATTTGAGGTAGATACTATTATTAGAAATATTACTTTTAAAAATGCAGATTTTAATTTTGTTCCATATAAAACGCTTATATTTTTTGATGAAATTCAAAATTGTATAAATTGTGCTACATCATTGAAAGCTTTTAAAATGGATGGAAGATATGATGTAATATGCTCTGGTTCCTTAATGGGAATAAATTACAGGGAAATAGAATCTAATAGTGTAGGTTATAAGGAAGATTACGAAATGTACTCAATGGACTTTGAGGAATTCTTGTGGGCTAAAGGCTATAAAAAGAGTCAAATAGATGAATTATATAACTATATGAAAGAAGTAAAACCACTATCTAATTCTATAATGGAAGCTATGAGTGAGAATTTTAGTGAATATCTAGTTGTTGGAGGAATGCCTGCTGTTGTTGCCATGTTTGTTAAAAATAAAAATTTTAGTGGCATACTGAAAGCTCAAGAACAATTGATTCTAGACTATGAAGAGGATATAACAAAATATGCAAAAGGTTTAGAAAAAACAAAAGTTTTAAATATGTTTAGAAATATTACTGTGTTTTTAGGTAAAGAAAATAAAAAGTTTCAAATTTCAAAGATATGCATAGGGGCAAAAAATAGAGATTATAGTGGAGTTATTGAATGGCTTGAAAATGCTGGTATAATAAACGTTTGTTATTGTATGAATGAACTTGCTTTACCTTTAAAAGGAAATTATATTCCTTATAATTACAAAATCTATTTTAAAGATACAGGACTTTTAATTGCAACGCTTGATAAAGAATCTCAAATGGATTTAAGGCTAAATAAAAATTTTAATACCTACAAGGGCGCAATTTACGAAAATATTGTGGCAGATATGCTAGCAAAGCAAGAATATTCACTATATTTTTATAAAAATGAAAAGAGCACTTTAGAGATGGATTTCTTTGTTAGGGATATTAATTCATTGATACCAGTTGAGGTAAAAGCAAAAGATGGGGCAACAATTTCTTTGAATAAATTGATTAATTCAGATAAATATACGGATATAAAATATGGCATAAAACTTTGTAATAAAAATATTGGATTTAATGGTAAGTTTTATACATTCCCATATTTTATGACATTTTTGCTAAGGAGATTCTTAACAGAAAAGAATAATTAAAAATTTCAAAGAACTTTTAATTTAACATTTTTAGCAAAAAGTTATAGTATATAGACAACAACTTTTAACATATGTTAAAATACTTTTTGATTAGGAAATAGAATGCTAAATATATTTGCAGTTAAGGAAAATTTAAAAAATTTACATGCATTTGCTAGACTTATGAGCCTAGTTGCTGCTTTGCGTGTGTGTGCCGAGGAAGACCCTAGAGTTAAAGAAATGGTAGAGTCAATGCCAGATAATTCTAAGATTTATATAACAACATTCCCAGCAAAAAGAACTGCAGTTTGTGAAAAAGTTGGTAATAAATTAAAGCTTTCATTAAAGAAAAATGTAACAGTAAAAGAAGATGCTTATATTATGTTTAAAAGTATAGATTTAGCAGCTCCAGTTTTACAAAATTTAATGTCGGTCACTGATGCGTTTAACCAATCAAGATTAGTAATAAAGGGCGATATTGAACTAGGTATAAAAGTCTTAAAAATGTTCGATATTGCTCAAGCAACATATTCAACAAAATTAAGAAGAGATAAGTATTTAAAAGAAAAACCTATGAGTTATAATTTTTCTATTAAGGTAAGATTATCTTTACTATTTAGAGGGTGGCTATGATAAAGAAAGAGTTTTTCCAATTTTCTAATAAAGTTAGTATTATAGCCAGTGAAAAAGGCATTGAAGAGGGTATTAATAAATTACATACGCTTGGAGCCTATAGAGTTTTTATTATTTCAGATAAAGATGTTCAAAAAACGGGCGTTATTCAAATTGTAAAGTCTGCATTTGATAAAAATGAAGATATATGCGTTGGAAAAACTTATTACAATCTAGAAAAAGCAACAAGTATTGAAGATGTAGATAAAATTTATATAGAGTACAGAAAAAGTGGTTGTGATTCAATAATAGCTATAGGTGGAACACGAGCTATATACGCTGCTAAAGCCTTAGAACTTTTGCTTGCAACTAATAGTAGAAACTTACTTGAGTATAGAGGAATAGACTGTGCTATAAGACAAAGAATAATTCCTTTTGCTGTTTTTCCAACAACTTTTGGTTCAGGATGCGAAGTATCTGCAAGTGCAGTTATTATAGATAACGAAAGAAAAATTCCACTTAAGTTTATTTCAGATATTATAGAGCCTTCTGTTTGTATTTTAGATCCTAGAATGTTAGGAACGTTATCAAAGCAAGAAATTCTTTTAAATCTTATAGATATAATGACTCATAATGTAGAATCCTATGTAAGTTTAAATGGAAATGAAATAACAAAGAGCTTCTCAAAAATGTCATTGTTTATGATTAAAAACAATTTCCATGATGCTATTTTAGGTGCAAGTCCAGAAAGTTTATATAACTTACAAAGAGCTGCATGTCTATCTGCAATTGGATGTTCAAATATCTTTAGTGGTCTAGTTCATGCAATATCTAATAGTATAACTGCAAAATATAATATCCAACATAACATAGCAGTTTGCTGCGTTGTTAAAGCTTGCCTTGAGTTTAATAAAGATGTTTGTGAAAAAGAATATGCACAAATGCTTTTATTCTCATTAGGAGCAAAAGAGTTTTCTACATTAAATAACGATGATAGAACAGAAGCTTTTATCCGTATTTTTGATAACATAATAAACTTTATATCTACAGAGTTTAAAATAAATATAAGATTGTCTGAATATGGAATTAAAGAAGAAGATTTAGAAAGTATTGCAAGCGAGGTGTTAACTAACGAAGAATTAGTTGCAACTCCAAAAAAGCCAAGCAAAGAAGATTTAATTAACATATTAAAGGAGTGCTTATAATGCAAGAGTATATATTTGATAATAATGTGAAATTATTAGTTGGTGATAGAGCAATATATAACTTGCCTTATGAACTTGCACAATTAAATTGCAAGAGAGTTCTACTTTTAAGTGATGAAATATCTTATAGAGTAGGTAACTGGAACCATATTAAAAATATATTTAAATCACAAAATATAGAAATTAGTGCAACATATAGAAAAATACAAGATGTAGCTACAGATAAAGATTGCGAAAGAATTGCTATAAATTATAAGGCAGGTAATTGTGATTGTATTATAGCAGTTGGTAAAAAGGCAGCAGTAATGGCAGCTAAAGGAGCAAAAATTCTTTTAACTGAAGATCAAAACTACATTTCCCACTATGCAACAGATGGTATAGATAATTTTGCTGTAAGAGACGTTCCTTTAATTGTTGTACCAACAAATCTTGCATCAGGCTTTGAAATAAGTAATTTTGTTAGAATAAGCGACCTTAAAAACAATAAAATCTATGAGTTTGATACAAAGTATGCTGAGAGTAATATTGTCGTTGTTGATTCTACTATGACAGATACGCTGCCTCCAAAATCAATTGCAACATATGGACTATATGCTCTTGCTTTATCTATAGAATGCTTTGCTCAAGAAGATTCAACACTAATATCTAAAATATATGCAGATGTTGCTATAAAACTTGTATTTGAATATTTAGAGAAAAGTATTTTGAAAAATGCTGAGAAAATGTATAGAACAAAAATTATGGAAGCAGTTGTGCTTGCAGGTGCTGCATACTCAATGCTAAGAAAGCATACATTAGCCGTAATATCTGATGTAATTTCAGATAGATACCATGCAAATTATTCTAATATTTTTGCAATTTTATTTAGACAATATTTAAAGAAACAAGAATTAGGTGAATCATTTGGTTATAGTTTAAATTCTATGATTTCTGAAAATGATTATGCATTAATTGAGAGAAATAAAAGATCAGAAAGGGCAATTTTTGCTATTGAAAGTTTATATGACAAAGTAAATGAATATGTAGATTTCAACTATAAGCTAAGTGATTTTAATATTCCAGAGGAAGATTTAGATGGAATTGCAAAAATTGTTTCAGAAAATTGTCAAGCCATGAAAGAGGAAGATATTTTAACTTTATTAAATGAATCCTACTAATAGAAACTATCAACTAGAATTAGATAATATTTTAAAAAATTTGAAAGGAAGACCAAGCCTTCTTTTGCATGCTTGTTGTGCTCCTTGTTCTTCTTATTGCGTTGAATATTTAAGCAAGTATTTTGACATAACTTTATACTTTTATAATCCAAATATAGAATCAATAGAGGAATATAATAAAAGATATGGAGAATTTGTGAAAATTGTAAATAAGTTTCAAGGTGTAAAAACTGTTTATGAAAAGTATGACCAAAGTGAGTGGACTGAAAAAATAAAAGGGTTTGAAAATTGCAAAGAAGGTGGAGATAGATGCACTATTTGCTATAGACTAAGACTTGAAAAAGCTATGGAGTATGCAATTGAAAATAATTTCAATTATTTTGCATCAACTCTTTCTATATCTCCATATAAAAATGCAAAAAAATTAAATGATATTGGTGAAGAAATTTCAAAAAATAAGGAAATTTTATACTTAGTTAACGATTTTAAGAAAAAAGGTGGATATTTAAGATCAATTCAATTATCAAAAGAGTTAAATTTATATAGACAAAATTATTGCGGGTGTGTATACTCTATGGGTGAAAAAAATAAAATAAGTGAGGTTTAATTTATGCCAACACGTCAAGAATTAAAAGAACAATCAAAGAAGTTAGTAGATGGTAAAATAGGGGTAACCTTTTTACCACTTTTGGTCTATGCAGTAATCTCTGCTGCCATTTCTGGCATTTTGGGCTCTGCATCAACATGGGTAATTTGGATAGGTGCTTTACTTAGTGTAATAGTAGCATATGGATTTTATGTATGGGAATTTAATTACATAAGAAAAGGTGAAACAGCGCTTGTCGGAATGTTTACTCCAATGAAGGATATTGAAAAGTTAATCAGTTATTTTGGAGCATCTGTACTTTCAACTTTAATAATACTTGTAGGCTGCTTAGTAATTGTACCTGGAGTTATCCTAGCTTATGCATATGCAATGGTACCTTTCTTAATGGCAGATCCTGAAAATACTTCAAAAAGAGGAATCGTAGATAATCTAAAATTAAGTAGAGATATGATGAAAGGCCATAAATGGGAATTATTTGTATTAGAAATAAGTTTCATCGGTTGGGAATTATTAATAATATTAACATGTGGTATCCTATCTATTTGGAAGCAACAATATATTAACTTTACAATATTCTTATATTACGAAAACTTAAAGAAAGAATACGAATTAAATCACCCAGGAACATTCCCAGAACTTGAAATTAAGCATGAGGAAGATGGCGAAGTTGTAGATGCAGAAGCTGTAAATAATACAGAAGATAATGTAGAAGATGTATTTACAAAAGAATAATAAAATTAAAAAATAAGTTTAAAAAATAGCAGTCATTTAAAAGTGGCTGCTAATTTTTTTATATTGTGCTTTATTATTTAGTTTTAGTAGGTTTTGAAGATTTTAACATATCCATTTCAGCTATCTTAGGAACTAATGTTGTAACTAATTCAAAGCCTTGCTCTAGTGCGTCCATTTTTAAGTTAGCAACAGTATCTTTATTTGTGTGGTAATAATCTGTAGGTTTTGTACTTTGACCAGATAGTGTAACTGTTTTAACGCCAGCTCTATAGAACGATGTAGAGTCACATCCGCCCGCTGGATTTGTAAATTTAATAGGGTTTTCTATTCCTAATTCTTCCATGGTTTTAAGAGATAAATCAACTAATTCTTTATCAAAATGTGATCCCATCCATCTATCTCCTTCTATAACATTAAAGGAATCTTTATCTCTAAATGAATCAAGATTTAATACATAGTAATGGTCATTAAATTCTTTTTTATGAACTTTACAAAATTCCTTAGAACCTTTAAGGCCAGCTTCTTCGCTTCCAAATGCAACACACATTAATCTTGTGTTTTTTGGCATACTTTCAGGATGTTCTTTAAAATATTTTAGACATACTAAAGATAATGCAACTCCTGACATATTATCCATAGCGCCAGGACATGCTGTTTCTTTATCTAATGTTAAAAATTGTGTTAACCAAAAACATCCTGGAACAGATAAAAGTGGGAGTAACATCATGATTAAGTTTCCTACATTTTCAATTGTTCCGTCTTCTTGATTTATTATATTTGTTTCCCAATATGTAAAATCTTTAGCTCCCTTACAAACTGCAACTAAAGATAAGAAAAATAAAAAGACAATAGCAAGTGTTCCTAAAGATAACTTTACAGCTAGTGTTTTTGGATTTTGAAGCGATAGTTTCCAATTCCAAGAAGAGTCCATGTGACCAGACAAAACAATGGTTCTATCTATTTGAGAATTCTTTGGCTCGATGGATGCATAAACATTTTGAGAGTGATATTTTTGTGCAATAAAATCAAAAGCACCGGTGTATGTAAAAATTTGTAATATGCCATATGTTAAAACTAAAATGCTTATTACAAAGGTAATTGCAGGGGATAAATAAAAAGCTGCAATTGATATAAAACCTAAAATTCCTAAAGTTGGCACTGAAGCTACGGATGCACGTGGTGAAACTTTAAATTTTTCAACGTGTGGTTCAAAACCAAAAGAGTCAAGTTGCATTGCAAAAATATTTGCTCCTTTTTTCTCTTCTTCAGACCCTGGAAGCCTAGGCCCTGTTGAATTTACAACATCACTAATCAAATCATATGTTAGTTGAGCATTTTCTTGTATTGTAGAATCTTTCATAGATTACCTCGTTTATCATTGATTTAAGTATAATTTTTGGCCCAAAGATAGTCAAGCAGCAATTGCCTCATATATTTATATATAAAAATATATATTGACTACATATAGCTTTGTTTGTTAAAATTGATAATGTTAAAATACAAACAAACAAAAAGGAGACAATTATGGAAATTAAGTATACTAGTGTAGAAGAATTACGTAAGGGTGATGAATATAAAAACCCAAGTTCTGAATACGGTGTTACTCGTTGGGCTGATCCACAAAACATTAGAGATGCATTAAAGGAATTAACAGATAAGAATATTTATTCTATTCCTCAAGACATCTATGAAAAAGACATTGTAAAAGGTTATTATGAAACTAAGTGTGCAAAGTCAAAAGAAGTTACAGCAGAAGCTAAGAAGTTTATTCCAGGCGGCGTACAACATAACTTAGCATTCAATAAGCCATTCCCAATGTGCATGACAAAAGCTGAAGGTGCTTATCTTTATGATGCTGATGGCAATAAGTACTTCGACTTCTTACAAGCAGGTGGTCCTACAATTTTAGGATCTAACTTCCCAGGAGTTCAAGAAGAAGCTATTAAATTAATTAAAGATTGCGGTCCAGTTACAGGTTTATTCCATGAAGCTGAATTATTAATTGCTAAAGAAATTAACAAGAATATGCCATACGTTGAAAAGTTCCGTATGTTAGGTTCTGGTACAGAAGCTGACATGGCTGCTATTCGTATCGCAAGATGTGCTACAGGTCACAAGAGAATTATTAAGGTTGGTGGTGCATACCATGGTTGGTCAGACCAATTAGTTTATGGTTTGAAAATTCCAGGAACAAGAAACTTCTTAGAGTCTTATGGTATTCCATCAAAGATTCACTCAATCGTAGATGAAGTTCAACCAGATAATATTGAAATGATGGAAAGTTATTTAAAACTTAACCAATTAAGAGGTGGTACAGCTGCTATTCTTATTGAGCCAGTTGGCCCAGAATCAGGTACAAGACCAGTTGCTTGGAAGTACAATCAACTTGTAAGAGCATTATGTGATAAGTATGGTGCTTTATTAATCTTCGACGAAGTTGTAACAGGCTTCAGAGTAGGTTTAGGTGGCGCTCAAGGTTTATTTGGTGTTCATCCAGATTTAACAGTATTTGGTAAGATCGTTGCTGGTGGATATCCTTCTGCCGGTGGTGTAGGTGGTAAGAGAGAATATGTTGACTTAATGGCTGCTGGTGTTGGTGGCTTAATGAAGAAAGCATATGTAGGTGGTACACTTGCTGCTAACCCTCTATCTTCAATGGCTGGTTATGTATGTATGAAAGAAATTGCTAAGAACAATGCTTGTGTAAAGGCTGGTAAAGCTGGTGATAGATTAACAGATGGTCTTGTTAAGTTAATTGATCAATACAAGTTACCATATGTTGCTTATAACCAAGGTTCTATTTGTCACTTAGAGTGTTCTGCAGCTATGAGTTTCGACTTCTCATCAATGAATATCTTAAATGTTGTTAACGCATTATCTAAGAAGAGTATGATGATGGTAAGAAAGGAAGCTATGGAGCATATGGGTGCTGCATATATGGCAAATGGTATCGTTACTCTTGCTGGTTCAAGATTATATACATCTATGGCTGATACAGATGAAGTTATCGATGAGGCATTAAATAGATTTGAAGATGTATTTAAGATGGTAAAAGAAACAGGTAAGATTGAAGATCAAATCGCTGCTTACGATAAGAGACATAAAGAAGAGAAAGCTAAAGGATTAGAAAAAGCTAAAGCTCAAATGGCTGAAATCGAAGCAAAGAAAGCTGCAGCAAAAGCAGATGCTGAAAAGTTATTAAATGAATATAAGGCATCTAAGAAAAATTAAAATATAAAAAATTAACCATGGGGGTTACACCAAAAAAAGTGTAATCCCCATTTATGCATTTAAGAGGACTATATGAAAAAGTATGCTTTGGCCTATGATGTAGGAACAACAGGAATAAAAACTTGCTTAATTGAGATTGAGGAAGGTATTAAAATTCTAGCATCTGCATCAGAAGGTTATGATTTATATGTTTATGATGATGGTGGCGCTGAGCAAGATCCTAATGATTGGTGGAATGCTATGTGCTCTACTACAAAAAAAGTTTTCCAAAAAACTGACATTAAGCCTGAACAGGTAGATGGTATTTCATTTTGTTCACAAGCACAAGGACTTGTTCTTGTAGATAAAAATGGTGTTCCTGTTCATAGAGCATTTTCATATATGGACCAAAGAGCTTCTCAAGAAATGAAAGAAGGAATTTCTTATGGTTTGCAAATTGCAGGTGGAAATATTAAAAAGTTAATTCCTGCACTTTTAATAACCGGAGCGGCTCCAGTTTCAGTTAAAGATCCAGTTTGGAAATATAACTGGGTTAAAAAACATGAACCAGATAATTTTGCAAGAGTACATAAATGGCTTGATGTTAAAGAATATTTAATTTGCAGAATGACTGGCGAATTCGTAATGACATATGATTCAGCTTTTGGAACATTGCTTTACGATTATAAAAAGAAAAGTTTCTCAAAGAAAATTTGTAATATGTTCGGAGTAAATCCAGACCATATGCCAAGATTAATTGCATCATCAGAGGCAGCTGGTGTTACTTTGGAAGGACCAGCAAAAGAACTTGGAATTGTTCCAGGAATAAAAGTATTTGGCGGTGGTATGGATGCTAACCTAATTGGAGTAGGTGCAGGTGCTACAGGACTTGGAGATACTCACGTATATTCAGGAACATCAGGTTGGGTTGGAACTATTACGGATAAATCAGTTGTAGATGTTACAACAATGATTGCAGCAACAGTAGGAGCAGAACCTGGAAGATTTAACTACTTTGCTGAACTTGAAACATCAAGTAAATGCTTTGAGTGGGTAAAAGATCATATTGCTCTTGATGAAGTTGGTGTTTATTCTCAAAAACAAAAAGTAACTGACGATTCAGAATCAAAATATATTAACTTATATAAGTATATGATTTCTGTAGTTGATGAGGTTCCAGCAGGAGCAGGTGGCGTAATATTTACTCCATGGCTACATGGAAATAGATGTCCTTTTGAAGATTCAAATGCAAGAGGAATGTTCTTTAATATTTCCCTAGAAACCGGAAAGAGAGATTTAATTAGAGCAGTTTTAGAGGGAATTTGCTATCATAAGAGATGGATGATAGAGGCTTCAGATAGAAAAGTAAAGACCTCTGATGTCATAAGATTCGTAGGCGGTGGTGCACTTGATGATTTCACTTGCCAAGTTTTAGCCGATATTACAGGTAGAGTTATAGAAACTGTCGAGAGCCCACAAAATATAGGCGCAGTAGGCGCTGCAGCTTGTGTAGGAGTAGGTTTAGGTGTTATCCCTTCATTTACAGATATAAAGAAATTTATTCCTGCAAAGAAAACTTATAAGCCAAATCTTAAATTAAAAGAAGAGGTTTATGATAAAGGCTTTGAAGTATTTAAGTCACTATACAAACAAAACAAAAAAGCTTTTAAAATTTTAAATGGTAAAAATTAGGAAAATACTATATATTCGATATTAAAAAGGAGAGAAATTATATGAATAAGTACGTTGAAAAAATACTAGAATATGCAAAGAGACTTGCAGAAGAAGGTATTAATGAAGACACAGCATGTATATCCATGAGAGCTCACAAGGGTTATATGTATATTACTAAGTTAGGAGTAGCATTAGATAGTCTTAAAGAAGAAGATGTATTAAAGATAGATATGGCTTCTGCTACAGATAAAGAGTATATACTACATGCAAATATCTATACATCAAAAGAAACAGCAAATGCAGTTTGTCATGTTCATCCAAAATGGGTTAATCCAGTAGCTAAAGTTGGAGTTACAATTCCAACTGTTCTAGATGATATGGCTCAAATAGTAGGACCAAAGTGTAAAACAGCAAAAAATAATGTAGATAATATCGTTAAAAATTTAAAAGGTCATAATTCTACATTAATAAAAGATGATGGTTGTATAACAACAGGAAGATCTTTAGATGAAGCTTATACTTGTGTATTAGTTTTAGATAAAGCAGCTCATTGCTTTGTTGCAAGCGCTGTAGTTGGTAAGAATGTTACAATTAATTTATTTGAAGCTAAATTAATGCAATTTGTTTATCAAAAGAAATATAGTAAAGCTAACCAAGCAAACTTACAAGTAGAGGAGGAATAATACTATGGCATGGACTGAAGAACAAGAGAAAGTTTTAAGACAAGTTATAAAAGATAGTGGAGTTAATTTATTAAAAGAAAATTTAGTTCAAGGAACATGGGGAAATACATCCGCAAGATTAGATGATGACCATATGTTAGTTACTCCAACAGGATTAGACTATATTGCATTAACACCAGAAGATATGCCAGTAGTTCAAATATCTGATCCTTCTATTTGGGAAAAAGGAAAGAAGCCTACAAGTGAAAGAAAAATTCACGCTGCAATTATGGCAGATAGAAAAGAAGTTAACGCTTGTATTCACTCACATCCAATATTCTGCTCAATATTTGCTTCTTGCAGAAAAGAACTTCCAGTAATGAATGAAGAAATGCAAAAATTAGTTGGTGGAAATGTAAAGGTTGGAAACTATGGACTTCCAGGAACAAAAACATTAAAGAACGGCACAGTAGAAGCTATGAAAGGAAGAAATGCATGTTTTATGGCTAACCATGGTGTATTCTGTGTAGGAAAAGATATGGATGAAGCTTTTGCAGTTTTACGTTGTGTAGAAAAGAATTGCTATGAATACATAAAACAAGAAACATTAAAAGCAACTGGCGCTAAAGAATATAGCGATGAATTGTTATTTGATTATTTCGTTTCAAAATATAGCAAATAATGAATTTTATTCCAGAAAATAAAAATATACTAACAAAAGCTCAAGCACGAGAGATGAACCCTCTTGTGCTTGCTTATATAGGGGATGCAGTACATTCGTTGTTTTCAAGAGAAAAGTTTGCAACAACTACTACTTTAAAAACACATAAACTTCATGAAAAAGTATCCCAAGAAGTTAACGCTAAAGCCCAAGCTAAACTTGTTAATGAATTAAAAGAATCTTTAAATGAAGAAGAAAATGAAATTTTTCATAGAGCACGTAATTCTCATGTAAACAATATAGCTAAACATGCGTCAGTGCTTGAATATTTAGAAGCTACAGGGTTTGAGGCAGTCATTGGTTATTTATATTTAACCGGTCAACAGGAGAGATTAGAATTATTTTTAAAAAATGAAGAATGAAGAAATAAATGAAAAGTTTAAAGAAATCCAATTGTTAAAAAAGAACAATAAGAATGTTGATAAAGAAATAGCATCTTTGCTTAATGCTAGTGAAAAATTAATAGAAGGAATTGCCTTGAATACCAAAAAAGATACAGGTAGTAATGATATTGGATTTTTGGATTTAGTGCAAGAGGGACAAATAGGATTATATAATGCTATCAATTCGTATAATCCAGAAAAAGATGTCATATTTACAACATATGCAGGAACTTGTATAAAAAATAAGATTTTGGATTATATAAGAAAAGAATCCAGTTTTCAAAAAAACATAGTATATCAAAACGATGATGATCGTGAATATCCAAAAGATCCATCTAAAACTCCAGAAGAGGAATTAATAGAAAAAGAAGAAAAACTGGTTGAAAATAATAAAATAGAAAACATTATGAGTGTTTTGAATGACACGGAAAAGGAAATATTTAGACTTTACATAGAATCTAACACTTATAATGAAATTGCAAAAAAATTAAATATTACAAGTAAAAAAGTAGATAATACAATTCGAAAAATAAGAAAAATTTATAAAGATAAGCAATAGGAAAAATATAAAATAGCGATACCAAGGTGCGACGAAGAGTAAAAAATTGCGCTTGTCGCACGCTGGGTATAATTTAGATAAAAATTAATTTAAACGTTGTCTTACAATTTCAGAGCAAATTATTCCACATGCAACAGATGCATTTAGGGAGTTAATTTTTCCAAATTGTGGTATTGCAACAACTTTATCACAAAGTTTGCGTGTTAACTGTTTTACGCCAGAGCCTTCATTGCCAATAACAAGTGCTATATCTCCTGTTAAATGGGCATTATAAATAATTTCTCCGTCCATATCAGCACAGCAAACAGTAACAAAATTATCTTTTAGTTTTCTTATAACATCATTGATATTATTTACCATGGCAATTTTTACATGAGAAGCGGCCCCTGTGGATACCTTTAAAACTGTAGTATTAACTGTAGCACAACGTTTATTAGGAATAACAATGCCATCAACACCTAAACATTCAGCAACTCTTATGATACTTCCTAAATTATGTGGATCTTCTATATTATCAAGTATTATAAGAAATAATGGCTTATCTTTTTTAGGAGTTATTACTTCTTCAATTGGTGTATATTTAAATTCTTCCGCATTTGCAATAATTCCTTGATGATGCTTTGTTATACTTTGTCTATCTAATAATTGTCTATCTACAAAATCTATACGAATTCCTTTATTTCTTGCTAAATCGATTAAGTCTTGTAAATCATGAGAACCTTTAGCTACTGAAATTTTTGTTATAGTTAAACTATCACTATTTAATGCTTCTTTTATTGGATTTCTTCCTTCAATTAACATAAAATCTCCTAGTTCTTAAAGCTATGTAATGGAGCAGGGATTCTGCCTCCACGATTAATAAATTTTGCAGGGCTTGAAGTATTAATCTTCATAATTGGTGCACGACCAAGTAGACCTCCAAATTCGGCGTATTCGCCAGCTTTCTTTCCATACACTGGAATTACTCTGACAGCTGTTGTTTTTTGATTTACAACGCCAATTGAGATTTCATCAGCGATAATTGCGGATAAAACTTCGCTAGATGTATCACCAGGAACTGCAAACATATCTAATCCTACAGAACATACTGCAGTCATTGCTTCTAATTTTTCTAAACTTAAATTGCCTGATTTAACACCATTAATCATTCCTATATCTTCAGAAACAGGAATGAAAGCTCCAGATAAACCACCAACTGCAGAGCATGCCATAAGTCCGCCCTTTTTAACGGCATCATTAAGCATAGCTAGGGTAGCGGTAGTTCCAAAACCACCAACACTTTCAAGACCGATTTCTTCCAAAATATGAGCAACACTATCGCCTATAACAGGAGTAGGTGCTAAAGATAAATCAACAATACCTGTAGAGGCATTTAATCTTTTAGCTGCTTCTTTTGATACAAGTTGACCGACTCTTGTAATTTTAAATGCTGTTTGCTTTATACATTCAGCAACTTCAGTTAAGTCGCCATTAACATTTTCAAGTGCACTTTTTACAACACCAGGACCAGATACGCCAACATTTACAACAGTATCATCCTCGCCAACTCCTAAAAAGGCACCTGCCATAAATGGATTGTCTTCAACGGCATTTGCAAAAACAACAAGTTTTGCACAGCCTAAAGAATCTTGGTCTTTTGTTAGGTAAGCGCAATCTTTTATGACATTACCCATAAGTTTAATTGCATCCATGTTAATTCCAGCTTTTGTAGTTGCAACATTTACTGAAGAACAAATTTTATTAGTTGTTGCAAGAGCTTCTGGAATAGATAAGATGAATTCTTTTTCATATGGAGTCATTCCTTTGTGAACTAAAGCAGAGTAGCCGCCAAGGAAATCTATACCTATTTCGTTTGCAGCTTTATCTAAAGTTCTTATAACTTCAAGATGGCCTTTTGAGGCAGCTGTAACTAAACTGATAGGAGTTACAGATATTCTTTTATTAACAATAGGAACACCTATCTCATTAGAAATGTCTTCTCCAACTTTTACAATGTTACTTGCTTTTTTCATTATTTTGTCATAGATTTTATCGCAAGTTTTCTTTTTATCATCCGAGATACAATCTAAAAGAGAAATTCCTAAAGTTATGGTTCTTACATCTAAGTGTTGATGCGAAACCATATTGATTGTTTCTAAAATTTCATTACTTGAGTACATTTTAACCCCTCTTTAAATCTTGTTTGAAGATGTTGAAACTTGGTGCATACTATCAAAAATGGATTGCAATTGAATATGTATTTCAACGCCAATTTTTACACCAAGATTTGTAAGGTTAGTTTGTATTTCATGGAAATTAAGTGCTGAATCGGAAAAATCAACAGCCATAATCATTGTGAAATATTTTTGCATAATAGTTTGTGAAATGTTTTCAATATTTATGTTCATTTCATATAATGCAGTAGATACTTTAGCAATGATACCTTTTGTATCGGTACCAATAACGGAAACTATAGCTTTCATAAATTACTCCTTATCTTGCGCAACTCTATGAGCTCTAATGTAAGCTTTAGCACATGGATATTCTTTTTCGTGCTTGCAAACTGCACAGTGATCAAAAGTGCCACACATGTCTTTACCTGTTCTTTCAGATAATTCCCATTTTTGTTTGTCAAGTTTAGCTTGTCTTTCTTTGTTTGTCATAAAACAATACCTCCAATTAGTAAGTAAATAAATATTTTCCGATTATAGCCTCTTGTGATATACAGCCATAGATGTGACTATCATTTGATTCTATTCGGTTGTCTCCTAACACAAATAACTCATTTTCTTTAACAGTTAAACCTGTAGTTGTAAGTTCAGTAAAAACTGAAGATGTTAAAGATGTTAAGTAGTTATTATTGTATGCACATGTAACATAAGGCTCATCTAGTGCAACATCATTTCTATACCAAGTATAAGTTAAGTTATCAAATCTTATTACATCATTAGGCATTCCAATAACTCGTTTGATTACTTTTTTCTCATTATCTTTTTCAAATACGATAATATCGCCATATGTTAGTTCATACCATTTTTCAATTATTACTATTTTGTCTCCTTCGTGAAGAGTTTCCTGCATTGAAGCTCCTTTTATAGTGAATGGAGACCATATAGTGTTTATAGAGCAAAGTACAATTAATAAAAGTACGATTACAATTACAAGTATAGTATTTATTGCTACAATTGCTCTTTTCTTGTTTTTAGATTCGGGTGTTCTAATATAAATTTCACTATCCATTATTAAACCCAAATAATATTGTTTATTAGGGTGTTTTTGATATCAACAAATGTTATTTTTTTAATATCACCCCAGTCTCTTAAAGGTATTCTGTCTTTTGTTTTAAAATCAGAAACTTTTAAAGAGCATTTTGTCCACGTTCCACCAGCTAGTGAAACTATTGTGGAATAAGTTTCATATACACCTTGTGTGCTTGTTATTATTTTTACTTCAAGTTTTCTATTATCTCTAGGGGCAGCAACAAATTGTAATAGATTTTGACTATCTGATTTATATTTGTAGTCGCCAATTGAGTATGTACTTAAATTACCATAAGAACCTGTTATTCCGCTTATTCCAAGAGGACCTTCTTGTATTTTGGCTTCCAAGAATTCTAGAAGAGATTTATCTTGTTCCAAAATCCAACCTCTTGTTCCAAAATTCTTTTGGTAAATTATTCTATTTTTCTTTATAGGACTTTTTACAAAACTATCATCTATATTTATGTGAACAGGAATAGAAGATAATTTTACTTCGTTTGTATATGTAACTGTAACATAGGCAAAAATAATTTTAGTTGCAGTATACACAGGAATCGTTGTGGTTAAATTAGATAGCGATACATTTTCACTTGACCATGAACGAAGTGTTGGATCAAGTTCGTCATAAGAGTAGTGAACTGTAATGGTTGCAAGCTCAGATATTTTATCTGCTTTTATTGTGGCCTTTACTGTTCCATCTGGTGCTTTAGTTAACTTGATTTCCGGATTATAAATTAATTGTTTATTTTGTGCTATTGCATTAATCCAAGATGAGAATAATTTTCTTGAAGTATAGGTTATTGTATCAGATAATCCTGCTGCAATATATAGTGTTGCCATTTTCTTGTTTTTTTGAATTAAAGATAGTGTATCTTCAATTCTATCAAGTGGAGTTAAAGAACCATTAGATGAGATAATGCAAAGAGCAGGGCATTTAACAAAATTTATATATGTTGCAGTTGCACTTCCTGTAAACCAGCGTTTTCTTTCATCATCAACAGGTGGTTCTTCTCCAAGTAATTTTGGATAATCTTTATATTCTTTCCATCCGGCATTTAATATTGTTGCAACAGCATCAACTCTTTTATCTATAGCTGCAACTTGCCAAGCTATATCTGCACCATTTTGGTATCCACATAAAAAGATTTTAGAATCTTCTCCTCTTAGTTGCTTTATAAAGTTAATGGTTCTCATACAAACTTTATCCCAAATATAAATACAAGTGTCTTTAGCTGTAGGTGTTGCATGATTTAAATGTTCATTAGATTCTTCATAATTTGCATAACTTATATCCTTTGGATATCTAGTATATTTAAGAGAATCTTTTTTCTTGCCATAGTAGTCAAATGAAAATACCCCAAACCCTTGTTTTGTGTATTGTGTTTGTCCAAATGAAATAATATTGGCTTCAGAAAAAGAGTTTATGAAAATAATGTTTGAGTTTATATCTGAAGTAATTGGAATATATCCTTTAACATAGATTCTAGTAATTTCATTTGTATGCAATTCTCCGTCAATATAACCTTCGATTTCGTAATTGCCATTAACTTCTTCGAATCTTAAATATGAGGGTCTTAATGGCTCTTTGTGAGGGTCATATCCTTCCCATACTTGTTTTGGCGTTAGTATAACATTATTTTCCATAGCAATTATTATATATATAATATTTTTATAATGCAACAATTTGCAACGTTATAATTTTAAAATTGCAACAAGGAAAATTGGAAGCATTAAAGCTTTCTAAAAATTAACATGAATCAAAGCTAAAGAGAATTATTTAAGAATTTCCCAATAACCATATTGGTTGTTTCCGACTCTTTTTATATAACCATTGCTCATTAAGTTGTTAAGATAACGTTGAATTGTTCTTAAGCTTTTATTAACACTGGTTGCAATGTCAGGTTTTAATATTTTCGTGTCATTTTTTATTAAGTTGTAGATTTCTAATTCTGTTGTATTTAAACGATGCTCGGCAGCGCTTTTTGTGTATTCTTTTTGTGTTGAATTGTTGTTCCTATAAAAGGTGAAATAAAAGCCATAGGCTGTGTTTTCATATGACCACACAATTTTTGCTTCATTGCATAATTGATTCATTCTTCTAAAGCCGGTACCGGATTTTTCTACATCTTTACATCTAAATAGAGTATCAAGTATTAAAGGATTTCTTTTTATAGAAGAGATATTTTTTGTAATAAAATCAAATGGGGTTAAATTGTCTGGAAATGAGCCAGGATTAAATATAGTAATCATTCCTGGGTGCATGCTTATTTCAATTTCAGGATTTCCCTCATATTCTGTGTGAGCAAATGCATTTACAACCATTTCTCGAATTGCTCTAATAGGAATTTCAGGTGTTTCAATTCTTTGAGTTCCACCAAAATCAATTTTCCAGTTTATATGATTTTTAATATAAACCATAGCCTCATCAATTAAATCGTATATATTTCCTTTAAATAATTTTAAGTCTGTAAATGTTAGTTTTTCGTCAGTTGCATAACTTGCGATTTTAAGTCCTATATTAGGATTTTTGCCAAATAGGGCATAGCCTGCATTTTTAAGTCTTCCATTAAAAGTAAGCCCAAGTGTTGAAAGTAAAGATTCTTTATCATAAGAAGACATTTCAAGTCTACCAGAGCCAACAGCTTCGTTATAATATCTAAGCAATGATTCATCTTTAATGTCTTCTACCGTGTAAGCGGATAAAAGATTTTCCCATGAAGAAGAATAATTAGCATCTTTAACTAGTCTTACAAGTTCATCTCTGCTCATTTTTCTATTTTGAGTTCCAACTCTTATTAAAAACTTTCCATAAGCTGAGTATGGTTGCTGATTTCCAGATGCGGTAACTTTTATTACCATTTTATTGTCACAATTTATTGTTTCAATGGTTGGAATGATTTTAGGTTCTATATCTCTCATAATAGTGTCGGCAAGATCTTTTAGTGTCGAATCTGAAACTATTTGTCCTTTTATATCTCCGTTGTCTAAAACTCCAAAATAAATAGTAGCGAATCCATGTTTGTTAATCATGGCACTAATAGATTCACAACCTTCGTGCTTTTCACTTGTTGATTCTTTAAACTCTATTAATTCTGTTTCTTTACCTAAATTCATACTGTTTCTCCTTTATGTTAAAGACATTATACTACAGAAAAAGTAATTTGTCTATACAAAAATGTCCTAGCAAAATGTCCTAGCGTGTCCTAGCAAACTATCAGTAAAATATGGCAATTTATAAAATTAAGAAATAAAAAATGTCCTAGCAAAATGTCCTAGCATGTCTCACCAAATGTCCTAGCAAAATGTCTCAGCAAAAATTTCTTTAAATTTGTAATTGGTCTTATATAATTGTTAATAATTTTTAAATATTGTATAATTCAAAAGCGAGGAAATATGTCAAGTCGAAGCAAAAAGAAAAATTTAAATAGAGAAAAAAGTGTAGATAACAAGAGTGCTCCACAAGAAAAGGTTGAATTAAAAGATTTTAACTCAATTTTTAATGTTGCTCTTGTATTTGTGCTTGTTGTTTTGTTTTTCTTAATAATTCTATCTTCGCTTTATAGTGTTTCTGTAAAACTTGACTTAGAGGAAGTTCAAGAAGATGGCGAATATTCAAACTTTACAGTATCAACTTTAGATATTTTAATTGCGCCAATAAGAGGAATTAATTCCGGATATAGATTCTCTCTTGAAAAAATAGGAATAAGTGCCACGTCTAGTGAGTCTTGGGAATCAATAGAAAAAATCATTAATGATGGAGCGTATGTTTCCGAAAGCACAAAACAAGCCATCAACGTACTAGGTATATTTGCATATGTTACCATAGTTTGCATGGTGCTAAGCTATATAAGCATAATAGTTTGCGGTGTAATTAGTAGAAGGAAAGGAAAGAAAGATTTCTTATCACTTCTTATAAGCAGTGGTATATTTGCACTAATTGTTGCAATTATATTTATATCGATGATTGTGATATACATAAAATCTTCCGCAATAGGTGTTAGCGTAACAACAGGTTGGGGAATTTGGTTAATAGGTTTATTTGCAGCTATAACATTAGGTGGCTGTATTGCAAATATGGTTATTAACAAAAATAAGAAGGTAAAAAATGAAAATTTGTAACAATTGTGGAAAAGAAGTTAACGATAATGATGTTTTTTGTCCACATTGTGGAGCAGAACTTCAAGGCAAGAAAAAGATATCCTTTTTTGAAAGACTAAGTGGCAGATCACAAGAAAGAGAAAGAGAAAAACAATATCTTATGTCAAAGGCTGTCTTGCAGTCAAAAGATGTTGAAAATGTTGAAGAGTGGAATTTAGAAGATATTACAGTTAGCGAGAAAGCGGATGCAAATAAGAGCAAAAGATTAAGTATTTTTAAAATTATAGCAGAAATTGTAGTTACATTTTTCATGGTTGTTATAATGAAAATACTAGGTGATTTTGATATTAACAAGAACATAAAATTAATTGCAATATTTATTTTGTTTATAAGGTGTACAGTGTATGTTGCTCTGTTTATATCAGAATTAAATTATGTCATTGTTTTATCTAGAATGATGAAAACTAATCTTGCTATAAAGAAAATAAAGTATGGGGATCCACCTACACTTTATACAAATAGAAAATTATATGAAATTAATTCAGTAGATAAATGTAAAAAGTGTGATTCTACTACCCATATAGAAGAGTTTGAGGGTAAACTATATGTAGTGTGTGATTCAGATAGAGAACATATTTATCTAATAGATAGCAAGCAATTGCTTAAAAAGACAGGATTTGCTAATCTAAATGAAGATAGTGAAAGTAAAATAAATGATAAGGAGAATAAAGATGAAGTTTCTAGTAGTTGAGGATAATGCAACATTAAATCAATCAATAAGAGATGTTTTAAGTAAGCTTGGAGATAGTGATAGCGCTCTTGATGGCGAAGAGGGTTTATATCTTGCCGAGCATGGAAGTTATGATTTAATAATTTTAGATTTAATGCTTCCTAAGTTAAACGGTTTTGAGTTTTTGTCTAGATTAAGAAAAACTAACACATCTCCTGTTATTATTTTGACGGCTATAGATAGCACTGATAAGAAAATAGAAGGATTAAAACTTGGCGCAGATGACTATATTGCTAAGCCTTTTGAAAATGATGAACTTTTGGCAAGAGCAGAAGCGGTTATGAGAAGATATAACAATAATTTCTCTACGAAATATGTTAAAGATAATCTAGAGCTTGATTATGTTGGAAAAATGCTTAAAATCGATGGCGAGTATGTAAAACTAGCAGGCAAAATGTACGACATTGTTGAGTACTTAATAAGAAATAGAAATATGATTATATCTAAAGAGCAATTGTTTAATAGAGTATGGGGATATAACTCAGATACTATTGTTACAGTTACTGAAGTTTATGTAAGTAATATTAGAAAAATTTTAGAACAACATAAAGTAAAACATTACCTAAAAACAATAAAGAACATTGGGTATATGTGGGACGATAAAAACGTAGATGAAGATTAAGGATCTTTATACAAAAGCAGAGACTGAAAAAAGAGCTAAGAACTTGCTTGGAGTTAGTATATTAATTCCTGGCTTGTTGATTTTATTCGTTATCGTAATTTCATGTTTTTTGTCCTATAGCACAATAGAGGATCAATCAAAAGAACAAATAGAAGTTATAGCAACAGCCGTAAAAAACTGTGCCTTTTTGGATACTCCTGGAATTAAACGAACAAAGCTTACAGACATTTATTCTGATTGTGCAGTTCTCTATTTTGACAAAGAAGGAAATTTGGTTTCCTATGATATTCCAAAAAATGTTAATAAAGATGATTTTCCAAGTAACTACAGTGATTGTGTAAAACTTGGCAATAAAACTACAATCGGAAAGGAAAGATATAGAATTGCCTACAATGAAAATACAGAAGATGAGTGGATGGCAGGCAATTCTGGCGGATGCTTTTTGTATGTAGTATTTTTGGATGTAACAGAGGAATATAAGGCCTTTTTGGCGGTAATGTGGACATCTATTGGAATATTTATTGTTGCTTTTGCAATTTTGTTTACATTCTCTTATTTCTGGGTTGGAAAACAATCTGCAAACTATGAGGAAGCTATTAATAGAAATAGTAGACTTATTTCAGATATTTCACATGAGTTTAACACGCCACTTGCTATTATAAAATCTGGAGTTTCAAACATTATGTCAGAGCCTGAAAAACAGGTTGAAGATGTGTCAGACAAATTGGTTGCAATTACCCATGAAACGGGACGTTTAAGCCGAATGGTAAAGGATATGTTAACACTGTCTAAGGCTGACTCGGATAGGCTTATTTTACAAAAGAAAGAATGTAATATTTCATCAATAGTTTTAGACACAATTGAACCATTCCAAATGATGTGTGAACTTGATGAAAAAGAGATGATTGCGCACATACAAAAAGGTGTTAAAAGTTATACAGATGAAGATAAGATAAAACAAGCCATAATTGTTCTTTTAGATAATGCTGTTAAGTATACTGAGAAAAAGGATAAAATTGAAGTTACTTTAAGAAGCACAAAACTAAAATATGAAATCATTGTTGCAGACACTGGCAATGGTGTTGCAGAGAGTGAACTCCAAAACATTTTTGAAAGATTCTATAGAACAGATTATTCTCGAAATAGCGAAACCGGAGGGTCAGGCCTTGGACTATCTATTGTAAAGGCAATTATGATAGCGCTAAAAGGTAGAGTATATGCAGAAACAAACACTCCTAAAGGACTAAAAGTAGTGCTTGAGTTTCCAAAGGAAAGAGAAGTTTAAGCTGATTTTTTAAAAATAGTGCTTACTTAACATAATCTTATACGCAAAATCGTTAAATTTTACAAAAATTTTACAAAAATTAATTTTCGGAAAAAATTCAAAAATAAAAATTAAAAAATTTTCAAAAAAATCGCATTATAAAATCTAGCAAAATAGGGAAGTTTGACCGCCCTAATTGTAAGATTTTACAATAGCTAAAATTATTTAAGTTTTGATTAAGAGCCCTATAATAATATACGTGTACTAAATAAAAATTTCTATGAATGCGCAAAGTGGAGAATTTTATGAAAAAAAGCAATGTTATTTTAAGTACAATTATCGTAATACTGTTATTAGTTTCGCTAATTACTGTGTTTGTTGGTTGTGATTTAATTAATGGTGGCGGTACGACAACTACTGATACAACTGATACCGGTGGTGAAGATGAGACTACAACTACCACAACTAAAAAACCAACAACTACGACTACTCCGACAACTAATCGTCCTACAAGACCAACTAAACCTACAACAAAAGACCCAGATGAAGAAGATGGACCTAAAACTTCTACAATGAAGCCTCTTATTTGTATGGCAACTTTAATTGGTGGTTCAAAGGTTAATGCAGAAGAAGGAAACTATAAGGTTTTAAACTTCTATGCAGATTTAGACGTAACAGATAAGGATACTCAACAAACCTCTAAAAAGAGATTTATCTTTAGAGCTAACTTAGATCAAGATGGAATAGACAACGAACTTGTAATAAAGGTCGTTGATATGTCTAACGTTAAGGAAACACCAGTAGGTCCAGTTGATCCAGAAGAAAGCGGAGATGACTCTATAGGAAGTGGAGATTCTACTGAAACTCCAGGAGATACAACAAGTGGCAGTGGTGATACTACAGGAAGCGCTGGGGATAACACTGAAAATTCAGGTGATTTAGTTAATCAAAATGGAGAAGTAATTGGTCATTTAGCATTAACAACTGCTGATATGGCTACACAAATAACAAAGGAAGAAGAAGGAGAACTTCAATGGGGCTTCTATGTTATAGGTGAAAAAATGTACTTAGATAAGGGAGAGAATTCTCCACTTGTATATTTTGAAGACTTTAACATGGATTACATGATTCAATTAGTTTCTTCTCTTAAGAACTTTATTTCAGATGGAAATTATGATGGTGAACTAAAAGGCGAATTATTTACTATGCTAGATAATTTAATTAAGAGTTCAGGTCTTAATTTGTCTGTTTCAAGTATAATTGGACTTGTTGTTCCATTTATTTTTGGTAATGCTGTTGTAAAAACTTCTACAGATGCTACAACTGGTGCTGTAACATCAACTTACACAATGGAAGTTAAAATCAATGCATTAACATCAACACTAAAGAGTATTGTTGGAATGCTTCCTATGCTTTTAGGTGGATCATTAAGTTTTGATTTAGACTTAGATCCATTACTAACATTTATTGATGGCTGGCTTCCAAGTATGACAGTACAAATTGAAGGTACAACAGTTGATGGTGTAACAACTAGATTTGCCTTTACAGCAAAGGATAAAACTAAATCTACAACAGATAATCCAGTATATTTGCTTTATGTAGATTTAAATTCTGATACAATCTACCAAAACACAAAAGCAGATATTGGTATTTCACAAAGAGCGTATAATTGCGTAAATTATACTTCATTTAGCTTAACAAACATTGCATTTTCTTTAGATATAACATTAGATACACAAGGAGCATTAGATGTTGGTTCTGTTGCAAATAGTGTACTAGGTAAGACATTGTTACCTGAAGGGGTAATATTAGTAGATGGTGCTACTGGTTTTAGATTAGAAGCAGCACTAGATTTAGATTTAAATTATGGTAAAGATACGACTATTGATGAAAATGGTAAAGAAGTACTTGTAGATAATAACCTTATAATGCTTGAATTATATCTTATTGATGTAAATGGTAATTGTCTAGATTCTTATCCAATGATAGCCGTTTATTATAAAGATGGCGCACTTTATGTCAATTTAACAGATGGTGACGGAAATGGCGTTTTAAGTAATTACTTTGCATGTAGTAACATCAAAGTTAACCTTGATGGTGTTCCATCGCTTGTTCAATATGTAGTAAATCTAGTTACAAATGCATTAGATAATGTATTTAGTGAAACTTTAGGAATTTCAGATTGGACAAAATGGGAAGATATATTAAATGCAAGATATACATCAAGTGATGAATCAACTCTTGAAGGTGGAGCTGTATCTACATCAAGTGAAATCACAAATATGGATTGTATATCTTTAGTTTATGATGAAAATGGTAATTACCAAGTATCTACAGACTTTATTACACTTCTAAAGGGTATTGGTTCAGTTGTTGGATTTGGAGATATTTTCTCAACAAACGATACAAAAACAGCAATTGAAATAACACTTAATGATGTGTTCTGGAAAGCTTTAACATCACTTGCAGGAGACTTAGGATTTAGCTGGCCAAAGGGATTAACTGCTGGACTTAGCATTAACTTCCAAGAAGAAGGTCATATTGATTCTATAACAATTGCAGCTGGTCTTGATTCGCGTTCTGCTTATATAGGTAGTGATGATCATTGGTATATTGGAACTAAGGCTGCTTATAAGAGCTTAGTATTTGTAAGTGGTTCAACATATTATTCAGATTCATTACTTACAAGTGAGTTTACTCTTGTTGGAGATGATGTAATAGATAACTACAGCGTAATTTATGTAAATGAAGGAAGGTTCTATATTGATTCTGAGTTTACTAAGGAAGTTGTTTTAGGAAAAGATGAAAATGGCTCAGAATGTGCATTCTATGGCGGTGCAATTGACACTAATATTAAATCTACAGATGTTGATTCAACTGGTAAGAAGTACGTAAGAGCTTTTGTATATAAAGATTATTGGGTAGTAGGTTATGGATTAGACGAAAGTGAATACATAACAACTACTATCGCTACAGATGGACTTGAAGCCGCAATTTCAGTTCATGATATTATGATTTGTTACACAACTGAAGGATTAAAGAAGTTTAACCCAGATTTAGGTGGAACTTCATATAGTGGTTACTTTGGTGCAAAAACAAATCTAGAAGGTTATATTTTATCTAAGACTCATAGAAGAGTTTTAGCAACAGGATTAACTTCATCATCAACTGGAGATTATTATGTATATAGTAATACTACTAAAGAATATACATTAGTATCTTTAGGAACAGGTGAGGGACAAGTTGCATATAACCCAGAGACAGATTACTACATTGTTGAAGAAAAAGATTATGTAGATAGTGTGTCAAAACTATTAACAGATATTTTAGGTGGAACATTTGTTTCTCTAAACTTAAGTGTAGAGTTCTCTCAAGGTGCTTATAACTTAGCTCCACTTATTGCATTATTTGGTCTTGATGAAATCAAGGAAATGCAATTATTATGGGAATTTACAAGTGACTTTGCATTAGATGTTTCATTAAATATTGGATTATCTTTAGATAAGGAAAATAGTGAAAATAGTATTTTAGTTGTTGAACTTGTAACAAATGATTCTTCTGTTGCCTTTGGTGCAAATGAAATGGTTCCAGCTAATACAACAATATTTGGTATTTATGGTGTAGGTAATCATGTTTATATTGAACTTGAAAATTTAAAACTATTAAATATTGTATTACCCAACTTAGCTATGGATTTAGATTATACAAGTTTAATCTACGGCTTCTTAGGAGATAAGGAAATATTAGATTTAACCTTTGATTTATCTAAACTTCTAGGACTAGAAGGTACAACTACATCAACAGCTGTTGCTGATGAGTTTGATCAATCCGTAGATATTTCAAATGCTCTTGCTGTTTTAGTAAATGAAGATATAGTTGCTATATCTGTAACAGTTGCTGCTATTCAAGAACTTTTAGGTTCATTTAATATTGATTTAGGCATGGACTTATCTGAAGTATTTGATTTAACTGCAGAACTTGTAGCTTCAAGATCAAAAGGATTAGATTTAACAGTATCTGGCGCTTTAATTCCAAAATGGACAGAAGAAACAGGAAATTACTTTGATGATGACTTAAAGATTAATGTTCAAACAGGAACTACAAAAGCTCCAATACAAATTGGTTCAGCAACAACATTAAAGAGTAAATACGAAACAAAGACTGAAAAGTTAGCAGCTGAAACTGCAAAATTCCATGATGATTTAATCGATGCAATTATCCAAACTATTGGTGATATGAAGTTAACATTAACTCTTGATGCTGAAGTATTAAATTCTATATGGGATATTAATAAGATTGTAGATAATATAGTTGCTAAACAAGCTAGTTCATTCAACATTCCAATTGAAGTAGATTTCGATGACTGGAAGACTCAAGTACAAGTTGTAGCTCAATTACATCTAAACTTAGATAACTTTAAACAAACTCAAATCAAGATTGAAGTTATTTATGAAGGCAATGTATGGCTAGGTGTTTATATCTATAACAACAGTGTTGTATTAGACTTAAATGGTCTTGGATTATTTGACGTTGAATTAGTTAACGTTCCTGCAATAGCTCAATTAGGAACTGCAATACAATCAATACTTGATGGTGTTGGAGATTTATCTTTAACAAGCATTGTTGGTGGATTACTTAAGAATTTAACAGGTGGAGATACGTCTAATTCAGAGGAAGTTTCTTCATCAACAGAAATTACAACACAAGCACAACAAAACGCTGGTAATACTGATGTATCTACATCAGATGGTGACGTATCTACATCAGATGGAGATGTTTCAACATCAGATGAGAATACAAGCATTTCAAATAATTTAGCAGCTATTATCTTATCTAGTTTATCTATTAAAGATACAACAATATTTGCATCTGTTGCAGCTGATGTATTTGATTCATTATTTAGAGAATTATTAGGATATAGCTTAGGATTAGATTTAGGAATAGATTTAAGCGTTGATATACTTGCAGGAAAGATTGCTCTTAATGCTGAAATAGAAAACTCTATTTGGGCAGATGTAGAGATTGCTCTTGAAGCAGGTGGCGATGCATCATTTGATATGGACCTAGATCAAATCCCTGACTGGAATGCAACAAAGGGTGAATATTTAATTAAGTCTATATTAAAGAACTTAGAATTAGGTTTATATATAGATTTGAACCAATATACATCAACAACAGGCTCTGCAGAATATACAAGAATTTATATTGAAAAGCTAGACGCAAAGAGAAGCTTATCTAACACAGATGGTAAGAGTGCTGCTAAGGGTTCAATATTAGTAACAATTGCAGATATTGATGAAACTGAATTTAATAATACTGGAGCTGGAACAAAGACTCCTCTTGTATATGTAGAATTAGATTATACAAAGGGTAAGATGAACTTAACTATTTGTAATAACTTAATTAAATACGTAGTCGATGTAGGATCAAAGGTAGGTACCGTTTCTATTGATTTAGACTTAGTAAGTATGCTAAGTGGAACATTAGATGGAGTGCTTGATTCTGTCAATAGTTTAGTTTCAGGCTTAATAAAAGACACAAATAAAGACTTAGGTGTTGAGGATACTACAACCCAACCTGACACTTCTACATCAACTGAAACAACAGAGGAAGAAGATACAATTCCAACAAGTGGTAGTGTATCTGCAACTCAAGTTGTATCTACAGCTGGTTGGACAGGTGTTACAAGTAAGGCTTCAACATATGAAGTAGGACAATTATTCTACAAGACTAATGGTACTTCTTCAAATTATAGTGATGATGAAATTCAAATGTATAATGGATCAGGCTTTACAGCTTTATCTATAAATACATCATATACATCACCAAAGAATTTCCCAACTGCATCTTCTTCAAACTTAAACAATGTTTATAGAATTGAAAAGACAACAACAGATGATAGTGGAAACTCAACAACTACATATAAGTTCTATATTTGTAAGGTTTCTCGTCATGAAGGAACAAAAGATTATTATGATTACTATGATCTAAACGTAGTATCTGGTATATCTGCATTATTCTCAAGTTTAGATATTACAAGTCTTATTGATTTAGTAAAGATTTATCTAAGTGTTGATCAAACAACAAAACTTGGAATAATGAATCTTGATGTTGAGATAGATTCTTACAACTTTAACTCACTAATAGATAACTTAATGTATTATATCTTTGGACAAGAAACAATTCTAAATCTAGCAGAACTTGCTTCAGGTACATTCTCAAGTAACTACTTAGCAAGTGTATATTGGAATAGAATTGATGGTGGAGCTACATTTGATGATTTAATGGATCAAGTTCCAAGTATTTTAGCAGATGTACTAAAGAACTTAGCTGGAGTATCTCTATCTTCAGGATTAATTTCTATGCTTGTTACAAGCAGTTTAGAGAATCAAATTGGTAATATTGTTAATAGATTTATACCATTTGCTGTAACTAATGAAACTCATCTTGGATTAAATTTAGTTAGAGGACAATTAACAAATATCTATTTAACCAACCAAGACCATGGACAAGCTGTAACAGACGATAATGGAAATGTATTAACGTTCTATAATACAGAAAGCACAAAAACATACTCAGCAGGAAGATCAGGTTCATACTTTACAAATGTATACATTTTCAATACTTCAAATGCTGTAGGTGATTCTACATACACAGGTGTTGAGGGTGCTATTACATGGGATCAAATTCCAGCAACAGTAACTTATGACCCATATCTATATTCAAACGCTGAGTCTGCTTATAACACAATGGTAAGCGAAAACTTCACAAATAAGGAAGCAACTTACCAAAAAGGACAAAGTCTATATAAGGCTAGTGTTTCATTTAAGATTACTGGATTCCAAGCATTTGATGTAAGTACAGGAAAATATTCAGATACAATAACTTCTATGAATAAAGATTTATCTTTTGCAAACTTAGATAGTTATACAAATCCTGGTATTTATTACATTACTGCAACGGCTCCATTTAATAGTGGTGCAAATACAGCTACAATGACTATTAAATTAAAGATTAGAAGTAGCGCTTCAATTGAAAAGATTGAAACTCTATCTATGCACGTTTATGAGTCATTACCAGAATATATTATGGTATATACAACTGATGGAGTTGAAAGAAGACTTCCAACATCTTCAATGAGTATATATACAAAGACAAATGGTGTTGCAGATAGTGGCATTGTTACAGATTATGCGTACTGCAATGCTGATTCTAAAGATGGTGGATGGGAACAAACAGTTTACATTAAGTTTACAAATGGTGTAGAAGCTCCATTTACAATTAAGTATTTAGATTCAACTATTGTTGATACAGTACTTTCTGGTGCTAGTGGTAACAAGATTACTATAGATTTATATAACTTTGATTCAACAACATCTATCTCTGACTATACTCCATCAACACTTTACTTTAAGTATAGTGATGGAACATACGGATTCTTAGATGCTACATGGGATTATGGTAATGCTACAGAATTATTCGATAGATTTAACACTCACGATGTTTCTGCTGCACAATATGAAATAAGAGCAACAGTAATGGGTGGAACAAATAATGAACAAACTGTTACAATCTTATTTGATGTTCCTTCAAAGAAAGTTACTTCTGTTGCATTTGGTGAAAAGAATAATACTCTAGATATTCAACCTTATGAATACTACTTGTATTTAACAGATTCTGTAAATAATGAGGCATATAACCCTTATCAAACAAAGGTAACAGTAAATTACGATGAAGGTGAAAATGCATACCAAGGCGAAGTAAACGTTGTTTGGTCAGGTATTGATTCAAATATCGATTACAAGTGGAATAATAACAACGATTATTCTTCAACAGCTAAAGTATCTTTGGATGAGACTGCTTATGCTTCAGGTAATACATTTAACTGGGAACAAGATGTTAAAGTATCTATAAGCAGAAATGAAATTTCAGCAATCTACTTTGATAAGGAATTAACAAAACAAGTATTTACTATTAATCCTTATGAATATAATAACTTAACTAATACGCATGATTATTATCCAAGCACTGCTTATGTTAAGTTTACAAACGATAAGGTTCTAGAACTTCCTATAGCTTGGGATTGGACAGAGGTTGATGCATTTAATGTTGATTACATGAATGACTATACTCAATTTACAATTACTATAGGATTTGATGTTGCTAAGTATAAGGAAGATGGTACTGTTACAGGATTACTTGTAAATGGTTTAAATCCATTCTATCAACAAAGCATAGTTAACGCTGAAGTAGATGGAACTGCAATAACAGGCTTAATGTTATCTGGAAGCGATTACATGGGTGGTACATATCAAATTGACCCTGTATCAGTTAACTTCTTAGGTAATGAGGCTTTACCATCAAGCGTAACTGTAGTTTACGAAAATGGTACAATAGGCACAATGGATGTTGCTAAGTGGGATTATGACTTTAAAGTTACAATGACTGCTCAAGAAGGCTTAGTTGCTACATGTTGGTTAACTAATGACTTAAGCTTTAATGTTAATGTTGAAATCCTAGATCGTAGCGTAGATCAAATACTAGTTGATACAACAAGCATAACAAGCAGCCCAATTGATCCATATTCTTATACAATGTTAGACGATGGAACTTTAACTTATGATATATTTGAAAGCCAAATGGATATTTCATGGATTACAAGTTATACAGTTAAATTAGTAGGTGTTGATGATAATAAGGTATACTTCTCTCAATCAGTTAATACATCAAAAGAGGTTACTGCTTTAAGAAGAGAACTTAGAACAACAAGTGAGTACAACTATAACACTGAAACTAAGATGTATGAAATTAATGGAGTTCAATGTAAATATGTTGAAGAAGAGAATACAACAACATATAACCTTCCTGTATATTGGGATTTAACAGTACTTAATATCTCTCCAGAAGGTGGCGAAGAAACAATTTACTACTATCTTGGATATGGTGAAGAGTATCAAATTCAATTATCTGTAGATGTTGAGTTTGCTACAAAGGTCGTTGATTATATAAGTGCTGTTGATTCTTACTATCAAACATATAACGCTGATACTGATACATTCTCAGATACAAGCTATTATGAAGTACTTTACAATGGTGAAGGTTTAACCGCTGCTCAAAAGAGACAATGTAATGTACAAGCAAGACTTCTAGTATACTTTACAGATGGAACTAGCGAGTATGTTGACTGTGAAATTGATTTAACATCACTAAATGATGGAAAGGGAAGTAAATATGGATACCAAGCAGGTATTATACATGAAACAAAATTTGAATATACTTTAGACGAAACAGTTGCAGCTTCAACAAAGGGTGTATTCTATGTTAAAGGAAAGTATAATTCTACAATTTTAAGAGGAAATGGTAATAATGATACTACAAAGACTTATTACTCATTTACTGAAGCTACAGATTTAACTAGTGCTTCAACAGGTAGTTACTACTTCCGCTTAGATGGTATGTTCTATCCTGTAACATTAACAGGAACAAATTATTCAGATACATTAACTTACTACACAAGAGAAGTTGCTGTAGTAGATGAAAATACAACTGGCACATTCTACACATTAGATGAAACAAGTTATCAAAAGATTTCAAAATATGGTGCAGGCGCTAAATTTGATGAAAATACTGATTATTATAGATTAACAGTATCAGATCAATTATATGCAAATGTAACTATAGGTACAGGATCTGGAACTTTAGAACAAACTTCTTCAATTATGGTATTTGTTACAGGTAGAGTGGAGGAATAATATGAGTAAAACTAATAAATCTATAATTATAAGTTTAATGGCTGTAGTTTGTATAATTGCACTTGTTTGTGCTCTTACACAAACTACGCAAAATGTAGCCAATAATTCAGTTAACGCAGATACAGTTTTATTTACTGACTTTGATGTCGTTGATGGTTATTTATATGGCTCAGATAACAAAATAATTTCCTCTGACGAGGGTGGAAAATATGTATTAGGCAGCGATGGAAAATATCATTTAAGTTATAACTATTATTCAACTAAATATGATTCAAGCTACTCTGTTGTAAAAATTACAACAGGCGCAGAACTTTTATCTTTTATAGATAGCTGTAGTACAACTGCTACGGAAAAAAATGTAGGATTTGTTGTTAATGATATAGACTACAATATGCAAACTTTATACTCTGATTCTCGTGGTGGTAAATGGCTTAACAACGGCACTTTCTATGGTATATTAGATGGTAATGGTTATACAATTAATATAACATCGCCACTTGGAAATTCTCAATTTTATTTAAATGATGGTTATGCTGATACGGTGGGCAATTTGGGTTCTTTTTCAACTTCTTATGCAATATTGGGAAGTAGATCCTACTATGGATATGGTTATGCAGGTGTAATAACTGGTGTTAACCAAGGAACTATAGCAAACTGTAATTTTGTTTGGAACTCAAATCTTAATATATTATCTGAGTTGTCTACAACAGGTGGTTGTTTAATTTATTATGGTTCAACAGACTGGGGTATAAAAATTCAAACAATGGTTGTTGGTCTTGTATGTGGACTTTTATATAATGGAACAATTGAAAATTGTACTGTTGATATAGAAGATGGTTTTGCTATTTGTCACCAATATGAACAAAATAACAACTATGGTTATGCAGCTCCAGGACTATGTTTTAACTCAGGATTTGTTGGTGGTGTAGTTGGATTTATCGGTGAAAATGGACTTTTAACAAGAACTACACTTATAAATGAGGGTGGTATTCTATGTTTGTCTGATGGCTCTGATCAATCAAAGGATGTTACTTCTGGAGGCTCAAGAAAGGCACTTGCTGTTGCCGGCGGCTTGGCCGGAGGTATTAAACCAGCTTGCGATTCAGCAAGAATACTAAATTGCTCAATAAAGGGCGATGGTACTGTTAAAGCTAATGTGGCTCACGATACTGGTTCAAGAAGAAATGATGGTGGTGGATATGGATATTCAGGTGGCGCAGTGGGAGCTACAATTCTTGTTACTGGTGGAAATGATTATTCTTCAAATCCAGTTAATGATGGACAAATAGATGGTATAGTTTCCTCTTGGACTGGAGCTCGTTCAAGTTTTAGATTTAATAGTTTGTCTGACGCATTAAGTACAGAATTATCTATAGCTGGTTGTTTATTTGATAATGTAGGTTCAACAGATTCTGTAAAAAATATTGTAATTTTGTATGACTACATAGGACTTGTGCAATCTCAAAGTAATGAAAATGGTAAAACTTATACTACTCTAGATACATCTGGTAATAATACATCTGGTGCAATTCAATATGGTTCATGGACAGAAGTTTATAAGACAACTACATATGGTAATTTAAATGTTATGTATGATTATTCAAAGACTGAAGACCCAATTAGAGTAGAAGCAATTTCCGAAGGTTTTTTTGACGGAGATAATTATACAGGAACAGAAAGCATAGATGATGAAATTACATCTACATTTAAGAATTTTTCTTTAGACGATACTAAAACGGGCTTAGGTAAGTTTATTTGGTCTGTTCAATATGCATCTGTTGAAAGGGGTGTCGCTGATGGTTCAGTTGTTATAGCTTCCGATAAAGTAGGCGCACAAATATTTAAACTATCTGGTAATAGAAAAGGTGCTGTTATATATACGTTTGGAGAAAAAGTTGAAGCTTCTCTTCAAGATACAAATACAGCAACCAATACAGATAATTTTATTACAAATAACGCAAAATATTATAATGGCGCTGCTATTAATGCGCCTAAACTTGTTTTAACAAGAAATACTGGTGAGACAGTTGTAATAAATAGTGATGCATATATAATGACAACAAAGTTAACACTTCTTGACGATAATAAAGAAGAAACTGCATATACCTATAGTATAACTGATCAAGCAGATACATATATTCCAGGTCTTTACACTTATTCTATTAAGATAAATGTAACTGAAAGAGATGGAACAACTACAACTGATTTTATATATTATGATGATACTGCTTGCGTTCTTGCAGAATACGATGAAAATTTCGTTTATCAGTATGCTATATATCAAGGAACAAGTTCTATGTTTACAGCAACGAATTTAAGTTCTGCTGAAAACTGGGTAAATTCAGATACTATTACCATATCTTATTTAAATAAGGCTGGTGTAATGCAATACTATACATACAAAAAAGGAAATGGAACAGAATCTATATACAATCAAGTTGATGAAACAGCGACTAATGTAACTTTAACTGTTAATGAATCTGGAAAGTTTACATATAATTTTAATGCATATATTGAAAACCCATTATATGTTGAGGATTCAGGTGCGCCAGAATTTTTAAAGATAGGCACGACAAGCGCTCAATGTTTCGTAGATAACGCAGCACCAATTATTAAGAGTGTTAAATATTATGAATATGATGAAAGCGCAGCTGATCATAAGGGACCTTCTTTATCTACAAGTGATTTAAATGAATGGTTAACAACTGATATACTAATTACTTATGAGGTAAATGATAGTTCAATGTCAGGTATTGATTCGGGTTCTGGTCACACAGATTTTACAGAGGTAACAACATCAAAGTGGAGTTGTTCATTAAAGCTTGATGGAAAGAACTCTAGTCAAACTGTATACTATACAGATAAAGCTGGAAATACAGTAGAAAAGACATTTAGTGTTAGAATAGACACAACAAAAACAGAACTTACAAATGTCTTTGCTTTAAATTACTCAGAGTATTTAGTTTACTATGCAACAATGGAATATTGTCCAGTTTCAGTAAAGATTAACTTTATTCCAGTATTTGGTGCTTCAGGAGCTTACTTACAATATTCTTATGAACAAGATGAAAATAATGAAGATATTTGGGTAAATTACGAAAAAGAAATTAAATCTAATCAAGCAAATACATTCATTCTAGATTTTGAAGTAACAAATGCAACATTTAAAATGAGACTTGTCTCAACTGAGGGTATTTACGCAACATCTTATGCAAATGGTGATGGTTACGTAACTAATGGTGCTAGTGATTATGAAGAATCTATAAGATGGACAATTAACGTAGTAATTGCTTATATGAGTATTACACTAGATAATATTTATTATGGAGATAAAGCCTTATCTTCAATGACAAGTGATGAACTTGGTAATTTATTTAGTAAGAACTATGATGCAAAGGATGTGTCAGATATTCCTTTATCTGTTAAAGTTTATAAAGATGGAACAAATGATGAATTAAATTCAACAACTACAATTTTATATTCTGATAAGTATTCGTTCGCATCTCCAGATATTTTAACTGATTATACAAAGGTAACAGCAGTCTATTCTTCAGCAAACGCTGGTAGTAGACAAATATCTATATCAGTTGAAGGAACGGATGCTTATGAGGGTAAATATTTATTCTTCTTTACAGATGGTAGAGAATTTACAGATTTTACTATACTTTTAAAAGAGAGTAAGGTTTATGACCAAATAACAACAACTATATCTCCATCTACAATTAATGTAGTAATGGCAAGTTATACAGATCAACTTAAATCATCTTATGTTTATGGAACAGAAATTCCAACAACTATAAAGGTAGATGGTGAAGCAGGGGATGTAGTTACACTAAAGATTGTTTCAGATGCACAATGTACATATGAAAATGGAAAAATAGTAGCATATCCAAATGTAGGAACATATACAGTTTCCGCTGATTTTATTAAAGATGAAGGAAACTATGTATTAAATGTTACAAGTTCAGATATAGTAATTAGTCAAAAACCAGTTTCTGTATTAACAACATTAGATGGAGTTAAAGGATATTCTCCAACGCTAACATATGATGGAGTGTCTCATAAGATAGAGGGAACATATACAGACGTATTTGGTGAAACGAAAAATGCTACGATAAAATACTATTTAGATACAGATTGTGCTAATTTAGCATCTGAAGATGTTATAAGTGTAATAAATGTATATTATGTTAAATTAACTATTGATGATGAAAACTATTCAGTAAGTAATTCTAAAAACCCAATAACATTCTCAATTGTTAAGGGTTATCTATCTTTAGATTTAACAGCACAAACTTATGAATATTCAGGATATAGTATCCCATTTGAATTAAAATCAACATCAGGAGTTGAAATAAAGAGTAATGACACATTTGACCCTGCTGTAGATGTATGTAAAATGGATGATTTTACTATTTCCTACTACTTAGTTGTAAATAATGTTCCTTCATCTACAAAGCTAGAGAGCATTTATGCTGTAGGAAAATATTTAGTACAAATAGAAATTAAGAATAATGATTATTTCTATGATCAATCTTATGCTGATACATATATTGAGATAACAAAAGCTAAAACGAGTATGAGTATTGATGATGTAACTATAACTTATGATGGAGAATCACATACTTATGACTATACATTAGGAAATGTATTAGTTAGCGGTATAAGTTCAAAAACTACTGTTGTAGGTGAGTGGGAAGGTATTACTCAATACTATACATACAATAATGGAGTTATGAATAGAAGTAGTGATTTAACAGATATTCTTCAAATACAAGTATTTGATGAGGTTACTAGAAAATATGTAACAGTAAATGAGTTGTCTCCAGCAAACTTTACTGATGCAGGAACTTATATATTCAAAGTTTCATTCCTTGGAGATAATAACTTTGATGCATCTTCAAAGCAAGTTAATTTAATTATTGAAGAAGCAAGTATGGAAGGCATAACATTTGAAGATGTTAAAACATACTATGGGGGAGCTGATAATTATTACCCATTTATAATTGATGATTCAGAAAATTCTTCATTAAAGAAATATTTAGATATGGGTGCAGAACTTATATATAGATATAATGCAGAAGAGTATAAATATGGAACAGAAGCCTACACAGGAACTTACATAACTGATGAGAGTGGCAAGGAATCATTAGATCAAAAAGGATACTTACAATTATTCTCAGAAGTTAACACATATACTGTTCTTGCAATAGTTACTCTTGAAAACTATAAGACATTACAACTTACAGCAACATTAACTATTGATAAAACAAAAATTGAAGGCATTATGCCAGTTGAAGTTAATAATGTTGAATACGATGGTGCATTCCATCCTGGGCAATTTACAGGCTTTGATTTAGATGATAATGGTAATATGAAGGTTTCATACTTATCTGGTGGAGAATCTTCAAAGATTATAGACAAGGTATGGTATAAGGGAGTTGCAGTAGATGTAGAATATGACGATGAGGCTTGTCCATACACAGCAGGCACTCACTTTGGTAAAATAACATTTACCTCAACTGAGTATGCAACAGAAACTATTCAAGTTAAAGTTGTAATTTCTCAAAAGAAAGTAACAGAGATAGACTTCTCATGGTTATCTAGTATGATAAATAAAATAAATTCTTCTACAGATTTAAGCAACCTTTATGCTGAGTATGATAAAAATGGAGATACTGATTATGTATCTTTCGAGTACTATAACGAAAGTGGAGAAAAAGTTGAACTTGATGAAGATGGTTGTTTGCCAGCAGGTGATTACACAATAAAGATGGTATTTGATGATGCTAACTTCTGCTCTGATGTAACAGCAACAATAACAATAGCTCAAGCATCAAACAATGGTTCAACAACTACAACAAATAAAGGTGGAGATTCTAGTGGTGATAGTAGTGGTGGAATTGTTGATTTGATTAAAAACAACATTATACTGATAGCCGCCGCAGCCGGAGGAATAGTAGTAATTATAGTAGGAATCGTTGTAGGAGTGAGCGTTTCTAAAAAGAAAAAGAAAGCAAAAGCTAAGGCAAGAGCGAAAGCAAAAGCTAAAGCTAAAACAAAGAAAAAAGCGTCGAATGATGGAAAGGCAACATTTTAAAGGAGGTAAGAAAAAATGACAAATAATATTAATAAAAAATATTTAATAATAACATTAATTAGTCTAAGCGTTGTAATAATGCTTATTGCCTCTTTATGTGTTGCATTTAATCAAGAGACTGGTGTTATAAGTGTAAATGAAGCATCGGCTGATTCAATAAATTTAACTGCGGGATTTAATGGAGTTGTAGAAAGTGGATATGTTTCTCCATATGCATCTAAGTCTTCTAACGTGTATGCTATAGGTAGTGCAGATGAATTAACGGCATTTGTTGAAACTGCTTATGCAGGGGCAACGGCTGATAGTCAAATTTATGGTTACTTAACAGGTAATATATCATACTCAAATGCGACATTTAATAATGCTGTATTTAAATATGCTCATTTAGATGGATGTGGATATACTATTACTTACAATTGTGCTACAAAAAATTCAAGTGGTTTAAGTGTGTTTGTGCAAGGTACAAACTTTGAAATGGATGATTCAAAGTATGTTGCACATTACAAAAGCAATAAAACACCTTTTGGTTATGAAAAGAATGGAAATACAGGTTTCTTTTCAGCAGGTCTATTTGGTTCTATTGGTTATAATTGCGAAATAATAAATACTAATTTTAGGTTTGCTGGAAATTGGAAAGCAGATTTTTTAACAAGTGGTAACTATTTAAATAGACCTTTAGCTTTAGGTGTGGTGCTTGGATATGTAGTAGGTGGAAAAATTGATAATTGTTCTTTAACATTTACAAGTGGAAGCTATATAGAAATAAGTGCTTGTAGTAGTAAAAACGGACATGATACAGACGGACTTGCAACTTTAATTATGGGCGGTTTCGCAGCGGTTTGGGATGGATATAAAGAAGATACTTCTATTTCAGATACAATTCTTTCAAATTCCAAAGTTACTATGGAAAGTACTTCTTATATAAGGGGATATTCACAAGGTGTAGTAAGTGGTCTATTTCAAAGATTATCTCCGCGTGTGTTTGTAGGCGGTTTTGCAGGAACTTTATGTAATTCAGCTGAAATGTATAATTTAACAGCAGCAGGCTCTGGTTACTTTATTGCAGATGTTTCTGGTCCTGGTTATAATACAGGTAACGATAGATTAGGATTTTCAGGAATTATTGTTGGAACAAATACAACACAAGATCAAGATTTATATTCTATGCATAATCAAGCAAGTGGCTGTACTGCTGGAACTATAGATGGTGTTATTTCATCATGGACTGGAAGTGCGTGTGAAGAGGTAGGTTCTGAATATAAATCAAAATATACAAAAACCACAGGACAATATGTATTTGGTGGCGTAATTGCAGGAGTTTCTACAGCTGGAACAGTTAAAAATGTATATATAACTATAAGTGAAGATGATTTAACATCTCAATGTAGTGATAATTCTCCAACAAATATATCTGCTCCTTATGATGGCGGAAATAGTAATAGACCATTTACGACTTCTACTGAGTATCAAGGATATTGTGGTTTATTAATTAGTGGTCTACAAGGTGATATAGGATCCGGTTTTATTGATAGATACATTTATAGCGAAAGTTCAAGTTCTTTTGAAAAGATAGGTGCATCTACAGAAAACGCTGTTGGTTTAATTTGGTCAGACGCAACAGAAAATGCTGATGTGTTGCCTTATGGTGATTCTACAAAATTATCAGGATACACGATAGATTCTGGTTATTTTGTTTGGTCTATGTCTATAACAGGAACTGGAATTTCTGAAGTAAATAAGAACTTATACAATGAAGCTACAAATGTACAAGATGCCATAAATAATTACAAAGTTTATACATCACCTACAGCAATCGAAAGAGGTAAATCATCAGGTTTAAATTTAACATTAGAGGTAACTTTTGGTAGAGCGGTATATTATGAATTTAATGAAAGTGGTTTTGGAACAGCATCATCATTTAGTTTTGGCTCTAAAACTTATGATGCATCAAGCGGTATTACTCCACCATCAGTTGTATTAAAAACATATAATGGGTCATCAAAAGTTAGTTTAAATTATACAGAAAGTAAGAGTGAAATAAGTAAAGTTAACTCTAATACATTACTTACAGATACTTCTATTTGGACAGTATATGATGCAGGTAATTTTGCGGCTTATGGTATTGATCATATAAAGAATGCAGGAGATTATGAACTTACAGTTTATAATGGTGATGCAAATTCAAAGTTTGATTTCTTAAATAAAAACTTACACTTAGTTGCTTATAGAACAGACAATTCTTACTATAAGGATGAATACAAAGGAACAGCTACAAAATGGCAACCTTTATACACTTATACTATTAATCAAAAAGAAGTAACAGGAGCGTGGGCTACTTTAACAAATAATGTAGATAATGAAAGTTATACAACTCCACAAGATTTTACTTATTGTGGACAAAATATAAACTTTGCTTATACATATTCATCTGGTTTAGTTGGCAGTGATGTAGGTTATGTAGTTAATAATTATTACACAATAACTTATACAAAAGTTGCAGCTTCTAGACTATTAAATAATGTAGAGTATTATCAAAAGAATACTGATGGAACATATACATCTATTGGTTATACAACAGATGCAAACTTTCCAACTATTGATGAGTATTATAAGAAAAACGAAAATACAACATCTAATATTTCAAATGCTGGAACATATAAGATCGCAGTTAATAGGACGCTATCTAATGAAAACTATAAAATTAGTGATTCTGTTCAAACAGAATGGACTATTGAGGTTTCTCCAAGAACATTATCTGTTCTATTTAGAAATATGGATGAGTATGAATATAATAAGCAAGAGCAACAAGCTACATGGATAGTTGCTACAACCAAAGATTCATCAGCTACTGTTCATTCAAAGTTTAATGATAGTACAACCTTGATTAATGCAAATATCGTTGTATATAATGTATTTGAATCAACAGCTGTAAATGTTACTTATGATTCAAGTAATGATTACGAATCTGTAGGTAATTATTATGTATATATATCACTTGCTTCAGGTTCTTCTTCTAAAAACTACTTGCTTCCAAGTGTAGAAGATTCTTCTAACTATACAAGTGAGGAAGGTGAAACAATTAGTAAAGTAGTAAATACAACAGAAACTGATGGAGTTATAACTAAAATCACAAGAATAGTTACTATACATAAAGCAGGAACAAGACTTGTAAGAGAATATGCACAAGGATCATTTACTGAAAATGAACGTGGAACTAAGTATGAAGCTTATGATAATCTAACTTCTCTATATCCAAGTGTTGCAATTGACTTTAAGGGTGAATCACAATCAGGATATTATGAAAGTGAAATCTATAATGGTTACAACTCGCTTGCTTGTGTATTAAAAGGTGTAACAGAAGAGGATGGAACATTTAATCAAATATATTGTGAATTTGCATTCTATCCAGCAACAATAGAGAGTGGGGCATACATGGTTTCAAGCGAAACTACATCATCAGCTATTGTTTCAAAAACAGGTTTGTATGTAGTTGTAATTACATTTAATCAAATAGCATATTCTAACTATGCTGAAACAACTTATTATATGGTATATAATGTTAAGAAGTTAACAGCAACAATTACTGTGAACTCAGAAGGCTTAGATACTTCAACAACATATACAGGTAAAGATGTTATAGAAAATCTAACAGGTTTTGCCTCTGTATCTGGACTAACAAAGACAGATATCAAGAGAAATTATGGTGTTTCTTATACATATTATGTAAAGAACAATTCTTATGAAGGTGAAAACTATAAGATGGTTGGCGAAGATAAATACGAGCAAGTCGATTCTATTATTGAAAGAGGCGAGTATTTAGCAGTAGTTAATAACAATATAAATACAGATAACTATGACATAGTTTATACAAACGATTCTTCATTAACAAAGACTAACGATGGATATCCTTATGTTGCATTTGAAGTAAAACCAATGGTTATAACTATAAATGTTACAACAGAACCACAAAAAGTTTATGGTGAAGAATATGTTGGTAAATTAAACTTCTCTGTATTATCTGGAGAGATTGTATCTAAAGATGATGCTGAAATTACATTAACATCTGATGGTATCGCAGCTAGTGCTAACGCAGGTCTATATGATATAGTAGGTTCAACAACAGGTGCAAATAAAGATAATTATACAATTGTTGTTGAAAATGGAACTGACAAGTTTGTAGTATCAACAAGAGAGCTTGTGTTTGTTGTTAGCGATTATGAGAAAGTTTATGGAACTGAATTAGATACATCAAGTATAACTTACACTATTAAAGCTGGTTATACAGTTTATGGTGAAGATGATGTTTATCCGGTAATATCTACTGAGGCTTCTGGTGCAGAAGCGATTGTTGGAACATATTCAGTTACAGCAGAAAGTGCTGGAACAAGTAAAGATAATTATGTAATTTCTATCGAAGGAAATGTAATTGTTACAGCAAAGGTATTAACACTATCTTCTATAACACCAGCAGATAACTTGGTTTATAGTGGTAGAGAAAAGAAGGCTACAGTAGTATTTGATGGAATTGTAAATAACGATGAAGTTAATGCTGTAATTATATATAATGAAACGGCTGAATTATTACCAATTAATGTTGGAGAATATACAGCAAGAGTAACGGGTGTAGATAATGCAAATTATACATATACAGCAAATGCTGAAGCCGATTTAACATTTGAAATTACAAAGAGAGATGTATCTGTAATTGTTGAAAATATGACAATGGGATTTGGTGATACAAAAATTGTTCCAAACTCAGGTTTAGGATTTAGTTACTCAACAAACTCATTAGAGTTTGCAACAGACGCAAACTTAACTTATGTTTATACAGCACCTTCACTAGATAGTTCAGCATCAGTTGGTTCATATACAGGTGTTGTAATTATGACATTATCTGGCGATGATGCAGATAACTATAACTTAACTATAGAGCAAAATGGTAATCTTGAAATTACTATTAAAGATCTTCAATATATGACATTAGCAACAAGTAGTACAACATATACTGGAGAGAATTTAATGGAAATGATTAAGCCAGACACTAATGCTGCAACAACAGAATGGTCAATGGCTGTATATAGCACAAATGAGTTTGTATATGGTGAAACAGCTTCCTTAACTGAGGTTGTTAATGCAGGTACATATTATGTATATATAACAGCAACTGAAGGAAGCGCAGTATTTGAAAGTAATGTTACATTACAATTTACAGTAAATAAGGCTGCTTTTGATACAACAAAATTAGATGCAACTGATTTAGAGTTACATTATAACAAAGTTGTAGTTAAGGGAGATTTTGTAAGTTATACATTATGTACAGGTTTAGATAGTGAAAACTTAACAGAGGGCGATACTGTTTCAAACTTAACTGCAATGAAATCTTATACAATTTATGTAAAAGTATTAGAATCAGATAACTATTTAGAATCTAGCGTTATGTCAATTGCCTTTACAACAACATTTGACCCAACAAGTGTAAATTCAGAGTTAGACAAACTTGCAAAGAGCTTTGGATTTAAAGATATAGCTACATATAAGACTGTAATTGCTAATATTGAAAATGTAAGTGAGAAAGATGAGTCATTAATAGATTCTACTAAGTTAGAAACAGTTAAGAGCAATTATAAGAAACTTACAAGTTCAGCAAAGAGTGCTGTAACATCTGCAAGAGATGTTGCGTCTAAGACAGCACAAACATCTTTAAAGGTTAAAGTAGCATCTACATCAGCAATAAGTTTAGCAGTAGCAGGCTTAATGGTTGGATTAAAAAAGAAAAAAGATAAAGTGGTTAAATAGTAGGAGGTAATTAAATATGAAAAAGAAAAATTTATTATTAGTTATATTAGTGTTGGTTATCTCTTTAGTAGTTGCTCTTTCTGCCTGTCATGAAGAGGAGGTAAATCCAAATAATACTACAACAAATAATGGTTCTAGTATTTCTGCAACGGATTTCTTTACGGCAGCTGCAAATCTTTCAGATTGCAAAGTAGCAATTACTATTAAATCTCAAGATGGAGAAACTATTTATACAAGAGATGCAAATGGTAAAGAATCTGATCCATATGGTTTAGGATTTGGAACATCTACATTCTCAGGAACTGCAAGTGGATTAACATACACAGAGACTGACTTTACGGATCCAAAAATTGTTGAGGATATTGTAACATCTACAAATACATATAGTGCTACAATTGCTTCTCCTAAAGATTATTTAGGAATATCTACTGGCGATGTTTCAAACGCTACAATCTCTATGGTAATGGATGAGTCAAAGAGTGTTACAAGTATTGTATTAAAATATACCCATACAATAGATGGTTATGCATATAATACAGAAATTAAAATAACAAAATAAATAAAAAAGACTTTATAAAAGTAAGTGGTATAGGTGGTAAAATCTATACCATTTTTTTTAGGTAAAAATAAAAGAAAATTGTTAAAATTAAAAAATCTAGCAGTTAAGGGGAATTTGGGTATGTTGTTACAAGTTTTACTAACTTTTTAGGTGCTTCAAATACAAGTTTTACTAGGTTTTTATTGTCAATATTTACAAGTTTTACTACATTTTTAAACTGTATATTTACAAGTTTTGCTAAATTTGGGTGTATTGGTTAAATAAGTTTAGTTATTTGTGATATACTTTTATAGATGGAAAAACGCGTTGTAGTAATAGGTGGTGGAATAAGCGGAATTATAACTTCTCTTGAACTTAAGAAAAGAGGAGTAGATGTTTGTTTAATTGAGGCAAAAGATAGACTTGGAAAGAAAATATTGGCATCCGGAAATGGAAAGTGCAATATTTTAAATAGAAATTTAAACGCTTCGTTTTATAATACGGATTTTGTTAAATATGCCATTGAAAAATATAACTTTGATGTTCTATATAATTATTATTCAAATCTAGGCATTATGCTTAGAGAAGATGAAGAGGGAAGAGTATATCCTTATTCGGAAAGCTCAAATACAATATTAAATGCTCTTTTAGACCAATTATCCCTATATAAAGTAGATGTTTTTTTAAATGAAGAAGTTAAATCTATAAAAAAAGAAAACGAAGGATTTATTGTAAAAACAACAAAAAACCAAATTAAAACAGATAAAATAGTACTATCCACAGGCTCAAATGCATCGTTTGGAATTAATTCTCACTATTTATTAGGCGATTTAGGGCAAAAAACAACTAAACTTAAACAAACACTTGTTCCACTTAAAACAAAGGCTATAATTGGCGCTAACGGGGTAAGAGCTAAAGTTAAATTATCTTTATATATAGAAAACGAACTAATATTTAGTGAAGATGGAGAAGTTTTATTTAAAGAAAGGGCCATATCTGGCATTTTAGCATTTAAAGCTTCTATATATTTATCTAGGTGGATGGTAAAAAATAATAAGGATGAAGTTAATGCATTTGCTATGCTTGATTTTGTTCCAAATATGAATGTAGATGAATTAAGAGATTATTTAAATAATTCTAAACTTTCAAATCCGCTTTTTGGTGTTGTTCATAAAGCTATAGCTCAAAATATTAAAGGAAAGGATATTGCATTTGAATTAAAAAATTATAAGTGTAAAATAGATGGCCTTACAAATCTTGAAAATGCACAAGTTATGTCAGGTGGCCTTGATGTTAACTTTTTTGATGATAAAACTTATATGTCAAAAACATTAAATAATGTTTATGCATGCGGCGAAGTTTTAGATGTGGATGGTCAGTGTGGTGGATATAACTTATCCTTCGCACTTGCATCGTCATTATGTGTTGTAGATAGTATATGCAAATCAAAGTAAATGATATAAAATTACCTATAATTCATTCTAAATTAGATATTGAAAAAGTTTTATCTAATACGCTTCGTGTAAAGCCAAGTTCAATTAAAAATTATAAGATTTTAAAAGAATCAGTAGATTCAAGAAAAAAAGAAATAAATTATGTTTACTCTCTTGCAGTTGAGATATCTGATGATGAGAAAAAATTAAGTAAAAATCCAAAATATTCAAAATATGTAGAACAGGACTTTACATTAGATTTTTTACTAAAGTCATACAATAGAAAAAATACTAAATTAAGACCTATTGTTGTAGGCTCTGGCCCTTGTGGAATGTTTGCTGCGTTAACTCTTGCCAAGGCAGGATTAAAACCTATAATTATAGAAAGAGGAAAATCTGTTGACGAAAGAAAACAAAGCGTAAATGTATTTAATGAAAAGGGTATTTTAGATAAAGAATGTAATATTCAATTTGGAGAAGGTGGAGCTGGTACTTTTTCTGATGGAAAATTAAATACAGGTACTTCATCTTATCTTATAAACACAGTATTAAAAGAGTTTGTGCTTCATGGAGCTCAATCAAATATTTTATATGAAGCAAAGCCACATATTGGTACAGACGTTTTAATAAATGTTGTTAAAAACATAAGAGAAGATATAGAAAAATTAGGTGGAGAATACCTTTTTAGTACAAAACTTGTTGATATAAAACAAAATGTAGGAAACTTAGAGTCTATTATTGTTGAAAGACAAGGAAATAGAGAAGAAATAAAAACTAATTTATGTATACTTGCAATAGGCCATAGTGCAAGAGATACTTTTGAAATGTTATCTAGTAAGGTTTTAATGGAACAAAAAGCTTTTTCTATTGGTGTTAGAGTTGAACATTTACAAAAGGATATATCACTTGCTCAATATGGAGATAAATATACACTTTTAAAGCCTGCTTCATATAAACTTGCCTGCCATTTAGATAATAATAGGAGTTGTTACACATTCTGTATGTGCCCAGGCGGCTATGTTGTAGCTGCTACCTCTGAAGAGGAAATGGTAGTTACAAATGGTATGAGTTTATCTAAAAGAGATGGAATTAATGCAAACTCTGCACTATTAGTTGGGGTAAATCCATCGGATTTTAAAAGTGATAACGTACTAGCTGGCGTAGAGTTTCAAAGAAAATATGAAAAACTTGCATATAAAATAGGTGGTAATTACAAAGCTCCTTGTCAAAGATATGAAGATTTAAAAAATAAAAAAATATCTACAAACTTTAATACAATAAAACCTACATATCCATTAGGTGTAGTGGAGGCTGATTTAAGAGAATGCCTTCCAAATTATGTAATAGAATCTTTATTAAAAGCCATGCCTATATTTGATAGTAAAATAAAAGGTTTTGCTAATCCAGATACAATATTTACAGGTGTAGAAACAAGATCTTCAAGCCCTGTTAGGATTATGAGAGATAGAAATTATTCAAGTTCTATAAAAGGTTTAATGCCATGTGGAGAAGGCGCTGGATATGCGGGCGGAATAATGTCTGCCGCTGTTGATGGTATTAATGCTGCACTTATGATTCTTTCTTCATAGTATATTTCTAATTTTCAATTATTAATATGTTTACTTTCGTACCAAAATTATCAACTTTTATGGTACGAAAATAAACAATAGATTTTGGATAAAATAGATTGCTTATTTGTTTATGCTCAATTTTTTTGTTAAAAATTAATACCATGTTACCCTCTTAATTACCATTTTTGAAATTTATCTTATCATTATGAATGTAATTGATAGGATATATGATATGATAAAATAAAAAAAATTGACGAATGATAGGATAAATGATATGATAAATGATAGGATAAAACAAAAAGAGAGGTATTAATATGATTGAGTCAGAAACATTAGAATTAAAGAAATCATTATCGCAATTAAGAGAAGGTATAATCTCTTTAAGTTCAATGCTTAATAAGAAAAAAGAAGGAACAGTAATATTTGGTATAAATGACGATTCAAGGCTTGTAGGTATTACTATTGGAAAGAAAACTAAGGCGGATATTACTCATGAGATTCAAAACAATCTAAAGCCATTGCCTTCTACAATTAAAATTGATGAAATTGTTGAAGATAATAAAAATATCATTAAAGTATATGTTAAAGGTGAAGATACACCATATTCAGCTTATGGAAGATATTACATAAGAATTAATGATTCGGATATAGTAATGGATTCGAATCAGCTTCAAAGATTTTTTGGAGAGAAAGAAGATAATTATCTTAAATGGGAACAAACGGAAACTCAATATGGTATAGATGATATAAATGAAGATTTGTTGATTGATTGTATTCGTACTGCAAACGAAAAAGGGAGATTAGAATATGTTTATAGAAATCCTAAAGAAGCATTGAGTAAATTAGGTTTAATAACTTTTAATGATAAATTAAATAATGCGGGATTGTTTTTATTTGGTAATAATAAACCTCTAACAATTAAAGAGGCAAATTATCCTACAGATAATAGAACTGAATTTGGAGAAATAAAGGAATTTAAAGGGAATATTATTGAGTGTATCAAGGAAGCAGTATCATATATTCAAAACCATATTTCGTTTAAATCTAATATTGTTGGTATTCAACGAGAAGAGATACCAGAAATTCCAGTAAGGGCGATAAGGGAGATAGTTGTTAACTCATTTGCACATTGTTCTTATGCAAGGGTAGGTGATTATAATCAATATGTGATTTATAAATCATCAGTTAGGATTTATAATCCAGGTTCAATAATTAAAGGAATAGATCCCATAAACTTTGCCTCTGGGAAGGTGGGCAGTAAAATAAGAAATCTATTGATTGCTTCGACATTGTTTAAGTATGGATATATTGATGCCTTTGGAACTGGTTTTGATAGAACTTTTACATTGTGTAGTCAAAATGACGTTGAATATAAGTATATTGAGGATGATTTTGGTTTTACATTTGTATTTGAAAGAAAAAAGGATTTTTTAAATGATAGGATAAATGATAGGATAAATGATAGGATAAATGATTTAGATGAACAAATTAAAAAATTAATTATTGAAAATAAGTATATTACTATTTCTGAATTATCTGACATAACTATAAAATCGGTGCCTACAATTAATAGACATTTGAATAATCTTTTAAAATCTAAAGTTATAAGAAGAGTTGGCTCAAGAAAAACTGGATATTGGGAAGTCTTAAAGTAAAATGAATTTATATCTTTAAATTATTTGTATTGGTTTTATTGACTTTTTTTTCTAATATTACAAAAATTTTTAGAATAAAAGTCAACAACTAGTGCTTTTAACTTTTAGTGTTAACTAGTATTTTCTTTTGTTGTTATATAAAATGCGCGTATGTTATAATATTTTATATTTATAGGAGATACTACTTTGGATAACGAAGAATTAAACCAAAATGAGTCAATTGAATTTTCAAAAGATTCTACACCTAGTAAAAAAGTAAGCGTATGGAAGGATGCTAGAAAAAGGGCATCTATAATTTCCGCAATTATTGTTTTTTGTATAATATTTGCGTTTACTATGGTTCTTTGGTTGTATTTCTTTATCATTAATTATCCAACAGTTACAGTAACTCATAAAAACATTTCAGATTTAAAAAAGACTTATACGCTTGATTCAACAAATGAGTATATTGCAAATATAAATTATGAAGATTATTTATATGATACAACAACTATTTGGTCTCAAATTAAAGATTTGTTTATTCATTCATATAATTTGTCTGAAGAAGGAGTGTTAGAAACAAATAATCCTGTTCAAAATGGTGACATTATAAATAGTTTAATTGAGGACTCTTCAGGTAGTTTAATTATCTATGTGGATGGAAACTATAAGACAACTCCAATTAAACTTAAAAGTAATGTAACAATTGTTATTAATGAAGAATGCTCTTTAATTGGGCCTACTTATCAAGAATGTGTTGAATACAATATTGATGTTGCAAATAAAGGTATTTTATATGCAGAGGGAACTCTAGAAAAGAATGTTTCAAATATAAAAATATATGGTCCAGGTTCAATTGTAAGTAATGGAGCAACTTACACAGATGAAGCTGAGGATTCTTCTATCCTGCAACCACTTGAAAAGTTTAATTTAAAAACAAGAGTACTTCAGGCTCGAAAGAGAATAAGAAAAGCAAAGAAAGTTGGAGATGTAGAAGTATCAAGACCTCATGCTTTATATTTTGCTAATTGTGAAAATATTGATATAGAATCTGTTCTAATTAAAGATTCTGCAAATTGGACTTGTAAGTTTGTAGATAGTAAAGATATAAGTATAGCAGATAGTGTTATAGACAATAACCTTCATGTTGCTAATGCAGATGGATTAGATTTTGTAAGTTGTCAATCAGTAGATGTAAAACATGTATTTGTGGCAACAGCTGATGATGGTTTATGTATTAAAGCAAATGGGACTAAAGTTTGTAAAAATATAACATTTAATAGATGTACAGTTATCTCTATGGCAAATTGCTTTAAAATAGGAACAGAAACCACACAAGAAATAAAAAATATAGATTGTGTTAATTGTTATTTTGCAATGCCAGAAGGTGTGGTTGGCGGATATGCAGGAATTGCTATAGAATCAGCGGATGGCTCAAATATTTATGATGTAAATGTGGATAATATTTATATGGAAGGTATTTCAGCAACATTCTTGATTTGGTTAGGATCAAGATTAAATACATATCCAGGCTCAATTGGTGAAGTAGGAAGTATAAGTAAAATAACTATTTCTAATGTAGTTTCTAATAACATAGAAATGCCAAGTGCAGTAACTGGTTGTATTTATAATGATGTAACATATAGAGTAGAAAATGTTACAATAGCTAACTATAAAGCTACATATAGAAATACACAAGAGGAATTAGATGTTGGAGATGTTCAATATGAAGAAGGAATGAATGGTTATCCTGAAATCACAAGAGTTATTCATTCTTATTTAATATCTCACGAATTAAGTGTTTATAAGGATTTGCCAGTATATGGAGTATTTGCAAGACACGTATCAGGTATTACATTAAATAATGTAAATATAGAATCTAGGACATGTTCTACATTAAAAAGAGATAATATAAAAGAAGCAGCAGATAGATACGATTTAATTGATGCTGAGGTTAAATAGAGAGGTTAAAATGAAAAAATATTCAAAACAAATAGCATTAGCTGTAATTATAGTACTAGCAATTGGAATTATAACAATAGCAGTTGTCATGAATTCTATTAATCAAAACTCACAATTCACTCTTGGAGATTATACAGTTGTAAGTGAGGGTAATGGTGTTTCAATTGTTTCTTATGATGGAGATAATACATCACTTACCATTCCTGCAAAAATTGAAGGTAAAAAGGTTGTTTCAATATCTCAAAAAGCTTTTAATAGTTCAAAAGTTACCTCTCTTTCTTTTGAAGATAATGCAAGCCTTGAGTTAGATGATTATTGTTTTAGTGGAAATACAACATTAGTATCAGTAACACTTCCATCAAACTTAACAAGTGTTCCAGCGTACTGTTTTCAAAATTGTACAGCTCTTAGAACTGTTGTTATGCCAGATTCCATTACATATATTGGTTCTTATGCTTTTTATGGATGTACCTATTTAGGCAAGGATATAACAACAGATTCAAATGGTGATCAATGGCTTGAACTACCAAAATCATTAAATGAAATCTGTGATAATGCATTCTATGAATGTGATACTTTAGATTGTATTAAAATACCTACAACTTTAAAGAATATTGGTAATAATGCATTTAGAGGAAGTGCAATTAGAAAAATTGGTGTTTATGATGATGGCGAAAATTGTATAGAAGTTATAGGCAACTATGCTTTTTATGATACACAATTATATTCAAAATCTGATGATGAATTAAAGTTGGCTAAATTAACTTATATTGGAAATTATGCATTTGCTTCTACAAAACTAAATTTCCAATATTTCTATATTTATCCATCAGTTACAGATATTGGAGATTATGCCTTCTCTGGTTCGACATCTTTAAAGAAAGTTATATTTGATGAAGACTTATCTACAAGTGTAATTTTAGGAAGCAATATGTTCTTAACATGTACTGCTTTAAACAGTGTAACTCTTCCAAATAATATGAAATCTTTACCATCTGGAATGTTTATGGGTTGTATTCAACTTTTATCTACAAGTCCACTAATTCTTCCAGAATCATTAGAAACAATTAATGATGGTGCATTATCGTTCTTTGCAACATCATCTACATCAACAAAAACATGTAATTATAGAGTATTATTTAATCATACAAAGGGTGATGGAACAGTAGAACAAGTTGAATATAATGATTATTTTAGAACAACAACTCTTGATTCTTACTACAATAAAAACGGAGTAAAAACTAATCATTATGTCGTAACTGATTATTATTCTTCTACAACAACGCCAACAACTTTATATGCTTATGTTGGATTGTATGATGATGATTCATATTATTATCAAGATAGTGCTAAAACAAAGAAGAGTTATGCATTTAAATTCTTTACTGCTGCAAATAAGTTAAATACTATAAAGAAAATAAGTGGATATGCATTCGCTGGTTCTCAATTCTCATTATTGTGTTTGCCAGGTGCTGTTAATGAATTAGGTTCAAGTATCGTATATAAGAGTAAAATAACAACACTATATTTTGATAGCGATAGCGTTTCTAAAACATTTGTTATTGATGAGAATGCATTTAATGATTTAAGTTATACAGATTCTGATTCATTTAGATGTTATGTTTTAGGTGGAAGATCTTCTGTTTCTAAACTTGCAGGTTCTTCAATTCAAACTATATTAGATAATATGGGGGTTTATTTAGACGCTGCCGTAACTCCAGACTAAATAACAAATCCACCATTTACAGAAATTACTTGGCCGTTAATAAAACTAGAGTCTTCGGATGCTAGAAATAAAGCGGCCTTTGCTATGTCTATAGGTTCACCTATTCTTGAAGACGGAGTAGAATCAATAAGTTCTTTTATATCCTCAGTTGATAGGTTTTTATTCATTTGAGTATTAATAAGTCCTGGACTTATGCAATTAACATTAATTCCATTATATCCTACTTCCTTTGCAAGGGCTTTAGTGAATGCTATAACGCCACCTTTTGATGCAGAATATATACTTTCACATGAAGCTCCAACTTCTCCCCACATAGAAGAGATAGTTATTATTTTTCCAAAGTGATTAGAAAGCATATAAGGTAAAACTGCCTTACAAGAATATATTGTTCCAAGTAGGTTAGTGTTTATAATGGAGGAGATGTCATCTATTGATGAGTCTATTAATAAATTAGGTTTTGAAATACCAGCAGAAACTATTAATACATCAATTTTTTTGTATTTTGAAATTATAGTAGAAATCATATCATTAACTTCGTTAAAGTTTGAAATATCTGCTTTAAATATTTCTCCTTGTCCACTGTCTTTAGATATGGTTTCTAAAAGAGATCTTGCCTCATTTAAAGACTTATTATAGTTTATGCAAACAAAATAATTATTCTTTGCAAATTCCTTTGCAATAGCCGCTCCAATCCCTCTAGATGCTCCTAAGATTAACGCCGTTTTCATATTGATATAATTATACAATAGTTTTTACTTTGTGCAAGTAATTAAATGCAAAATAAAAGGGCATGTGGTATAATTCAAACCATGAAAGAATTTAAAGAATTAGAAATAGATCCATTAATAATAAAGGCACTTCAAGAACAAAATATTGTTGAAATGACTGATATACAAGAAAAAGTTATTCCAGAGGCAATAAGTGGTAAGAATATAGTTGCAAAGGCTCCTACTGGTACTGGAAAAACTTTAGCTTTTGTTCTACCAATAATGAAAATGGTAGATAGAGAATCAAATAAAGTTCAAGCTTTAGTTATTTGTCCAACAAGAGAATTAGTTACACAAATTTGTGATGTTTTTAAGATGTGTACTAAATATTATGAAAGCTTTAGAGTAGCTGGAATTTATGGTGGACAAAATTTTCAAAGACAACTACTATTCTTGAGAAAAAAACCACAAGTTGTTGTGGGAACTCCAGGAAGATTACTTGATCACTTAGATAGACATACATTAAAACTTAATGAAACAAAGTGCTTAGTTCTAGATGAAGGCGATGAAATGTTCGATATGGGATTTAGAGCTGATATTGAAAAATTAATGAAAGCCGTTCCACAAGTAACTACTCAGCATTTATTATTTTCAGCAACAATTCCAAAACAAATAAAAGAGATCGTAGAGGAAAAGTTTAAAGATCCATTATTTATTGAGACTAAAATCGATGGTGAAAATATTCCACAAATAAAACAATACTATACAATGGTAGAAGACTCTCAAAGAGTTTCTGCACTTTTATATTTAAAGAGGGTTAATAATTACAATAGATGTATCGTTTTTTGTAATACAAAAGCAAGAGCAGATAAACTATATCAAGCACTTGTTAAAGCTCATGCAAATTGTGCCGTTATTCATAGTGATATTAGACAAAATGAAAGAAGTAAAATAATGAAATCTTTTAAAAATGGAGAGATAGAAATGCTTGTAGCTACAGATGTGGCTGCTCGTGGTATTGATGTAGAGTCAATAAATGTAATATTTAATTTTGACCCACCATCAGATAATGATTTCTATATCCATAGAATAGGAAGAACTGCAAGAGCGAACAAAACTGGGGCAGCATATACTATTATTGACTCAACACAAGTTGGATTTGTTCAAGCATACCAAGTTATTACTAATAATGCATTAGAATATATAGATTTGCCAGAGTTTAAAGATAAATTTACGCTTCCTAAAGATGGTTCTAATAAGTTTCATAAAGTTGAAAAGAATAATGCAACACAAAGATTTTTCTTAAATGTAGGCAAAAAGGATATGTTAGATAAATATACACTAACTAAACTTGTAACATCTAAATGCAAAATAGAAGTTCATGAAATAGTTGATGTTAAAGTAAGTGACACATTCTCATTTGTGGAAGTTGGAAAAGATAAAGTAGGAAATATAAAGAAGTTAGCAGGTTTAGTACTTGGAAAAAGAAAAATTGTAATAGAAGAAGCTAAAGGCGAAGAAACTCCTAAAAAGAAACAAGATAAAACAACAAATGCTAAAAATTTTACAAAGAAGAAAGATAATAAATCTAATAAAACAAATAAAAAGAAATCTTATTCTAAAGAATTTCAAGCTTATAAGAACAAATCTAAGATATAGTTTTTTATAAAAGTTTAATTCACGCAAAGGATATTAGTAAGTAATTTTAATATGCAAAAAATATTGCATATAAAAACAAAATTAATATGCAAAAAAAGTTGCATATAAAAATGAATTTAATATGCAAAAAAATATTGCATAATAAATTTTATTGTGTTAATATTAAGAAAAAGCGAGGGGAAAAATATGATTAATTTGGGAAAGGAATCAGAATTAGTAGAATTTAAAAAAAGTACAAGTGAATTAAATGAAGCTATAATTTCCATCTCCGCTATGCTTAATAAAAACGGAAAAGGGAAAGTTTATTTTGGAGTTAAAAATAATGGAGATGCAATAGGGCAACAAGTTTCAGAAAATACACTTAGAGATATATCTCGAAAAATATATGAAGATATAAATCCAACAATATATCCAAGTATTAATGAAATGAGTGAAAATCCTGGAGTAATAGAAGTTAGTTTTTCAGGGCTAGATAAACCTTATTCAGCAAAAGGTAAATTTTATATTAGGGTTTTTGATGAGGATAAACAAATAGAAATTAAAGAGTTATTAAATACTATCTATCATAGTGATTCAAGCAATGCTGTTTGGGAAAAAATTGAAACAAGCGAAACTGAAGATGATATAGATGAAGATTTGTTAAAAGAGTTTGTTGAAAAGGCAAATAAGTGTGGTAGAATCAATGAAAAATATTCTAATAAAACTGAAGTTTTAAATAAATTATGTTTAATGACAAATAATCATATAAACAATGCTGGAAGAGTATTATTTTCAAAAAATAAACCTTTAACACTAAAATTAGCCGTATTTGCTTCTGATGAAAAGTTGTCTTTTATAGATATAAATAGAGTCGAAGGAAATATTTTTGAATTAAATGAAAAGGGTCAAAATTATATAAAAGAACATATTAATTATAAGGCGGAAATTAAAGGAAGAGTAAGGGTTGAAACTCCAGAAATTCCGGAAGAAGTAATTAGAGAGGCTGTGCTTAATAGTCTTTGTCATTCTTCTTTTAGTGAATCAATTAATAATGAGATTTATATTACCCCTTCAAAAGTATCAATTTTTAATCCTGGTGCTTTTCCTTCAGGTTATGATCCAAAAGATTTTGCATTTAATGGTGTTGAATCGATTTTAAGAAATCCTATTATCTCTCGTGCTTTATATTACTGTAACGAAATAGATAGTTGGGCTACTGGATTTAGAAGAATTTTTAAACTTTGTGATTCTAATAATATTAAGATTATGTATCAAAAGAAAAACCAAGGTTTTGAAATTTCGTTTTATAGATTAAACTCTCAAATCGGTGATATTGAGCAAGAAGTATTAAATCAAATAGCAAATAATCCCAAAATTACAGCTTTAGAATTAGTTGAAACTCTAAAAAAATCCCAAAGAACTATTTATAATGTTTTAAAGGAATTAAAAGATAAAGGTATTATTACAAGAGAAGGCTCAAATAGGGATGGGGAATGGAAAATTCGAAATTAATAAATTATAGATAAGGATATTAATTTGCATATAAAAACCTAGACATTGAAAATAAGCAAGTCTAGGTTTTTTAAATATAAAATATTTTGTTTAAGAATGCTATTTAATTATGCGTTTTTAACATTAGTCCACATATCTTGCATCTTTTGTGTTGTTTCGCCAAAATCTCTCATAACAGCACAATTTGCTAATACTGATTTTGGTTGATATTGAACATAATCTGTAAATACGTTTTTAGAAGCTTCTATAGTTGTAAAGAAATAAGATAAATCACAATACATAAATCTATCTGAATCCTCTGAAGTTAATCTAGCAATAGCATCTGCTTCTGATTCATTTTCATTAGCATAAGTAAGGGCTGCATTTGCATAATTAAATGTTTCTTGTGTTGCTATTGCGGATGTATAACCGATATAGTCCATACTAGCTACTGCTGCCTCATCTGAACACATATAATTTATCCATAAATTAGCAGCCTTTGTATTTACGGCATATTTTGGAATTACCCAATAATCACACCAAACGTTCGAACCTTCAGAAGGAACGTAATATGCAAGGCTAGGAGCGGTAGTATTTGCACCTAAAACTTCTTCAATATGCTCATCACTTAATGTATATACGGCATCTCCTGACCATTGTAATAGTATATCTGATTTTCCTTCAACTACATCAGTCTTTCCATTATCTGTTTCATAACCATAGAAATTAGGGTATTTCTTTTGAGTTATTAAATTAGCTTGTATTTCGCTTAATTGAGCATCATCAGTATAATTTATTACATCATTAACGCTAACTGTTCCTGCAAGCAATTCTGCCTTGTAGGTGTAAATTGCAGCAACAGCAGTTGTGTCTCTTACGCTATCTTTCATTTGAATTTTATATGATGGATCCCAAAGAGTTTCCCAACCTTTAGTCTTTATTGTTTCAGTAGATACTTTATCTCTATTATAAACTATACCTAATGTTCCCCACATATAAGCACAAGAATATTCAGTAGAGCTCTTAGCAAACACATCACTTGTTAAATAAGGGGATACATTTTTTCTATAATCTACAATAGCACTTCCATTAACATCTTCACCAAGAGATGAATCTAATTTTAAAAGAAGGTCTAAACCTTGCATTTTTTCAACCATATAATCTGATGGGACAATAACATCATAGTCGGCTTTTGACATAGCAATTTTAGAATACATTTCTTCATTAGTTGGAGTATAAGATACTTCAACAGTAATAGATTCACCTGTAATTTCTTTATAATAAGTTTCAAATGATTCTATTAAATCTTCATTTAGGTATTCATCAATTGTTAGAATTAACAACTTGTTTTCTCTTTTAGAACAAGATGTTAAAAGGGGAATAATAGAAATTGCAACTAAGCAAACTATTGTTAAAATTAAAACTACTTTCTTCTTCATTTTAATAAACTCCTTATTTGTTTTTAATTTGTTTTTCTGGTTTATTTATAAACATTAATAATCCTAAGATTATAAAGAATATGATTGTAAATAGAGCTCTAAACTCTGTAGGTAAAGATTTCTTACCGGCTTGTTTTGCATAGATTAGAGTAGATATTGTATCAAATCCATTAATAGTGAATTCTGTAATAACGAAATCATCAATAGATAAAGTGAACGCCATAACAAATCCTACGATAATACCTGACATTATTTCTGGAATAACAACTTTAGTTATAGCTTGCCAATAATTGCATCCTAAATCTAAAGCTGCCTCATAAATTTTGTTATCTGATTGAGTAAGTCTTGGAGATACGTTTAATATTACATATGGAGTACAGAATGTAACGTGTGCTAAGATTACTTCAAATAATTCTAGAGAGTTTCCTGTATTAAAGATTTTACGTAAAACCTGGAATAAAAGCATCATAGACATAGCTGTTACAATTTCAGAGTTTACCATAGGAATTTGATTTACGTTGTTGTAAGCATTTTTAATTGTTTTCTTTCTAATACTATGAATGCCAATAGAGGCTGCTGTTCCTAAAATTGTAGCAATAAATGATGAACCAAATGCAATGATTAAAGTGTTTTTTAATGCATCAAAAATAGATGAGGCGTTTCTTCCTGTAAATAAATCCTTATAGTTATCTAAGGTGAATCCACTCCAGTGAGTGAATGAAATACTTCCTGTAAATGACCATAAGATCATCCAAATAATAGGTAAATATAAAAGTACTAGTATTATACCTATGTAAACCCAAGAAATTGTTTTAGAGGTTACTGATTTAACTTTATTCTTATCCATTACATCATACCTCCTGTGGCGGCTCCATCTTTATCGTATTTGTTAACAATAATCATAGAAATACCAATAATTACTAAAATTATTAAACTTATAGCACTAGAAATATTAAAACTAATAAATGATTCACTATAGATATAATCACCAACCAATATATATGTGTTATTACTCATTATGTTGGCAATGGCAAATGTTGTAATTGAAGGCATAAATACCATAGTAATACCAGAAAGTACACCAGGAAGCGATAAAGGAACTGTAACTTTTGTTAACACTTTAAATTCATTTGCTCCTAAATCCCTTGCTCCTTCATATAAGCATTTATCTATTTTTTCTACAACATTATATATAGGCATAATCATGTATGGTAGGTAGTTATAAATCATTGTGAATATAACTGCATTTTCTCCTAGCTCTATATCCATTGCTTGGAACACAGCTTTTGTAGCAAGCGTTCTAATTAAGAAATTAATCCACATAGGAAGCATGAAAAGCATTACTATAACATTCTTATGCTTTATATTTGATTTATTTAAAATTAAAGCTACAGGATAACCTAAAACTAAACATGCAAGGGAAGTTATAATTCCAATTTTAAAGGATCTTTTTAGCATGTTTAAGTTAGTAGAACTAAATACAGCTTTAAAATTATCTAATGTAAAGCTTAAAGTTAAAGAACCATCTCTATTTGTTTTAGTAAACGAATATAGAAAAAGAATTACAAGAGGAAGTATTATAAATACTACCATAAATACGCCATAAGGGATGGATAAGTACTTTCTTGAAAAATGTCTAATTTTCATCTTTAACATCCTCTGTAGTTGTCTCTTGTGTGTTATCTTCAATTATTTCAGAAATAACGTTTTCAGCATCAGATAAAACTGCTTCTTCTTCTTTCATTATTTCAGAAGAAATTTCTTTATGTTTAAAGTGATATACAATGTTAGATACTTCTTCTTCAGATAATGACATATCTAGTGTTATGAATCTAAAATCATCTTCTTTTATCTTGATTCCGATTCTATCTCCAACGTCCCAAAGATATTCAGTATCAGCAAATATATGTTTATTGTTATCTGTTCTAATATCTACATAGTAGTTTTTGCCTTTATAAATCATAGATTCAACATTACCAGAAAGTGGCGAATCCCATTCATCATCGGTCATATCTATCTTATTGAAGTTAACCATAACATAAGCTTCCTTGCCTATGTAGTCTTCATCTATAGATTTTTCTTTAAACATGCTATCTTTGTTAAATGTATATATATCTCCATATAAATCAAGAGTATTTTCAGTTTTAAAAGTAACTGGAAGAATGTTTGTGTATCTTTCTTTTTCCATTATTTGAATATCAAAAGGATCTACGCTTAAACTTACCTCAGAGCCTACCTTGTATTCTTGGGTATTATGAATTAAGAACTCATAACCATTTGCAATACATGAAGCCTCATAATGAACGCCTCTAAACATAGAAGATTTTATAATACCATTTATAAAGCCCTTATCAGGTTCTCCAACCTTCAAATCTTCTGGTCTAATAACTATTTCAATAGGTTCATTTTTATCAAATCCTGTGTCTACACATTTAACATCTTCGCCGCAGAAGTGAACTAATTTGTCTTTAAGCATAACACCATCAAATATGTTAGCCTCACCAATAAAGTCAGCAACATATGCAGATTCTGGTTCATTGTATATAGACATAGGTGAACCTTTTTGCATAATAACACCATCTCTCATAACAATTATTGTATCTGACATAGTTAAAGCTTCTTCTTGGTCGTGAGTTACATATATAAATGTAATACCTAATTTTTTATGCATTTCCTTAAGTTCAAGTTGCATCTCTTGTCTCATTTTTAAATCAAGAGCGCCTAAAGGTTCATCAAGTAGTAGAATCTTAGGTTCATTTATAATAGCTCTTGCTATAGCAACTCTTTGTTGTTGACCACCAGATAGAGAGTTAACATTTCTTGTTTCATAATCTGAAAGGCCTACAATCTTTAAAGCTTTTTTAACTTTTTCATCAATAAACTCCTTATAAAGATTAACCTTTTTTAATACAGGAGTTCCTTTTCTTGTTTGAATTAATTTATAATCATAAGAATTTTTAAATTTAACCTTTTTTGTTAAACCAGTAGCAACGTGGTTACTATCAAAAATCTTTTGATCAACAAGTTTGTCTTTTAACTTTATCTCTTTTGTGTAAGTAGAGCCATCTTTTGCAGTGAACTCTTCTTCTATTTTCTTTAGCTTTAATCCAAAAGCAACATTCTTATAAACATTAAGATGAGGAAATAGTGCATATTTTTGGAAAACAGTATTAACTGGTCTTTTATATGGAGGAAGAGCAGCAATGTCTTTTCCATCTAAAAGAATTTGACCTTGAGTAGGTTGTTCAAATCCTGCAATCATTCTAAGAGTTGTTGTTTTTCCGCAACCTGATGGACCTAAGATGGTAACAAACTCACCCTTCTTTATATCAAGGTTAATGTTTTTTACAACTGTCTTTGTTCCATAATTTTTATATAAACCCTTTAATTGAATAATATAATCGCTCATTATGACTCTCCTTTATTAAAATGTTGGAGGGCTAGAAACCCAAATCACTTTAGCAATGTTTTCTGAAGTATTTTCTAAATAGTGAACTTTAGAAGCTTCATAATAAAAAGACATTCCTTTTGAAACCATAATAGATTTCTTGCCAATATGAAGTAAAACTTGTCCTTCAAGAACATAACCAAACTCCTCACCCTCATGAGGTCTATCCTCATCTAATTTGCAATGAGAGTTAATTGAAACAATAATTGGTTCCATTTCATTTTTTTGAGCATTTGGAACTAACCAAGTTTGAGTATATTCATCTGTTTCTTTTACAATAAAATCATCATTATTAAAAACAGTTTTTTGATTATCTGCATCTGAGAAAAATTCTTTTAAATCTGTGCCAAGTGCATTTAACAAGTCCACAAGTGTTGCTATAGAAGGAGATGTTAGATCATTTTCTAGTTGAGAAATGTAGCCCTTTGTTAACTCGCATCTATCTGCAAGTTCTTCTTGTGTAAAGCCACATTGTAATCTTAAAGATTTTATTTTTGCTCCTAATTCCATAAAAACTCCAAACAAGATTTTATTGTTTAGTATTATTAAACTTAAAAAATAGTCAGTAAATTTTGTCTAAACTTTAAGTTTAAAATTATTAAACGAAAAAATTATATAAAACTATATATATTAAGTCAAACAATATTGATATATTTTATGTGAAAAAATTGTAAAAAAATAGTCGCCAACTTTTCGAGTTGACGACTAAGATATTTTTCTTTAAATTATTTGTTCATTTTGTTGTAGCAATCTAAGATTTCATCAGCTTTTCCAGCACAACCTAAAACTTCTGTTAACTTATGTTTAACAACAGTCTTAATATTTGTTCTAGCATCAGCTAAATATTGTCTTGGATCGAAATGTTCTGGATGCTCAACAAAGTGTTTTCTAATACCAGCTGTGCAACCTAATCTTAAGTCAGAGTCGATATTAATCTTACATACAGACATTCCTGCTGCTTTTCTTAATTGAGCTTCTGGAATACCAACAGCATCTGGCATCTTTCCACCATTTTCATTAATAATCTTTACGAATTCTTGTGGAACTGAAGAAGATCCATGTAAAACGATAGGGAAGTTAGGTAACTTTTCAGATACAGCTTCAAGTACGTCGAATCTTAGTGGAGGTGGAACTAATACACCATTCTCATCTCTTGTACATTGTTCTGGTTTAAACTTGTAAGCACCATGAGATGTACCAATAGCGATAGCTAATGAGTCAACTCCTGTTCTTGTTACGAAATCAATAACTTGTTCTGGCTTTGTATAAGTAGAAACTTCATGAGAAACTTCATCTTCAACACCAGCTAGTGTTCCAAGTTCTCCCTCAACTGTAATATATGGGTGATTTGTTGTATCATGTGCATAATCTACAACTTTCTTTGTTAATGCAATATTTTCTTCGTATGGAAGCGCAGAACCATCAATCATAACTGATGTGAATCCACCATCGATACAAGACTTACATAATTCGAAAGAATCACCATGGTCTAAGTGTAGACAAATAGGTAAACCTGAAACTTCTACTGCAGCTTCAACCATCTTTCTTAAGTATACAGGATTTGCATAATTTCTAGCACCCTTAGATACTTGAAGGATTAGAGGAGCTTTTTCTTCCATAGCAGCTTCAACAATACCTTGAATAATTTCCATGTTGTTTACGTTGAAAGCACCAATAGCATAACCATGCTTATATGCTTGATCAAACATTGCTTTTGTGTTCATTAATGGCATAACCATTACCTCCTAAATTTAATTTCCATTGAAAATATTACCATATTTTATTTTTTTATACAATAAAAATATAAGAATCTATTTTTAGTTATTTGAAAAAGTAAATTCACTCAAATAAAGAAAGTAAATACTATTACCATTGTTTATGATGACTTAAACGATAAATACTACTATGGTATGAATAAAGGCATAAAATTGCATGAAAGTCCTAAAAATGCTATATTGTTTGGTGATGAAACACATGATGGTATTTTGCCAAAAGTTAGTTTAAATGATTATCCATTGGGAAATTGTGCAGAGATAGATGCGATAAATAATGCATTAAATGATGGTGCAAAGTTAGAAAATCTTCACGTGACAACATTAGATGTAAATCGAAGAAATATTCGCATGCATAAAATTGTAGGCAAAAAAGCTTGTGAAAATTGTACAGCCACATTTAAAGGCAAAATAAAAGAAAATAATACTGGATGGGAGGAATAAATATTATGAATAAAAAAGATTTTAAAAATATATCTATGATAGGAAGACTTGCTTACCAATTAATGTGTGCAGAAAGATACTTTACTCATAAATATCCAAATGAAGATTTCTCAGAATTATTTAAACTTCTATGGCCTGTTACAAATGGAATGTATTTTGATACGTTTTCTGGTTATATTGTTGAAATAGAACCATCATGTATGTTTGAATTCGACTCTTATGAAAAACAAGAATGGATGTATTTAACAAAAGAGCAATATGATACATTTAAACCATTAATTCAAAAATTTGATCAAGAAGACGAAGATTTTATGGAAACATTAAAAGATCAAATAGATGTTTATGCGTATAGCGTTGTTCCAAAAGACACTAGTGAGTCTATTGATATTGTTTTTGATACAATAAAATTTTTAAAAAGACATAAAATTCCCCTTCCTGATATAAAATTAGTTGAGTTTTCAACAATTGATCAATTTGATGGGTGGGGCGATAATTTTGATGGGACAAAACTCTCTATAATATTGAATAAGTAGATGTTTAAAAAATAAAATTAAAATGATGTGCACCTAAAAATTTGAAAAAAGTAAAACGATTTTTTTTGTGCACATTAAACTGGAATTTACTTTTTCAATTGACCAAATCTATTTTTTTAATTGAGAAAGTAGTATCAATATTATTTGAAGTGGAATTCCAATTAAGAATATAATCCATGTTTCATATTGGATAGTAATTACATAAATAAGTGCTATTGTAGACCAAATAAATAAAGAAGCTGGATAAATCTCGTACTTTTTCTTTCCCCATTTTTTGTTAAAGAAAAGCAAAACTAAACAAGTAATAGGAACTGCTGCTAAAAATGCTTGCCATAAGAAAATTGGTTGGTCTTCATATAAAAGGTATACACCATAGAAAAATACAACTAGTGCCGCAAGCCAAACAGCAACACAGTATGAAGATACGATTATTATTCTATTTTTTCTTATATCTTTTTGAGATAATTGTTCTTTTTCTTCCTTTATCTTTATTCCATTTTCGTTTGTAAGCTCATCTAAAGTTACATTATATAAACTTGCTATCTTTTTTAGCGTGGAAATTTCTGGTATAGATTCGCCTCTTTCCCATTTAGATATTGCTTTATCTGTGTAATTTAACTGTTTTGCTAGGTCTGACTGGGTAAGGTTGTTTATCTTTCTAAGTTCTAAAATATTCTTGGCAATAATTTCTCTAAGTTCCATAATATCCTTTTTACGTTTATCGATAATTGCTAGTATTTTCGGTTGTGGTAAACTGCCGGTTTACTTTATTAAACTACCTTTCTACACATATTATATGCCTTTTTGTTGAATAACTTCAAGCCTAAGTCTATAATGCAGGTTGAAAAAACTCGGAGGGCTTTTAAATGGATTTATTAAAACATAGTAGAGAAGGACAAGCAAAACTAGAAAAACAAGGCAAATTTGATGTTGCTATTACTCCTTATAGTGATGATGATACAATTCCAGTTGATGAAAATTATAGATACTTAACGAAAAATCCTGGATTTTTAATCTCTAGAGGTATTGTAAGAGCGCTATTATTCTTACTTGGTCCACTTGTTACTAAACTAGTGTTTAATACAAAATACTATGGTCGTGAAAAATTAAAACCATTAAAGGGAAAAGGATTTTTCACAATATCTAATCACTGTTCATTCCTTGATATAGTTTTAAATATTAGAGCAGTTAATCATAAATCTGTTTATATGACAGTTGCAGAATTTAATAATAAGAAAGGATTCGCAGGAGCTGTTTTAAGAACAGGCGGTATTCTTCCTCTTGCTACTAAACCATCTGCTGTTAAAAATATGAAAAATGCTTTCCATACTTTAATTGAGAAAAAGAAAGTAGTTCATTTCTATGCAGAAGCTGCAATGTGGTTGCATTACAAAAAACCTCGTCCAATGAAGAGAGGTGCTTTCTATTATGCCGTACAAGAGAATTCTCCTGTGGTTCCAATATTTATTAGATGGACAGAATCTAAAGGCTTAAGAAAGTTATTTGGAATAAAAGAAGATGCTTCTATTATTATTCTTGATCCAATCTATCCTAAAGAGGGTCTATCTTTAAAAGAAAATACAATTTATATGCAACAACAAGCTCAAAGAGAGTATACTGAAAACTATAGAGAATTTTTCGGTGTTTCTAAAGAAGAAAAACCATGTATTTATGATATAGATCCAGAATATATGGACAGTCTTGATGAAGAAACAAAATACGCTGCTTCTCTATAAGGAGAAATATGTTAGTAGATCCAAGAGTTGAAAAGTTAGCACATAACTTGGTTAATTATTCTTGCAGAGTTCAAAAAGGCGAGAATGTTTTTATAGAAGCTACAGGTGTAGACTATCAAATTGTTAATTGCATTGTAAGAGAAGTAAATAAACTTGGTGCATTTCCATATGTTTCATATAAAGATTCTAGAATAGAAAGAGAAATCTTAATGGGAATGAGCGATGAACTTGCAAAAAGAATGGCAGATTTTGACGATTATAAAATGAAAAAAATGCAAGCATACATCGGAATAAGAGGTGGAGAAAATGCTTATGAAAAAAGCGATGTTCCACAACAAAAAATGAAAATTTATTCCTCATTATATGCAACGCCAGTGCATCTTGAGACAAGAGTTAAAAAGACTAAATGGGTTATTTTAAGATATCCTACACAAGGGATGAGTTCGCAATCTTCAATGTCAACAGAAGCTTTTGAAGATTATTTCTTTGAAGTATGTAATCTAGATTATTCTAAAATGAGTAAGGCTATGGACTCGCTTGTTAGTTTAATGAATAAGACAGATAAGGTTAGAATAGTAGCACCAAATACTGATTTAACATTCTCTATTAAAGGAATAGGTGCTGTAAAGTGTGCTGGTGAGTGTAATATCCCGGATGGTGAAGTTTATACAGCTCCAGTTAAGAATAGCGTTAATGGAAGAATTTCATATAATGTTCCAAGTACTGAAAATGGAATTAAATTTGAAAATGTATCGCTTCTTTTTAAAGATGGAAAAATTATAGAGGCTACATCTAATCATAATAAAGAAATTAATGAGATTTTTGATACTGATGATGGCGCACGTTTTGTGGGTGAATTTGCCATAGGGGTAAATCCTTATGTAACAAAGCCTATGGACGATATTTTGTTTGATGAAAAAATCTCTGGTTCTATTCACTTTACTCCAGGAGACTGCTACGAAGATGCATACAATGGGAATCAATCATCTGTGCATTGGGATCTGGTACTTGTTCAAACAAAAGAATGGGGCGGTGGAGAAATATACTTTGATGATGTGCTTATAAGAAAAGATGGTATTTTTGTTTTGGATGAATTAAAGTGTTTAAATCCTGAAAATCTAAAATAAGAAAATTTTTACGAATATAAAAAAAATAGTAGCGCATAAAGATTTGTTCTACTATTTTTTTTAGCGATAGATTTTCGCGGGGACGAATAAAATCTATCTTGTATTATGTATTATGTGTTATGTCAACTTAAAGTTTATAAAAGTTATCTTAACTTGACTTTATTATATTAAAATGTAATACTTTTTGTAAATGGAGTCGAATTCTACTAGAAATTTTGGACATTCTACTTGAAGTAGAGTTGAAAAATATAGCAAAATCGGAGAGTTATGGATTCAGAACAAATAGGTAAGGTTATTTTAGAATTAAGAAAACAGAATGGTTTTACGCAAGCTCAACTTGCTGAAAAACTTTGTGTTTCAGATAAAGCTGTCTCTAAATGGGAGCTTGGAGCTTCTATTCCAGATATTCAACAATTAGAATCAATAACTCAACTTTTTCATATATCCTATGATCTTTTGTTAAGTGGTGATGTTGAAAAAGTAAAACTACTAAATCAGAAAAAAAATAATGAAGAACCACAAAAGATAATTAAAAAGAAAGTTTCATCAAAAGAGTGGTATGAAATAGATAATGCGGGTTTAATATATCCCGCTCAAGCGACAGAAGATTGGAATCTAGTTTTTAGAGTTTCAGCAGTTATGAAAGAAAAGGTTGATGAAGATGTTTTAAATAAGGCTCTTCAAGATATGGTTTATAGATTTCCGACTTTTATGACATGTTTAAGAAAAGGATTCTTCTGGAATTATTTAGAAAGAATGGAAAGGCTTCCTGTTGTTGAAAAAAGTGATAGACATCCAAATAGACCAATTAAACTAGATGGTAAACATTATTTATTTAGAGTAATTTTAGATAATAATAGGATTTCTTGTGAGTTTTTCCATACATTAACTGATGGAACAGGTGCTTCTATATTTGTTATGAGTTTGCTTGCTAGATACTACGAATTAAAATACGGAAATATAAAGGATTATAAGGATGCTCTAAATGTTTTAGATAGCGTTAATCCTGAGGAAATTCAAGATAACTTTACATACTACGCTACAAATAATGTTATAAAGGGTAAAAAACAATCTTTTACTAAGGCATATAAAATAAAAGAAAAAAGAATTAGTAACAATATTGTTACACATCTTGTTGTAAATGCTACAGAACTTAACCTTCTTGCTAAGAAATATGATTGCACGGTAACAATTTTATTAACAGCGATTTATACAAAAGCTTTCTTAAAGAGAAGAGTTTTTGATAAAAGTTTTAATCCATTTATTATTCAAATTCCAATTAATTTAAGAAAGAGATTTGAATCAAAAACTTTAAGAAATTTTTCATCATACGTAAATGTTGAAATTGATGAACAAGAATTATCTATAGAAGAACTTGTTGAAACAATTAAAAAACAAGTAGAAGTTGGCGCAGAACTCGATACATTAAAGCAAAACATAAATACTATCGCCTCATATAAGAATAATATTGGTGTAAGAATAGCACCTTTAGGTCTGAAATTATTAATTATGAGAATTGCTGCCTCCGTAATAGGAGATATTGGTTGTACTACAGTTTTTTCAAATTTGGGTAAATTAAATGCACCGGATGAATTGAAAAGAATAGTAGATAGATTTGAAGTGGTAATGAAAGATGATATTATGGGTGGCGTTTCTATGTCGGCAGTAACTTTTAATAATAAATGCAATATTTCCTTTACAAGATCAATAGCAAAAAGTTCAATCGAAAGAGACGTGGCACGTGATTTAGTAAATATGGGAATAAGTGTTTATGCAGAGAGTAATTTAGGAGATAAACAATGAGATCGTGTAAATATTGTGGCGTAGAATTAAATGATAATGATATAAATTGTCCACTATGTGGAGCTCACACTTTTGTTGTAAATGCAACTCCTGTTATGCCATCAGGAGAGTATCCTAATTTCACAAAGAAAACTAGCGTAAAAAAACTTATAAAGAATATTTTTTTAGGAATAATGGCAGTTATACTTATGGCCATGGGAATAGCATCAGGACTTTCTAATAATTGGGCATTTCTTGCTGTTACTGGATTTACGGAAATATATTTGTGGTTTGGAATATTACAATATATTTTCTATCCAAAGAGAGTTTGCGATTTAATAAATGGAGTTTTTTTCTATATAATACTTGCTTTAAATTTGATATTTATGCATTACTATTTTAATGGTCATTTAAATGCGTTAAGAATTAGTTTAGGTTATATTACCCCTATTATTTTATCTATATTAAACATAACTTTAGTAATGCTCATACTTATTACAGGAAAGTGGCATAAATATGCTTACAAAACTTGTAGACTTGCAGTTTTTGAATTTATATGGTTTATAATTATGGCAATCTTAAAAATGCCAATTGTCTCTTCTATTGTATGTGCGTCACTTGGATTTGTAACGATAGTATGTGCGGTTGTTTTTGGAAGAGAGACTTTATTTAGTGAATTAAAAAAACACTTTAAAATATAACTTAAAATTCGATAGAATTATCTATACACTAAGAAACTAATTTTACAATTAAACGCAATTTAGTTCTTCATTTGAGTTTTTTTGCTTTTTCAATTGACTAATTTTATTTGCTATTTTATTTTACTTGCTAATAAAAATACAATTTGTTAAAATATTTAGGATTAAAAAAATATTTTTTTATGGAGGACATAATATTATGGCAAATGTAAGAGTTGCAATTAATGGTTTTGGACGTATTGGTCGTCTAGCATTTAGACAAATGTTTGGTGCAGAAGGTTACGAAGTAGTAGCTATTAACGATTTAACAAGCCCAAAAATGTTAGCTCATTTATTAAAGTATGACACAATGCAAGGTAACTACGTAGCAATGGGTCATAAAGTAGACTACAAGGATGCTGTATTAGCAGAAGATGGCAAGACAGTTGTAGTTCCTGGTTCAATCATCGTTGATGGAAAGGAAATCACAATTTACGCAAAAGCAAATGCTGCTGAATTACCTTGGGGTAAATTAGACATCGATGTTGTTCTAGAATGTACAGGTTTCTATACATCTAAGGCTAAAGCTCAAGCTCATATTGATGCTGGTGCTAAGAAGGTAGTTATTTCTGCTCCTGCAGGTAATGATTTACCAACAATCGTTTACAATGTTAACCATGAAACATTAACAGCAAATGATAACATCATTTCTGCTGCTTCTTGTACAACAAACTGTTTAGCTCCAATGGCTAAAGCTTTAAATGATTTAGCTCCAATCGAAGCTGGTATCATGACAACAGTTCATGCTTATACAGGAGACCAAATGATTCTTGATGGTCCACAAAGAAAGGGTGATTTAAGAAGATCAAGAGCTGGTGCTCAAAATATCGTTCCTAACTCAACAGGTGCTGCTAAAGCTATCGGTCTAGTTATTCCAGAATTAAATGGTAAGTTAATCGGTTCAGCTCAAAGAGTTCCAACAGCTACTGGCTCAACAACAATTCTTGTTGCAGTTGTTAACAAGGCTGTTACAAAAGAAGAAATCAATGCTGCTATGAAGGCTGCTTCAACAGAATCTTTCGGATACAATACAGATGAAATCGTTTCTTCAGATGTTGTTGGTATGAGATATGGTTCATTATTCGATGCTACACAAACAATGGTTATCCCAATGAAAGATGGTAAGACTCAAGTTCAAGTAGTTTCTTGGTATGATAATGAAAATTCATATACAAGCCAAATGGTTAGAACAATTAAGTACTTCTCAAAATTCTTAAATAAATAAGTTTTGATATAAAGTATATTCGTAGGCTGTTAAGAAAAATCTTAGCAGCCTATTTTTATTGAGTCTCTTTTATTTGAAATTGAAAACTTTTGTGAAAATCGGGAAAAGTTTTCAATTTCATGTTAAAATGAATATGTACAAGTAAATAATTGTATAAAAAGTTAAAAAGGAAATTATGAAAAAAGTTTTTATAAGTACAACAATAATAATATTTATAGTTGCTTTGCTTGTTTTAGTGTTATATGTTTTTGTTCCATATAAATCATTTAATGTAAGTGTAGATGGAATAGAAAAAATAACTATAACTAATAGTAATAAAAATGGTGAAAGCATTGAATTAGACAAAACTCAAACAAAGGAAGTCGTTGGCCTAATAAATGATATAAAGTATTGTAATAAATTAAATGTTATACCTGCTGATGGTTGGTCGTATTCAATCCTAATAAAATATGAAAATGGCAAAACTATTAAAATTAGCGATGATGGCAATTACTATATAAATGATGGAATAAGTGAGAAAACAATAAATTTTTGGTGTTACAAAAATGAGACTAAAAATTTAACTGAATTTCTTCAAAATTTATATAAGCAATAATTACGCATTAATTATTGAATAGCGTTAAGTCCGCCTGTAATTAGTTTATTAATATAATTTCCTAAATCTTCAAGAGAAATTTTTAGCGAATCTGGTGTAAAGAACCATTTAGTATAAAGATCTATTGTTCCAGACATTGTAAATATACAAGTAATTTTGCATTTTAAAATATCTTTTTCTTGTAGATTAGGATTGGCTTTTAATTCTTTTTCAACCATAGTTTTTACAAAAGTCTTTTTTATGGTATCAATAAAACCTATATCATTATTAGATAATAGTAAAACAGAAAAATTATGATTAGATTCTAAAACATCCGAAATTTCAGAAAGTAGTGTGTAAGGATTTTCTTTTACTTGATTTATAGAATATTTTTCAAGAACTTCATTTAATTTATCTACAACTTCATTTTGTATATCTGAGATAACATCGTTAATGGTTTTATAATGTAAATAAAAAGTAGCTCTATTAATATTTGCTTTTTCTGTAAGTTCAGTAATGCATATTTTTGAAATATCCTTTTTTTCTACCATTAAAGTAAAAAAGGCATTAAAAATAGCGCTCTTAGTTTTGATAACTCTTTTGTTTTTTTTCTCTTTGTTTTTCATAATGATTTTATTATATAACTTTTAATAGAAAAATCAACATTTTATTCTTTTATGTCGAAAATCTCATTGCATAGGTCTTGTGCATATTGAGGTTCATGTGTTACAAGAATAATGGCTCCTTCATACTCTTTAAGAGCTTCAAAAAGGGCTTCTTTTGCGTTTACATCAAGATGGTTAGTAGGTTCGTCTAATATTAGTAAGTTAGAGGTTTTTTGCATGATTGAGCAAAGCTTTATTTTAACTTGTTCGCCACCAGATAAATTTCCTACAGGTTTTGTTGCAAGTTCTCCTTTAAGTCCTACCTTTGCAAGTTCACTACGAATTTCTTTAGCATTCATTCTAGGATACATTTCATTCATAAATGTAGTTGCACTAATTTGCTTAGACCTAAACTCTAAATCTTGTTCAACATAGTTTATTTTTGTACTTAAATGGTAATCAAAAGTACCAGAAATTGCAGGAAGTTTATGCATTAATGTTTTTAAAAGTGTTGTTTTACCTAAGCCGTTTGTACCTCTAATCCAAAGTTTAGTATCACTTGCCATAGAGATATTTATAGGCGGTAAAATTGCTTTCCCATTGTAACCTATTTCTAGATTTTTCACTTCAAGTAAATGCCTTGTTATTACTGAAACATAAGGGAAGTTAAATGAAGGTTTTTCAAAATTAACCGGCTTTTGCATAACTTCTATTTTATTTAGCATCTTTTGACGGGAATTAGCCATGCCAGCTGTAGCTGCTCTTGCTTTATTCCTATCAATATATTCTTGCATTTTCTTTATTTCACGTTGCTGTCTTTCATAATCATCTTGGTATTGTTGAGCTTTTTGCTCGTGTTGAATTAAGTATTCATTATAAGAGCACCAATACTTAGTAATTTGAGCGTTTTCAATATTAACAATGATTTTACATGTGTCATTTAAAAATTGTGTATCATGTGAAATAAGAATGAATGTTCCTTTAAAAGAATTTAAATATTTATTAAGCCAATCTATTTGCTCTAGGTCTAAAAAGTTAGTAGGTTCATCAAGTAGCATTACATCTAATTCTTGTAATAGAAGTTTTGCAAGCATTAGTTTTGCCCTTTGTCCACCAGACAAATTAGCAATTAAGGTATCATAACCATAATTATGAATTCCAAGACCTGTAGCGACTTTTTTTATTTCAGACTCTAAATCATAGAAGTTAGCTTCTTGTAATCTTTCTTGTAATTTTGATGTTTTATTAATAAGATTATCTAATTTTTCAGGATCTTCAATTGTGCCCATTTCTTCATACATTTTTTCTAAAGAAGAATTTAAATCATATAGGTATTGGAATGAGGTTCTTAAATATTCAATTACAGTTTGAGATCTATCAATATTTGCGTGTTGATCTAAATATCCCCATCTGATACCATTTAACCATTTAATTTCTCCTTCATCTTGAGACAACTTGCCAGTAATAATATTCATGAATGTAGATTTTCCAGCACCATTAAGACCAACAACTCCTATGTGCTCACCATTGTTTACAGTAAGGTTAGCGTTTAGAAATAGTTGTTTGTTGTCAAAAACATGTGAAAGGTTATTAATTACCAAAATACTCATATCAAGTATTATATTAAACATTTATCTTTAAGTCTAACAATTATTAAGTTATAATATTAACGAGGTGGAAAATGAAGACAAGATGGTATAAAGATGCCGTTATTTATCAAATATATCCAAGAAGTTTCTGTGATTCAAACGGAGATGGAATAGGCGATCTAAGAGGCATTATTTCAAAGTTAGATTATATAAAAAGTTTAGGTGTAGATGCTGTATGGTTATCTCCAATTTATAAGTCTCCAAACGATGATATGGGATATGATATTTCAGATTATAGAGATATTATGGATGAGTTTGGAACTTTAGATGATTTTAAAGAAATGCTAAAAGGTATGCATGATAGAGGAATAAAGCTAATCATGGACCTTGTAGTTAATCATACATCTGATGAGCACTTTTGGTTTAAGGAAGCTAAAAAAGGAAAGGATAACCCTTATAGAGACTATTATATTTGGAGAAAAGGCAGAGGTAAAAATGGCAAGAAACCGCCAAATAATTGGACTTCAAATTTCGTAGGACCAGGATGGGAATATGATGAGAATTCAAAAGAGTGGTATCTTCATTTATTCTCTAAAAAACAACCTGATTTAAACTGGGAAAACCCAAAAGTTAGACAAGAAGTTGCAGATATTTGTAATTATTGGTTTGACATGGGTGTAGACGGCTTTAGATGTGATGTCATTACTTATATATCTAAGGAAGATGGCCTTCCAAATGGTAAGATTACAGAATATCCATTAATTGGTATTAGTAAATATTGTATGGGACCAAGATATCATGAGTATATGCATGAATTAAATGAAAGGGCATTTTCAAAATATGATACCATGACTGTAGGTGAAGCCGCAGGTATGACATTTAAAGATGCATATAAGAGTATTGATGAATCTGTTGGAGAACTTGATTCTGTTTTTTCATTTGAACATATAACAGAGCCAGATATGATTTTACAAGTTTTGCCAAAGAAGTTTGATTTAGTAAAATTTAAAAAGATATTATCAAACTGGCAAACATTGCCAATGACTTCACAACCAACGCTATTTTTAGAGAATCATGATCAACCAAGAAGCTGGCCAAGATTTGTTAATTATTGTTATGACAATAAAGAAAAGGCAGCAAAAATGCTTTTGGTTGCAATGCAAATGCAAAGAGGAACTCCATATATTTATCAAGGCCAAGAAATAGGTATGACAAATGTAGACTTTAAATTAGAAGACTACAAAGATATCATGTCCATAAGAGTTTTTGATACTGTAAAGAAATATTTACCTTTTATGATGGGATTTGCAAAAAAGGTTATGTTAAAAAGAGCTAGAGATCACGCTAGAACTCCAGTTCAATGGAATGCAAATGAAAATGCTGGATTTGGAAGTGGTACACCTTGGATGATGGTTAATCCTAACTACAAGGATGTAAATGTTGAAAATGAAGAAAAAGATCCAAATAGTATTTTAAATTTCTATAAAAAGTTTTTAGCATTTAGAAAAGGCAAAGAAATTATAATTTCAGGAACATATGAACCTTACTATGAAAAGAGTAAAGAATTGTTTGTATACAATAGAAAACTTGGTGATAGTTCTTATTTTGTAATTTGTAACTTTGTTAATAAAAATGTAAATTTTAAACTTCCTGTTGACATGAAGATTAAGTCATCAAAGGTAGCTATTTCAAATTATGAAGATAATGACAACAAAACCCTTCAAGATTTAACAATAAGACCTTTTGAAGCAATAGTTTTTGAAGTTAAATATTAAAAATGTTCTATGTATGTGGCTGCTTTGAAGTAAAATTCTAAGCAGCCATATTTTTTTATTGTAGATATTTTAACAACTTTGTTGTTAAGAAATAAATTAATTGAGAAAAATTTAATTTAGTATATTTAGATTATAATAATCGTAATTAACTAAATCTGTATTGCATATTGCGATAAAAAATAATATATTAAGCAATAAAAGTGGGTAAAAATTATGGCAAACAAAAGTGCAAATATTTCAGTAAGAATAGAGCCTGAAATAAAACAACAAGCAGAAGCTATTTTAACAAAACTTGGACTTCCTGTATCAGTTGTTGTTGACACATTATATAGACAAATTATCATGACTGGAGGTCTACCTTATTCTATTAATGTTCCCAAAATACAGACATTAGAAAACATGTCAAAACAATAGTTTAATGAAACGATGGCAAAAGACTAAAATGAGGCAATAAAAAATCAAGGCATTGATGCAAAAACCACATTTTCCAATCTAAAAAAAAGAATTAAACTAATGAATTATTAAGCAAAATTTCACCAAGAGCGACCTTTTTACAATTAAATCAAATAGTCATGTATTTATAAGGTTCAATTTACATCAGTAGTGGCTATAAAATGATTAGTCATAATTGAAGAGAGTGTTCCAATATTTATAATGGATTTAACTATAAAAAAATGCAAAGTAGATTTAACTTGTGTAATTAACGTTCTTTAATATTTTTTATTATATATATAATATTGCATATTGAAAATAACACATATTCAATGGTATAATTTGAGTATATTAAGAGTTTAAGGAGATTGTTGGATGGATACTAATCAACCAATTTATTTATTTCACGAAGGAACTAATCATCAGGTCTATAAGTTATTAAGCCCACATCATGTTGTGGAAAATGGTAAAAATGGTTGGATATTTAGAGTATGGGCACCACATGCAGTTTCTGTTAGTGTAGTTGGTGATTTTAACTATTGGGATAGAAATGTAAATCCTATGCAGAAAATAAGTGATGGTGTTTGGGAAGTATTTATTGAAGGTCCAAAAATTTACGATAACTATAAATATAGTATTGAAGCAAGAGATGGAAGAATTTTAACAAAGTCTGATCCATATGCTTTGCATACTGAGACAGCACCTCAAAATGCATCTAAATTATATGAATCAACTTATAAATGGGGAGATTCTAAGTGGTTAAAATCTAGAGAAAACTTAAATCCTTATGAAAGTCCAATGAATATCTATGAACTTCATCTTGGAAGTTGGAGAAGATATCCAGATGGAAATTTTATGAATTATAGAGTAATTGCTGATGATTTGGCAGCTTATGTAAAAGAAATGGGTTATACCCATGTAGAGATACTTCCAATAACAGAGTATCCTTTTGATGGAAGTTGGGGATATCAAGTGACTGGCATGTATGCACCAACATCTAGATATGGTACTCCGGATGATTTTAAATATTTTGTTGATGTTCTTCATAAAAATGGTATTGCAATTATCTTAGACTGGGTAGTTGCTCATTTCCCAAAGGATGAATATGGTCTATATGAGTTTGATGGAGAAAAAACTTATGAATATCAAGAAGATTGGAAATGTGAACATAAAGAATGGGGAACAAGAGTCTTTGATTATGGTAAAAATGAAGTAAAATCATTTTTAATATCTTCAGCTAACTTCTGGTTAAAAGAATATCATATCGATGGTATTAGAGTTGATGCAGTAGCTTCAATGTTATACCTAGATTATGGTAGAAAACCTGGTGAATGGAAGCCAAATTCTAAAGGTGGTAACTATAATTTAGAGGCAATAGAATTTTTCAAAACATTAAATTCTGCAGTTTTATCTGAAAATAAAGGAAAGATAATGATAGCAGAGGAATCAACTGCATTCCCGATGATTACAAAACCTGGTTATGATGGTGGCCTTGGATTTAATTTTAAGTGGAATATGGGCTGGATGAACGATATGCTTCGTTATGTATCTGCAGATCCTTTCTTTAGAAAAGATATGCATAATAATGTTACATTCTCTATTACTTACGCATATAGTGAAAATTATGTTTTACCAATTTCACATGATGAAGTTGTACATGGAAAAGCTTCACTTTTAAATAAAATGCCAGGTGATTATCAACAAAAGTTTGATGGGGATAGAGCATTTATGGGTTATATGATGGGACATCCTGGAAAGAAGTTATTATTCATGGGATGTGAGTTCGGCCAATTTATAGAGTGGGATTATAAAAAACAACTTGATTGGTTCTTACTTGATTATGACAGCCATAGAAGCTTACAAAAATTTGTAAAAGATTTGAATAAATATTATTTAACTCATCCTGAAATGTATGAATTAGATACAACATATGATGGTTTTAAATGGATTAGTGCAGATGACAATACTCAAAATATTGTTACATTTAAAAGATATGCTAAAAATGGGGATTATACAATAATTGTGGTAAACTTCTCTCCTGTTGCTAGAAAAGGTTACTCAATAGGTGTTCCAGATCTTACAACATATAATGTAGTTTTAAATAGTGATGACTCAATTTATGGTGGACTTGGAACTTCTCCAAAGAAATATAAGGCAATAAAGGGAAATATGCATGGGGAAACTCAGATGATAAATCTAGAGATTCCAGCTAATAGCGTTATGTATATTAAACCTGCAAAGAAAACAAGTAAAAAATAATAAAGGGGAAAAATAAGGAGGAAAAGTAGACAATGTATTCTACGAAAAAAGAATGTATAGCAATGTTGCTTGCAGGAGGTCAAGGTACAAGATTGTATTCATTGACAAGAGATGTAGCTAAACCTGCTGTATCGTTTGGTGGAAAATATAGAATTATAGATTTCCCACTATCAAATTGTATCAATTCAAATATTGACACAATAGGTGTTTTAACACAGTATAAGCCATTTGATTTGAACCAATATATAGGCAATGGCCAACCTTGGGATTTGGATAGAATGACAGGTGGTGTATTTGTATTACCTCCATATTCAAGAGGCGGCGAATCTGGTGACTGGTATAAAGGAACAGCAAACGCAATTTATCAAAATATAGAGTTCATAGACAAGTATTCTCCTGAATATGTATTAGTTTTATCAGGCGATCATATCTATAAAATGGATTATGCTAAAATGCTTGAATACCATAAGGAAAAGAACTCAGATTGTACAATTGCGGTTTTAAATGTTCCACTAGCTGAAGCTTCACGTTTTGGTATTATGAACACAAATCCAGATAATTCAGTTTATGAGTTTGAAGAAAAACCAAAACAACCAAAAAGTACAAATGCTTCTATGGGTATTTATATCTTTAATTATCAAAAACTAAGAAAGTACTTAATTGATGATGAAGCTGATCCAAACTCAAGTAACGACTTTGGTAAGAACATAATTCCTAATATGCTTAAAGATGGTCAAAAGTTATTTGCATATAATTTTGAAGGTTATTGGAAAGACGTTGGAACTATCTCTTCTCTATGGGAAGCCAATATGGATATAATCGATGAAAATTCTGGAATTAATTTATCAGATAATTCATGGAAGATATATGCAAGAAATACAGCTGAGCCACCACACTTTGTTGGCAACAATGCAAAGATTGTAAATTCTTTAGTTACTGAAGGTTGTGAAGTTGAGGGTACAGTTATAAACTCCGTTATATCATCAGGCGTTAAAATTGCTGAAGGTGCCGTTGTTGAAAATTGTAATATTATGCCTAATGCTCAAATCTTAGAAGGAGCGGTTGTTAAATATGCAATTATTGGACAAGGTGCTGTTGTAGGCAAGGGCGCTAAGATAGGAGATACTTTAAAAGAACCAGTAAATGGACAATGGCAAATTGCTGTTGTAGGTCCTTATGCAAAGGTTGCTGAAAACCAAGTAGTACCTGTTGGTGCTATGGTAGATTAATAGGAGGTGCAAGATGAATAATAATATGTTTAGCGTAATTTTCGCATCAGATCAAGAAACAAAACTAGATAATTTAGCATTACATAGAACAACAGCATCATTGCCTTTCTGTGCAAGATATAGATGTATAGACTTTACTTTATCTAATCTAGTAAACAGTAATGTTACCTCAATTGGAATCATAACAAAAAATAACTATTCTTCGTTGATGGACCATATCCGTATGGGTCGTGACTGGGATTTAAACAGAAAGAATGGTGGTATTGTAGTATTCCCTCCATATGCTTCAAATACAACAAGAAGCGTATTCAAAGGAAAAATCGAAGCTTTATATGGAATACTAGAGTTTATTGAAAAAGCTCCAGAAGAATATTGTATTGTAACAAATAGTAATATTATCTCAAATATTGATTTTGAAGATGTTTATAAACAACACATTGCAACAGGTGCAGATATAACTGTACTATCTTATTCAGCAAAGCCAACATCATCAAAAAGATTATTGTTAGATTTGGATAAAGACTCTAAAGTTATTGGCTCTAGAATTACTCAAAGAGCAGATGATAACATCTTAGAGGTTGGTGTAAATATCTATTTATTAAAGAGAGATTTATTAAGAGATTTAGTTGTAGATAACTTTGAAAGAGGATTAATAGATTTTGAAAAGAATATAATTCAACAAAATGTAGATAATTTAAAAATCTATTCTTATCATATTGATCAACACTGCGCAATAATCGATGATATTAAATCATATTATAAAGAAAGTATGGCAGTACTTGACTTTGATGTTAGAGAATCACTATTTGATGGAAAGGGTGGCAAAATCTACACTAAAGTTAAGGATAGTGTTCCAACAAGATATAGAGAAAATGCACTTATTAAAAATTCATTAATAGCCGATGGTTGTGATATAAACGGAATTGTTGAAAATTCAATATTATTCAGAGGTGTAGTAGTTGAAGAGGGTGCAGTTATTAAAAATTCAATAATTATGGAAGGTGGAAAAATTCAAAAGAATGTTTCACTAAACTACATTATTACTGATAAAAATGTTACAGTTACTGAAGATAGAACAATGAGTGGTTCTGAGCTATATCCTGAAGTAATTGCAAAGAATAAAACTGTTTAATTAAAAAGGAGGATTTACCTTATATGGCAGAAGCAAAAAAGACAACAAAAAAGAAAACCTTAGTAAAGGAAGTTAAAGATTGTGTCAATAAAGATTTAACCAATAAAAAGGAAAATAATATGAAAGTATTATTTGTTGCTGGTGAGGCAAATCCTTTTATAAAAACAGGAGGGCTTGCTGATGTTGCGGGCGCACTTCCTGCTGCACTTGTTGAAAAAGGTGTTGATGCAAGAGTCATGATACCTTTATATCAAGATATTCCACAAGACTACAAAAACAATATGAAATATATTGGAAATTGTTATGTTCAATTGTCTTGGAGAAGCCAATACTGCGGTGTATTTACATATAACTATCAAGGAGTTATTTATTACTTTATAGATAACGAATTCTATTTTAAAAGACATGGAATTTATGGCCACTATGATGATGGTGAAAGATTCGCTTTCTTCAGTAAAGCTATACTTGAAGTTTTAAAATTGATAGATTTTGCTCCAGATATTATTCATGCTAATGATTGGCATACAGCGCTTGTTCCAGTATTTTTGGATTGTTTCTATAGAGGAGATGAGTATTGTAAGAACGCAAAAACAGTTTATACAATTCATAATATAGAATTCCAAGGACAATATGGAGATAACTTAATTGGAGATATCTTAGGGTTAAACAATGACCAAGCTATGTTAATTAGATATGGTGATTGTGTTAACTATATGAAAGGTGGTATTGAAAGTGCCTCTAGAGTAACAACAGTTTCTCCATCTTATGCAAATGAAATTCTAGACCCATACTATGGATATGGTATGCAAGGTATATTAAATGAAAGAAAGTGGAAATTATCAGGAATTGTTAACGGAATAGATACTGTTAAAAATGATCCTATGACAGATAAATCTTTATTTGTTAACTATAATTTACAAACATTTGAAAATAAAAAGGCAAATAAAACAGGTCTTCAAGAATTACTTGGACTTCCAGTTAATGAAAATGTTCCAATGATAGGAATGGTTGGTAGATTAACTCATCAAAAAGGTATCGATTTAGTTACAGCAGTGCTAGAGAGAATCCTTGATATGGATGTTCAATTAATTGTTTTAGGTACAGGAGATTGGAAGTATGAAAACATTTTAAAGGATATGCAAAATAGATATCCTGGAAAACTAAGGTCATTGATTTGCTTTTCTTCTGACATGGCAAGTAAAATATATGGTGCATCAGATATGTTCCTAATGCCTTCAAAGTTTGAACCATGTGGATTATCTCAAATGATAGCAATGCGTTACGGCTCAGTTCCAATTGTTAGATTAACAGGAGGACTAAAAGATACAGTAATGGGTTATAACCATGAAACTAAAGAAGGAGAAGGATTTACTTTCTTAACATATAATGCATCTGATATGCTATATGCAATAGAAAGAGCAGTAGGATTATATAGAGACTACAAGGAAGATTGGAAGCAAGTTGTTGAAAATGGAATGAAGAAAGATTTCAGTTGGTCAACAATAGCTCAACAATATTTAGATTTATACAAAAGTATATAATACATTTTTATATTTATAAGGTGGGAAAAAATAAATATTAAAAAGGTAGGCAAATAAAAAAATGGAAAAACTTAGCACGAAAGAACTTAAGGAAATCATTGAAGGTAAATGTCAAAGATATTTTGGTAAGCCATACACTGCTGTTAGTAAGCATCAATTATATAAAGCAGTTTGCTACACAGTAAGAGATATCCTTACAGAAAACAGATTAGAGTTCAAGAGAAAAAGAATTCAACAAGAAACTAAGCAAGTATACTATATGTCAATGGAATTCTTAATTGGTAAGTCATTAAAGAACCACTTATTCAATTTAGGAATGACAGAAGAGTTTGAAACAGTTTGCAAAGAATTAGGAACAACTCTTGAAGAGTTATATGATATAGAGCCAGATGCAGGACTTGGTAATGGTGGCCTTGGAAGATTAGCTGCCGCATACATGGAGTCATTAACAAATATGAACTATGTAGCATCAGGTTTCTCAATTAAGTATGATTACGGTATTTTTAAACAAAAGATCAATGATGGTTGGCAATTAGAGCTTGCAGATGACTGGCTTTCAAATGGAGATGTATGGCTTGCTCCACGTGAGGAAGATACATTTAGAGTTAAGTTCGGTGGCCAAGTAAATCAAAGATGGGAAAATGGTAGATTATATATTGACCAAGTTAATGCATATGAAGTTGATGCAGTTCCTTATGATATGAATGTTTCAGGTTATCATGTGCCTGCAGTAAATAAGTTAAGACTTTGGACAGCAAAGGCTCCTAATGATTTTGATATGCAATTATTCGCACAAGGTGAATATGTTAAATCTCTAGAGCAAAAGGCTTTAGCAGAAAGTATTTGTAAAGTTTTATATCCAGCTGACCACCATATTGAAGGTAAGCAATTAAGATTAAAACAACAATATTTCTTTGTTTCTGCTTCAATTCAATCAATATTTAAAAAGCATATTAGAGATTATGGTTCGTTAGATTCACTTCCAGAGAAGGTAGCTATTCATATTAATGATACTCATCCAACATTATGTATTCCAGAAATGATGAGATTATTATTAGATGAATATGGTTATTCTTGGGAAAAAGCATGGGATATTGTTACAAAAACTGTTGCTTATACAAATCACACAGTTATGGCAGAAGCTCTTGAAAAATGGCCAGAAGATTTATTTAAATCTTTACTTCCTAGAATTTATCAAATTGTTTGTGAGATTAATCAAAGATTCTGTAATGAATTATGGGAATTCTATCCTAATGACTGGGGTAAGGTTTCATATAACTCAATTATGTCAAATGGACAAATTAAGATGGCAAATCTTTGCTTAGCTGCCTCTCATACTATTAATGGTGTTTCAGCACTTCACTCACAAATTTTAAAGGATAGTGTATTCCATGATTATTACAAGATGCATCCACTTAAGTTTACTAATGTAACAAATGGTATTACATATAGAAGATGGTTATGTTCAGCAAATAAGGAATTGAGTGATTATATTGAAACTTTAATTGGGCCAAGCTTTAAAGATAATGCTGATGATTTAAAGAAACTTGTTGAATTCCAATCTAATAAGAAAGTATTAGATAAAATCATGGAAATTAAGAAGAATAATAAATTAGTACTTGCTCAATATATTAAAGAAAACAATGGAATTGATGTAGATCCTAACTCAATATTTGATGTTCAAGTAAAGAGATTACATGAATATAAGAGACAACTTTTAAATGCACTTCATATTTTGGACTTATATTATAGATTAAAGGCTAATCCAAACTTAGATATTAATCCAAGAACATTTATATTTGGTGCTAAGGCTGCTCCTTCATATTATATGGCAAAACAAATTATTAAATTAATTTGGTGCTTAGGAGAGCAAATCAATAACGACCCAGATGTTAATGGAAAGATTAAGGTTGTATTCCTTGAAAACTATAGAGTATCTCTAGCAGAAATAATAATGCCAGCTTCTGATGTTTCTGAGCAAATTTCAATTGCAGGAAAAGAAGCCTCAGGTACAGGTAATATGAAGTTTATGATAAATGGTGCTGTTACAATTGGTACTATGGATGGTGCTAATATTGAAATTCATCAAAACGTTGGTGATGAAAATATTTTCATCTTTGGAAAACTTGCTAGTGAAATTGATGAAATCAATAGAAATGGATATGAACCAACATATTACTATAACAACAACCCAAGAATTAAAGCAGTTATTGATGGCTTACGTTCAGGTATTGCTGGTGTTGAGTTTAATGAAATTGCAGACTCATTACTTGGTTCAGATACTTATAAAGTTCTATGTGATTTTGAATCATATTGTGATGCTCAAGAAAAACTAGATAAAGCATATTCAGATAAGTATCGTTGGGCTAGAATGTCTTTAATGAATACAGCTAACGCAGGATTCTTCTCATCTGATAGAGCAGTTAAAGAATATGTTGATAGAATTTGGCATTTAACTCCTGTAGATTTTAACAAGGTAGTTAAAGCAAAGGCTCCAGCTGCTAAAAAAGCTGAAACAAAAAAACCAGTTGCTAAAAAAACAACTAAGAAATAGTATCTATGGAAATCTACTTTGATAGTAAAGATCCTAGATGTAAGACTCCTTTTGGTGCAGTATCGACTGACGATTCGTTAGAATTAAACGTCTACTGCAAAGATGGAGTATTCATTAATAAAGCTAAAGTTATTGTTTATAAAGATGGACAAGAGGTTCCTTTTGAGTACCCTCTTGTCTATTCTTTTACAAAAGATGGAACATCATGTTTTAAGATGATAGAAAACAATTTAGATGTTGGTCTTTATTGGTATAGCTTTGAATTTGATACTGAAGAGGGAATAGTTAAGAAAGACTTAAATGGTTATGGCTACCAACTTACAGTTTATGATAGAAAATATAAAACACCAGAATTTGCTAAAGGTGGAATAATCTATCATATATTTGTAGATAGATTTAATAAGGGTAAAGATGACTCGATTACTTTTAATAAAAACGGAGTGCTTAAAAACTGGAACGAGAAGGTAACATTAAAAGATCCAGATGGCGTGTATAGAGCTAATGACTTTTATGGTGGTAATTTCCAAGGTATAATAGATAAACTTGATTACTTAAAAGAATTAAATGTTTCTATTATTTATTTATCTCCAATATTTAAATCTTCTTCAACTCATAGATATGATACAGGCGATTATTTGCAAGTTGATGAACTACTAGGTTCAGAAAATAAATTTAAGGAATTAATCGATACAGCCCACGAAAAAGGCATGGAAATAATGCTCGATGGTGTATTTAATCATACGGGCGCAGATAGCCTTTACTTTAATAAATTTAATAATTATCCATCAGTTGGTGCATATCAATCTAAACAAAGCCCATACTATAACTGGTATACATTTTATGATTTTCCAGATAATTATCATTGTTGGTGGGGAGTTACAGTTTGCCCAACTATAAAGCCTGTTCCTAATGGATTTAGAGATTTAATTACAAACCCAATTAATGGAGTTATAAAGAAGTGGACCTCACTTGGTGTAAAGGGGTGGAGATTAGATGTTGTTGATGAACTTGCAGAAGATTTTGTTAAAGATATAAGAAAGGCAATTAAAAGTTCAAATAAAGATGCATTAATGATTGGCGAGGTTTGGGAAGATGCTTCTAATAAGATAGCATATGAGTATAGAAGACATTATTTCCAAGGTGAAGAGTTAGATGGCGTTATGAATTATGTTTTTAAAACAGCAATTCTTGATTATGTAAATAGTGGTGATGCAAAAATCTTTAAAAATAGAGTTGAGGAAATTATTGAAAATTATCCTAAGCAATCTTTAGATTGCTCAATGAATCTTATTGGAACTCACGATACAATTCGTGCACTTACAGTGCTTTCTGGTGCAGTTGGAAAATTAGAAACAAAAGAAGCTAAAAGAGATTATAGATTAAATGAAGAAGAATATAGCTTAGCTTCTAAAAAATTAAAGATAGCCTCTGCTCTTCAATTTATATTGCCAGGTATTCCATCAATTTATTATGGTGATGAAATAGGAATGCAAGGATTTGAAGATCCTATGAATAGAGAGCCAATGACGTGGGGGAATATTGATGAGGATATTCATAACCATTATATAAAGCTTGGTAATATTAGAAATAAATATAAAAATGAAATGGTAGGAGACACTATTATTGAAAATAATGATGGTGTTTTAGTTATAAAAAGAGTTGCTAAAAAGAGCATCACTTTAGTTGCAAACACAAGCGGTGAAATGAAATTTTATGAATTAAAAAATGATTCTATAGATTTATTAACTGGCAAGAAATGTTTAAAAGGAAAGTTAGTGTTAGATAGTAACTTGGTGTATATTTTTGAGGAATAATGGAAAATTTAATATTAGGTGATTTTCATTCTCATACAGTTTTTTCTCATGGAAAAGGTACCATCGAGGATAATGTAAAGAAGGCTATAGAAAAAGGTTTAAAAGCTATAGCAATAACTGACCATGGTTTTGGTCAAAAGTTCGCTGGAATTACACCTAAATCTTTTTTGGAAATGCAAAAAGAAGTTGAAAGATTAAAACCTCTTTATCCTCAAATAAAGATTTTGCTTGGAGTTGAAGCAAATATTGTTAATAAAGATGGCAAAGTTGATTTAACAAAAGAGCAAGCGGAAATGATGGATATAATTCTTTGTGGTTTCCATATGTCTGCAACAGAATGGAAAATAAAGAGTTTATTTGATATGGTTCCACAAGCAATTTTATGGAAAATGGGAAGTAGATCAACTTGGCAAAGAGAGATTAATACAAAAACTTATTTAAATGTAATAGAAAATTATCCTATTGATGTATTAACTCACCCAGGCCATACATTAGATGTGAATTATTTAGATATAGGAAATGCATGCGCAAATAAAGGCACCTATATAGAAATTTCATCAAGACATAAAATTCCAACTGAGGAAGCTTTGTTAGAATTATTAAAAACTGATGTTAAATTTATTATTAATTCAGATGCTCATAAAGTAAATGAAATAGGTGAATACAACTACGCTGTATCTTTAATGAATAAATACAAGTTGCAAGATAGAGTAGTGAATTATAAGAACATAGATTTTCCATTAAGGTCAAAGAAAAAATGAATTATACAAGAGAAACTATAGAGGAAATATTACAAGAAGTAGAAAAGTTAGATAAAAAAGGGAAACTAGCTTTTTTAGTTGGTGTTACTAAATCTGTAGGTTCAATTCAGTTATTTAAAAATAATAAGTTTTCTTTAGAGTATGAATTTAAAGATGAAGATGTCGCTTTTAAATGTTATGAAATAATAAAAGAATTATTTGATATAGAGCTTGAACTTGGTGTTAATTCAATAGATCAAAAAAGTTACACAATAAATATAAGTGGTGAATTTGCAAATAACATACTAAAAGAAATGAAATTATCCCATTATGAAAATGGAGAGTTTATAGTTGAAGATAACTCAGAATATGTTGGTGATATATCTAACATGGAACAAGCAAAAAGTTATATGCAAGGTGTGTTTGTATCTGTTGGTTCTGTATATTTTCCAAGTGGTATAGAAGAAAAGGGTGGGTACCATGTAGAGCTTGTGTTTACTGAAGAGGATTATGCTCTTGCGGTAAAGGATATGCTTGATGAGTGCCATATTCATTTATCTTATATAGATAGGGAAAACACATACTCTCTTTATGGAAAAAATTATCAATTAGTTAGTGATATGCTCGCCTTTGTTAGAGCTAGTAATATGGTTTTAAAGTTATTTGATGTCAACGTAAGTAGAGAAGCTAATAATAATTTAAATAGAGAAAACAATTTTATTACTGCAAACTTAGATAAAACAATTATTGCCTCAACCAAACAAATTCATGCAATAGAAATTTTAGATAAAAAAATTGGATTAGATAATTTAGATGCGACTATGGCTAAGGTTTGTAAAGCCCGTATAGAAAATCATGAAGCAAGTTTAAATGAACTTGCAGAAATTGTTGGATTAACAAAAAGTTCTCTAAATAGAATGTTAAATAAGATAATTAAAAAGTCAGAAGAATTAGAATAAAACCTATTGACACTATAGGTAAATCATAGTAAAACAAGAATATGCAAGAAACTTTGGGTGACATTAGGTCAACCGGTGGTAAAGTCGAGAAATCGAACGAGTCCAACAGCCCCAACAGCCGATGTGGTTAGATTCCACAACCGCCCGTAAAGTCGGAATGGGAAAGAGAATTGTATTTTTATAATATCTTTAGTTGATTGCAAATATAACTTTATAGGAGGCCTTATGAAAAAGGTCGGTTTTTCAACACGTACTATCGCATATACTGCGGTAATGACAGCAATGGTTGCAGTTGCTACTATGGTATTAAAAATACAAACTGCAGATAGTTACACAAATTTAGGTGATGCTGTAATATTTTTAACGGCAGCATTCTTTGGTCCGATTCCTGCTTTAATTGCAGGTGGAGTGGGCTCATTTTTGGCCGATTTATTAACTTATCCTACAACGATGTGGTTTACACTAGTTATAAAGGGAATAGAAGGTTTAATTGCAGGAAGTGTTGTGTATCTAGCAGATAAAACATTTTCTAGAGAGAGCAAAAAATCAACAATTATAAAACTTGCTATCTATATACTAGGTATGATTCTAGCTGCTATATGGATGGTAGGTGGTTATTATTTAGCAAAGGCTTTTAGTTATGGCACAAAAGAATCAGCATTAATTTCTTTACCTAAAAATTGTATTCAAGGCGGAATATCTTTAATAGTTGCAATTGTTTTATATGGACTTTTATACCCAGTTGCTAAAAAAATGGAGTTCAAGTCAATTAAGGGACATAGTTTAAATAATGAAAGTGATACTATAGATAAACACGAAGATGATTCTAACAATTTAAATGATTTGAGAAAAGACTAACTATTTGGTTATAATTCTTCTATTAAAATCTTTTAGATTTTATCAAAAAGTATTAGAATAAAATAGATAGCCGAAAATTCTCGACTATTTATTTTATGGAATCGTGAGGAGGAAATATGGGTGAATTAGTTTTTGGCAAGGAAGTACCTTTTGTACATTTACATTTACATACAGAGTTTTCATTGCTAGATGGTGCTACAAGACTTATATCAGGACACGATTCTCCACTTTTTGAAGAGTGTATGAAACTTGGTATGCCTGGTGTAGCTATAACAGATCATGGTAACATGATGGGAACTTATCCTGCGTTTGTTCAATTCAATAACGAATACAAAAAGAGAATGCCAGAAGGCAGGGAGTTTAACATTATATATGGAAACGAAGTATATACGTGCGACGATATGCATGTTCAAGATTCCACAAATAGATATGGCTATAACCATTTAATATTACTTGCAAAAACGCAAACAGGTCTTGAAAATTTAATAAAAATAACAACACTTGCTTATACAGAAGGGTTTTACGTGAAACCAAGAGTTGACTTAGAGTGTATAAGACAACACTCTGAAGGTTTAATTTGTTTATCTGCCTGTATTGCTGGTGTTATTCCGCAATATTTAATACAAAATGAGTATGATAAAGCTCTAGCTTATGCTAAAGAATTACAATCGATTTTTGGGAAAGATGATTTTTATATTGAACTTCAAGATCATGACCTTCCAGAAGAAAAGATGATTTTATCTCAACTTGTAAAAATTGCTAACGAGATTGGTGCAAAAGTTGTAGCAACTAACGACGTCCACTATTTGAAAAAAGAGGATTATGATGCTCATGATATAATGCTTCGTATTCAAACAGGTAAACGTGTTGGTGAAGAAATTGGAATGGGATTTAATTCAAACAATTGGTATTTGAAAAGCTATGAGGAAATGCTTGATAAATTTAAATGGATTCCAGAAGCTTTAACTAATACTGTTGAAATCATGAATAAGTGTAAGTCCGTAAAATGGATTGAGCATCAACTAGAAAAATTATATCCAAAATATGATAAGTTCTGTCCAGAAGGTGAAACGCCAGAGACTTATCTTAGAAAATTATGCTTTGAAGGATTAAAGAGAAGATATGGCGAAAAGTTAAGTGATGTGCATATAGATAGAGCAAACACTGAACTTGGAGTTATCCACAATAAAGGATTTGATTCATACTATCTTGTTGTATGGGATTTTATAAACTGGGCAAAAAGTAATGATATTCCAATAGGACCAGGAAGAGGTTCGGGTGTTGGATCTATTGTTGCTTATGCAATAGGTATTACAAACGTTGAGCCACTTCAATTTGATTTACTGTTTGAAAGATTCTTAAATCCAGAAAGAAACTCTCCACCAGATTTCGATATAGATATTTGTACGGAGCGTCGTGGTGAGGTTATAGATTATGTTGTTAAAAAATATGGTAGAGATCATGTTTGCCAAATTTTAACATTAGGAACATTAAAACCAAAAAATGCAATTGCTGATGTTGCAAGAGTTTATAATGTACCACTAGAACTTGTTAATAAGACTAAAAAGATGCTTCCTAATGATCCAAAGATGACTTTTAAATCGGCATTAGGGCTTGCAAAAGATAAGGACGGAAATCCAATTCCTGGTATTCAAGAGTTTATTGATTTATATAATACAAATGATGAAATGCATCAAGTTATTGATATGGCAAGAAAACTTGAAGGTATGCCAAAGAATATTTCAATGCATGCAGCAGGTGTAGTTATTTGTGATACTGCAGTTATAAATGCGTGTCCTGAACTTGTACAAAAGAAAAAGGATAAAGTTGATATAATAACACAATTCCAAAAAGGTGAGACTGAGGAGTTAGGACTGCTAAAAATGGACTTTTTAGGCTTAATCACTCTTACTGATATTCACCATGCTATTAAATATGTTTATGAACAAACAGGAGAGAAGATAGATTTTGATAAAATAGGCGTTGGAGATGCCGGAGTTTACGAAATGATTTCAAATGGTGATACTGACTTTGTATTCCAATTAGATTCAGGCGGTATGAAAGGCTTTATGAAACAATTGCATCCTAATAACATAGAAGATTTAATACTTGGTATTTCTATGTATAGACCAGGACCAATGGATTCTATTGAAGCTTATTTGAAAGCTAGAGCAAATCCAGAGAGCGTACATTATTTCCATGATTGTTTAAGACCTATCTTGGAGCCAACATTTGGATTTTTCGTATATCAAGAACAAGTTATGAATGCTGCTCGTGTAATGGGTGGATACTCTTTAGGTCAAGCTGACTTACTTCGTCGTGCTATGGGTAAGAAGAAAGTTGAAGTTATGCAAAAGGAAAGAGCTAGATTTGAAGCTGGTGCTGCTAAAAATGGAGTAGATGCGGATGTTGCAAAGATAACTTTCGATGCAATGGAAAAGTTCGCTACATACGCTTTCAATAAATCCCATGCTGCAGCCTATGCACATGTAACTTACCAAACAGCTTATTTAAAGAAATATCATTTAACTGAACTTGTCTGTGCTATGTTGAATAATCGTATTACAAAGACAGATAAACTTCTAAAGTATATTAATCTTGCAAAACAATATGGAGTAGAAATTTTACCTGCTGATGTAAATAAATCTGGTGCTGTATTTAAGGTAGAAGATGGTAAGGTAAGATTTGGCTTAACAGCTATAAAAAATATTGGTGGTCCAGTTGCGGATGAAATAGAAAAAGAAGTTAAAGCTAATGGCCCATTTAAGTCATTAACAGATTTCTGTTCAAGACTAGACCCTAAGGTTGCAAATAAGACAACTATTGAAAATTGTGCTAAAGCTGGTGCGATGGATTGCTTTGGTAAAACAAGATCAACAATTATGGCCAATTATGCTCATGTACTTGGCGTAGTTGCTTCAGATAAAAAGATAAAAGCATCTGGTCAAATGAGTATGTTTGATTTTATGGATTCTACTGAGGATGAAACAGAAAAACTAATAGAAATTCCAGAATACAAAAAGTTAGATATTCTTGCTATGGAAAAGGAAGTTTTAAATACATACCTTTCTGGACACCCACTTGAGGAGTTTAAAACTACACTAGAAAAATATCCATTTAACTTAGGAAAAATTTCTTTACTTTTAAATACTTTTGAAGATGATGCTGAAGATGAGGACAGCCAAGTTAATATGCTTGAGTATAACGAAGATGAAGTAGATAAAGAGGAAATTGAAAGATTAACAAAAGAATATGACGGAAAGGTTGTTAAAATTGCGGGCCTTTTAGATAATTACCAAAAGAAAAAAACAAAGACAAATAAGATGATGGGAATTGGAACATTAATGGATTTACATTCTTCTATAGATGTTTTATTCTGTGGTAATGCTTTTGAAAATTATAAAGATGTATTGAAAAACGATATAGTTGTAGAAGTATCAGGAAAGTTAAGAGTAAAGGAAGGACAAGCTTCTTTATCTGCTCAAACTATTAAACTTTTAAATTTAGAAGAGCCTGAGAAAAAAGTAAAAAAGAACACTCAAGCAAGAATTATGTACCTAAAAGGTGATGATAATTCTACTCTTAACAAAATTTTAAAGACAATAGAAAATATTGTTGGGGAACCAAACGATGAGTGTGTAGATGAAATAAAGGTTCAATATAATAAAAAGATTTATGCATATCCAGATAAAGTTAACATTACAGATAGTATTGAAATGATGATGGAAAAACAATTTGGAATGGATGGAGTAAAAATAAGGCCATTAGTATAGAGTATGATTGAAACAAATGAAATAATAATTAATAGTTTATCTCAAAAACCACGTAAAGCTTATGTGTATCTTCCTACGGGATATGAAAGTAGCAAAGATAAAAGATATCCTGTTATTTACATGTTTGATGGTCATAACTTATTTTCAGATAGTGAAGCAACCTACGGAAGATCATGGAGACTTGCAGATTACTTAGATTATACAGACACGCAAGTTATCGTGGCTGCAGTTGAATGTAACAATGAAGGAAAAGAAAGATTATCTGAATATTCTCCTATAGATTTTGTGGATTTAGATGGTGATTTAATAAAAGGCAAGGGCGATAAATATATGAAGTGGCTTATTAATGATTTTAAAAAGGATATTGATGCTTCATTTAGAACACTTCCAGATAGAAAAAACACTGCAATTGCAGGTTCTTCTATGGGAGGATTAATGTCTTTATTTGCTCTTGCTAAATATAACAGTGTTTTTTCAAAGGCAGCTGCCTTATCTCCATCAATTTGGGTAGGCGGAAATGATTTAGAAAACACTTTAAAAGATATATTCAAATCAAAAATTTCAAAAGATAGTATTTTGTATATGGATTATGGTTCTAAAGAACTTTCATTTAAGAAAATGGATGATATTTATGCAAAAGCTACAGGTATTTTTATAAAGGAAGGAATAAATGTTACTTCAAGGATTGTTCCTAATGGCACACATAGTGAAGAATCATGGGAAAAACAAATTCCAATTTTTATGCAGGTGTTAGGATTTAAACCAAGGAGCTAGCATGCAAGTAGATTATAAAAAAAGGTGGAGCAAATATTTACAAAGAGATATGGAATTTAAAGTCTATGGAAATAAAGGCAAGCCTTTTTTAATGATTCCTTGCCAATCTGGTAGATTTTACGAGTTTGAAGATATGCATATGCTTGATGTATATGCTCCATATATTGAAAGAGGAGATATACAAGTTTTTACAATTGATTCAATAGATTCAGAAACACTAGATAATAATGGTAATCCAAGAAAAAGAATAGAAAGACATGAAAATTGGATAAATTATTTGGTATATGAAGCTATTCCCGAGTTTCAATTAATAAATAAACTTGCAAATAATGGAAATGAAAATAAGTTTGCAGTGTGTGGTTTATCTTTAGGTTCACTACATGCAGCAACTCTATATTTTAGATTTCCAGATTTCTTTGATAGACTTTTAGGATTAAGTGGTTTATATTCAAATGAGTATTATTTTAAGGATTATCATGATGATTTGACTTATAATAATTCACCGGAACAATTCCTTGCTAATATTAATCCAAACCACTCTTATATTGAAAAATATAACAAAGGTAAAATTATATTATGTGTAGGGCAAGGTGATTGGGAAGATGTGCCAAGAGAGTATACAATAAGATTTGCAAATATATTAAAATCAAAGGGAATTAATGTATGGCTTGATGTTTGGGGGAAAGATGTGAAACATGATTGGTGCTGGTGGTATAAACAAGCGGAGTATTTTATACCAAAACTGCTAGAACCATAAGGAGAAAAAATGAAGAATTTTGTGTTTTTATCACCAAACTTTCCTGCAAACTATTGGAATTTTTGCAAAGAATTAAAAAATAATGGAATCAATGTTTTAGGAATTGGAGATTGTCCATATGATAATCTTACACAAGAATTAAAAACTAATTTAAATGAATATTACTATGTTTCAGATTTAGGGAATTATAATTCGGTTTATAGAGCAGTTGCTTTTTTCTGCTTTAAATACGGAAAGATAGACTATCTTGAGAGCAATAATGAGTATTGGCTTGAGCGAGATGCTATGCTTCGTGATGATTTTAATATTACATCAGGATTTAAATCAAAGGATATGCCAGCTGTAAAATATAAGTCTAAAATGAAGGAAAATTATAAAAAGGCTGGAATTCCTGTTGCTGAGTATTATCTTGTTGAAAACATTGAAGGCTGTAAAAAGTTTATAAGCACATATGGCTATCCAGTAATTGTAAAGCCAGATAATGGTGTTGGTGCTAATGATACTTATAGAATTGAAAATGATAAAGATTTAGAAAACTTTTTCAAAATAAAACCACAAATTCCTTATATTATGGAAGAGTATATTGATGGAGAAATATGCTCATATGATGCAATAATAAATAGTGAGGGAATGCCAATTTTTGAAACTGGCAATGTGTCTCCTGTCTCAATTATGGATATAGTAAATGAAAATAGAGATAGTGTTTTTTATATGCAAGGAAATCCAGAAGCAAGTATTCTTGAAAAGGGTAGAAAGGTGGCAAAAGCATTTAATGTAAGGAGCCGTTTTATTCATTTTGAGTTTTTCAAATTATTAAAGGATCAAAGAATTGGCAAGAAGGGAGATATTGTGGCTTTAGAGGTTAATATGAGACCATCTGGAGGAGTTTCTCCTGATATGATGAATTATGCTAATTCAATAGATGTTTATAAGGTATGGGCGGATATGATTGCCTTTGATAAAACTCAATTAAAGGCAGGAGACAAATATAATTGTATATTTGTTGGAAGAAGAAATAATAAAAATTATAAGATGTCTATAGATGAAATAAAACAACAATATGCAAGTAATTTAAAGAAAATAGAAAACGTTCCTATAGCCCTATCTGGTGCAATGGGAAATGTAATGATTCTTGCAAATTTTGAAGATAAAGAAAAAATGAAAAATTTCTATTATAAAATCATTGAAAAAAAATAAGATTTGTTTATAATAAATGTTGAAAAAAATTTTAACCTAAAAAGGAGATTAAAATTATGCGTAAGATAGCAGTTTTGACAAGTGGTGGAGATGCACCTGGAATGAATGCAGCTGTTAGAGCCGTAACAAGATATGCTATATCTAAAGGCTTAGAGGTTTATGGTGTTGAAAGAGGTTATACAGGTTTAATTAACAATAAAATCTTTCAAATGAATAAGCGTTCAGTATCAGATATCATTCAAAGAGGTGGTACAATATTAAAAACTTCTAGATGTGAAGAGTTTTTAGAGAAATCTTACAGACAAGTTGCCGCAGAAAATCTTGAAGCTTACGGAATTGAAGGCGTAGTAGTTATTGGTGGTGATGGTAGTTTTAGAGGTGGCAAAGATCTTTATGATGATTTTGGAGTAAAGATTATTGGAATTCCCGGAACTATTGATAATGATTTAGCTTATACAGACTATACGCTAGGATTTGATACAACAGTAAATACAGTTTTATCTGCAATTAATAACTTACGTGATACTATGACATCCCATGATAGAGTTTGTATTATTGAAGTTATGGGTAGAAAATGTGGTGATATAGCTTTATATGCAGGAATATGTGGTGGTGCTGAATCTATTTTAGTTCCAGAACTACCTTTTGATGTAAATGATTTAGTTAAGAAGATTCAAAAGAACCAAAAGATAGGTAAAACATCAGATATTATTGTTTTGGCAGAAGGCGTTTGTAAGGCAGATGTTTTAAAGCAACAATTAAAAGATGGTGGTGTTCAAGGTTCAATTAAGACAACAACTTTAGGTTATATACAAAGAGGTGGTACACCATCAATGCAAGATAGATTGTTAGCCGCTGAATTTGGTATTAAAGCCGTTGACCTTTTAATGGAAGGAAAAGGCGGAAGAGTAGTTGGTATTAAAAATAACGAAATCGTTGATTACGATATAGCAGAAGCTTTAGCAATGCCAAGAGTATTCAATAATAAGTTATATGAATCAGCTTTAACATTAGGTTTATAATTTATAGAGCAAGATAAAAAATGCAGCACCTATATGGTGCTGTTTTTTTATGCCTTATAGAAATACGAATTACTAATTTTGTTGTAAATCTAATCAATTTTGTATATTATACTTATTGTAAATAAATTTATTTAAGGAGAAGAAATATGGAATTATCACCATTACAAAAGGCTAGATATCAATATGTTCCAAAATTACCTGGAATGTTAAGAAATGGTATTGCCAACATTTGCGTAAAAGAAGGCGAAGCTACACAAAGCGTTGCTGATCAAGAAAAGATCTCTGAATTATTTCCAAATACTTATGGTAAGAAGGAAATTACTTTCCAAAAAGGTAAAAACACCTCTGAAAACAAGAAGCAAGTAGTAGGTGTTATTTTATCAGGCGGACAAGCTCCTGGTGGACATAACGTAGTTTGTGGATTATATGATGCATTAAAGGCAACAAATAGCAACAATGAATTAATTGGTTTTAAAAATGGACCAAGTGGTTTAATCGAAGATAATTATCTTGTATTTACAGATGAATATATTAACCAATATAGAAATACTGGTGGTTTTGATATCATTGGTTCTGGTAGAACAAAACTTGAAACTCAAGAACAATTTGCAATTGCTGCTGAAGTTTGTAAAAAGCATTCTATAACAGCCATTGTAATAATTGGTGGAGATGATTCAAATACAAATGCTGCTGTTCTTGCTGAATATTTTGCAGCACATAAAACAGGCGTTCAAGTAATTGGTTGTCCAAAAACAATTGATGGGGACTTAAAGAATGAAGATATTGAATGTTCTTTTGGTTTTGATACTGCAACAAAAACTTACAGTGAATTAATTGGTAACATTGAAAGAGATGCAAACTCTGCAAAGAAATATTGGCACTTCATTAAGGTTATGGGAAGATCAGCTTCTCACGTAGCTTTAGAGTGTGCATTAGAAACTCAACCAAATATTTGTTTAGTTTCAGAAGAAGTTGCTGCAAAGAAAATGTCATTAGCACAAATTGCTGATTATATTGCAAGTTCTGTAGAAGCTAGATCAAACAAGGGAATGAACTTTGGTGTTGCAATTATTCCAGAGGGCGTTGTTGAGTTTGTACCAGAGTTCTCTGTTTTAATTCATGAAATTAATGAATTATTAGCAGGTGCCAAAGCTGAAGCTTTTAATAAACTTCCTACATGGGCAGAAAAATATGCATTTATTGAAAAAGGATTAACAAAAGAATCTATGGTAGTATTTGCTATTTTACCAACAAGTATTCAACAACAATTATTCTTAGAAAGAGATCCTCATGGTAATGTTCAAGTATCTTTAATTGAATCAGAAAAATTATTCTCAGCATTAGTTAAAGCAAATCTTGAGGAAAGAAGAAAGAAGGGAACATACAAAGGTAAGTTTAGTGCTTTACATCATTTCTTTGGATATGAAGGAAGATGTGCATTCCCATCTAATTTCGATGCTGACTATTGCTATTCTTTAGGATACAATGCATTTATGTTAATTCAATATGGATTCAATGGATATTTATCTAAGGTTTCTAATTTATCTAAACCAGCTGAAGAATGGGTAGCTGGTGGTATGCCAATTACAAAGATGATGAATATAGAAAGAAGACATGGAGAAGATAAGCCAGTTATTAGAAAAGCTTTAGTAGAATTAGATGGTAAACCATTTAAGTATTTTGAAGCTAATAGAGATAAGTGGGCAGTTGAAACTGCATATACATATCCTGGTGCTATTCAATATTATGGACCAACAGAAGTTTGTGATTTAACAACAAGAACATTAGCTTTAGAAAAATCATAAAATAAAAATTAAAACAAGTAGCTATTGAGGGACTTTTCAGGTTTTTCAATAGCTATTTTTTTTTATTCTTTATATTGCTATAATTCCCTAAAACTTATATAAAAACACTAATTTTAGGGAATTATAATGTTTGCAAAGAAATAAAAACTTGTTATAATAGATGTAGATAATTCCCTAAAACTTATATAAAAATGTTAATTTTAGGGAAATAGCGGAGGAAAGAAAATGGATATTATTGGAAGAACAGACGAACAAAAAGAGTTGGAATCATGCTTAAAATCTTTAAAACCCGAATTTTTAGTTGTATTTGGTAGAAGAAGAATAGGTAAGACTTATTTAATCAAAGAATTCTTTAATAATAAGTTTTCTTTTTATGCAAGTGGTGTGAATAATGTTTCAAATAGAATTCAATTAAGAAATTTTAAAAATGCTCTAAGTGAATATGGTTTAAACCTTGATAGAGATTTAAAAGACTGGTTTGATGCATTTAATTCATTAAAAATCTTATTAGAAAGTAGTGATGTTTATCGTGAAGATGCTAGCAAAAAGAGAATAATATTTTTAGACGAACTACCATGGATGGATGGGAAAAGAAGTGATTTTAAGGCGGCTTTAGATTTGTTTTGGAATACATATGGTTCTACTCAAAAAGATTTAGTATTAATAGTTTGCGGTTCAGCGACATCATGGATCATAAAGAATATGGTAAAAGATGCTGGAGGATTTTATAATAGAATAACCAAAAAAATCCACCTTTTACCTTTTTCACTAAAAGAATGTAAACTTTATAGTAAATATTTAAAATTGAATTATCAAGATAGTCAAATAATCGATTGCTATATGATTTTTGGAGGTATTCCATATTATTGGGAATTGTTAAATCCAGAAAAGAGTATAGCTCAAAATGTGGACGATTTATGTTTTAAAGAAAATGGTCAATTACATGATGAGTATCAGGCATTATTTAGATCTCTTTTTTCATTAAATGGAAAACATAGGGAAATTATAGAAGCTTTAATGAAAAAAAATATAGGAATGCAAAGAAAAGAATTAGCAGCTGTTTCAAAAATTGGAGATGGAAAAGCATTAACTACAGCCCTAGAAGAACTTTGTGAATGTGGATTTATAAGAGCTTATGACAATTATTGTACGAAAAAGAGTGGCAAATTTTATCAAGTAATAGATCCATTTGTTCTATTTGCTAAAACTTTTTTATTGAATGCGAATTTTGATTTTTGGCTATCTTTTATTAATACTCCAGCATATTATTCATGGACTGGACATTCATTTGAGATAATGTGTTTAAATAATGTTTTGGCAATTAAAAAGATTTTAGGGATAAGTGGTGTAATGACAAAAGAGTATTCATGGAGAAGTAAAACTTCAAATCCTGGTGCCCAAATTGATCTATTGATTCATAGAAAAGATAATGTTATTAATGTTTGTGAAATGAAATATTCTATGGGACAATACGAAATTACAAAAGAATATGAGGAAAATTTAAGAAATAAAATTAAATCCTTTGCAGTAGAAACAAATACAAAAGAACAATTAGTATTAACGTTTATTTCAGTTAATGGATTAAAACAAAATGGATACTCAGGTATTGTTAATTATCAAATAGATGGTAAACAATTATTAGAAAATTAAGTTAATTACAAACCAACTTTTAATCATAGTCCATTTCTTTTAGTTTCTTAATTTTTAATTCTTTATTGATTTTTCTTGTTAAGAAAATAAGAGGTATAAACATTAATAGAGCGATTATTCCAGCTACTAAAAATATCTCTGGAGCTGGAATATTAGATTCTAATCCTGTGTCAGCATCTATGTATGTGATTCCTTGAGATTCATTTAATGCTTGACCTATTGCGGGACCTACGAACATAGGAATAAGTATATAGAATATCATTCTTATACCTTGTAATTTGCCAGCGTTTTCAGTAGGGGTATAGTCTCTTAATAAAGCTCCAAGTATGGATAATATAGATATGTATCCAATAATCATTATAAAACCAAATAATCCAAGTAATACTACATTTGCTGTGTGATTTCCACCTTTGACAAAGAATATAAGAATAAGTCCTACAGAATATAAGGCAGCAAAGAAATAGCATAGTTTATCTTTTCTTAATTTGTCAGATGCATTTGATACTAAAACAACAACTACAGCACCAAGTATAATAACAAGGCCTAAAACTAAACTATATTCAATAACACTAAAGCCAAGATATTCTTGTAAGTAAATAATTAAATAAGGCATAAAAACTTGGCTAGAAATACTATAGATACACATTGTTATAAAGATTATATATAATGTTGAATTTTGTTTTATTACACTAGGTTTAAATCCATAGATTAAATCGCTAAAGAAAACGGAGTGGGATTTTTCTAAGGTTGGACTATCTTTAATAATGAATAATCCTAAAATACCAGCAATTGAAACAATTGATCCTAATGCAATAAACATACCATCATAACCAATTGCATTTACAACAAGTCCAAATCCGCCTGCAACAATAAGTAGTGCAAATAATGGTAAAACAGAAAGAACGCCCTCAACTTTTCCACGATTATAGGTTGATGTGTTATCTGTTACCCAAGCATTAAAGCACGCATCGTTTGCAGTTGAACCAAAAAGCGTCATTATACAATCCATAGCTACAACTATTGCGCATGTTGTGGATATTATTTTTGCAGTATCTGAGATGTGAAATAATTTAGAGGTATTTTCTTTAGAGATAAATGCAAATACTATTATAGTAAGGCCCCATATTATATAACCAATTGATATAAACATTCGGCGATTTCCAACTTTATCTGAAAAAATACCTGCAAATAGAGTAACTACTGTTGCTGTAATACCGCTTAATTGAACCATTAAAGTTACAGCCTCTGTGTTTTTTGCAATTGTATTATATACAAATAAATTGAAATACATATTTTCTACGGACCATGCAATTTGCCCAAAAAGTCCAAAGAAAATTAAAATAAACCACATTTTTCTTGAAATACCAATTTGATTATTCATAAAACCCACCTTATACATAATTATTATATAAATAAAAAAATTAAAATAAAAGATTAAAGTTGCTATAATACTAGTAATGAGGTCGAAAAATGGAATTAATATTTGAAAAAATGTATACTCCAACAACTAATGATTTTGATAGATACGATGTTTTAAATCCATGTTCTATATTAGATATATGCCAATCAATTGCAGGTGTGCATGCAGATGAAATGAAAATAGGATTTAAAGATTGTTTTCCAAAAGGCATAATTTGGATTTTAGCAAGATCTAAATATGAAGTAATTGAAAATCCAAGTATAGATGAGGAATTAAAAGTTGTAACATGGCCTAGAACTCCAACTAGAGTTGATATGGATAGAGAAGTAGAGATTAAATCAAAAAATGGAGATAAAACCTATATAAAATCTATTCATAAATGGGTTTTATTTGATTATAAAAAGTGGCAAATATTACCAACTTCGGTGCTAACTATTGACGGGGAATATGTTAAGAATACTTTATTTTCAGATAAGTTTAGACCACTTCCAAAGTTTGATATTAATGAAGAAAAATATAACTTTGTAGTTAAACAATCTCAAATAGATCACAATATGCATATGAATAATACCAAATATGCTGAAGAAATTATTAACGCATTAAAATTGACAAAAGAAGAAAAGATAAAAACATTTGAAATTAATTTTTTACAACAATGTATGCTTGATGAACAATTAAATATAAATTATGTAAAAAATGGTAAAGAAATTAATATTGAAATAAAAAATAAAGAGGGGAACGTTGTTACAAGAGCCCAAATAACATTATTCTGATGAAAAAAGACGAAATTGTAGAATTAGATATTGTATCTTATGGTAAAGATGGTGAAGGCGTTGCAAAACTTAATGATTTTGTAGTGTTTGTGCCAGGGTGTTTAGTAGGTGAAAAAATAAAGGCACAAATTGTCTTGGTTAAAAAGAATTTTGCGGTAGGTAGGGTTATAAAGATAGTTGTTCCGTCTAAAGATAGAGTTACACCACTATGCCCAATATTTTTTAAGTGTGGTGGCTGTGATATGCAGCATGTTTCTTATGAATATCAATTAAAAGTAAAAAGAGAAAATGTAAAAAATTGCATAGATAAAGCAACCGGTCTTGATGTAAGTGTAGATGAAGTCGTTCATGGAGATAAATTATTTGGATATAGAAATAAAGTTCAAGTTCCTATAAGAAAAATAAAAAATATAGCATATGCAGGATTTTATAAAGAGGGTACACATACATTTGTTCCTTTTGTTAAAAGTGAAAATTCAGATTTAGGTGATTGCCCACTGCATACTAGACAAATGCAAAACATAATAGATGCAGTTGTTAATTATATTAACGAATATAACATTTCAACATATGATGAGGTTTCGAATAAAGGTTTAATTAGGCATTTAGTACTTCGTAGAGTAAATGAGTCTTACTCTATATGCTTGGTTATTAATGGAGAGGGTATTTTTAAACAAAATAAACTTATAGATGCCTTGAAAAAATTGAATATAAGCTTTGCTTTATATATTTCAAAAAATTTAAAACAAACAAATGTTATTATGGGTGATTCTATAGAATGTATATACGGAGATGAAAATATAAAAGGTGAAGCCTTGGGCGTTGAATATACGGTAAATCCAAATTCTTTTTTACAAATAAACGATGAAATAAGAGATGCGATTTACTCAAAAGTTAATCAAATAATTTCAACCACTAAAGATGCTATTGTTTATGATGTATTTAGTGGTATAGGAATTATGTCTAATATGTTTGCAAAATATGCAAAAGAGGTAATTAGCATAGAAATAGTAAAAGAAGCTATAGAAGATGCAAAGAAAATTGCGGTAATGAATAATAACAAAAATATAAAAAATATATGTGGAGATGCTGCTGTAGAATTACCAAAGGTGATAAAAGGCAATTCAATTATAGTTATCGATCCACCAAGAAAAGGATGTAGTGATAGAGTTATTAATTCTATAATTGAGTCAAAAGCAAATAAAATAATTTATATTTCATGTAATCCTGCAACTCTTGCTAGAGATTTAAAATTACTTATTGAAAATTATAATATCATTTCAGTGACACCATATGATATGTTTCCTCAAACTAAACATGTTGAGACTGTGGTATTGCTGTCTAAGGTACAGAATTAAATAACGAGAAAAGGCTTGGAATCAAGGCAGTTCTGAGTGTTCGGCTGGAAACTGAAACGAAACATTGTGGCGTGCAGCCTTAAAAACATATACAGATATTGTTTCTACAGCAAAACCGAAACATTTTGTGTTGGAAAATGTGCCAAGAATTCGGCTTAGTAAAACTTATCAATATGTAAGAGAAAAATTGAAAAAAGCTGGATATGGACTCACGGAGAAAATATTAGATGCAAGTTACTATGGAGTGCCACAGAAAAGGAAAAGATTGTTATTAATTGGTTGCTTAGATGCAGAGGATGATTTTATTAAAGAACAATAGCAAATGAGCTCCTCATCACAGGATGATTCCAGTGGTGAGGGGCCTTTCTTTTACCATGTTAGCGAAAATTCTACCAGTTCCGGGGTTTCCGGTTTCCCAATCAGTGGTTCTTTTTTGTCGAGCACAGACAACTGAGATATTTCATCATCAGTCAATGAAAAATCAAATAAATCAAGATTTTCTTTTATATGGTTAATCTGCGTACTTCTCGGAATGACGGCAATCCCTTTCTGTGTCAGAAAACGAAGCAGAATTTGTGCAGGAGTTTTGCCATGCTTTTTTGCTAAAGCAAGTACCGCAGGTTCTTTAAACATTTCATTACGATTGCCTTGTCCGAGTGGTGCATATGCCATGTGTGCTACATTCTTTTTGTCCATCCAACTGCGTTCTGTGATTCGCTGGCAGTATAGGTTGGTTTCAATCTGATTGACCGCCG
>CAYZGK010000002.1:0-216443 GCA_964478025.1 uncultured Christensenella sp.
TTTCTGCTTCAATAACAGAAATCTTTTCTATCATGGAATTATCTAGATTACTTTGGCTATCAGATACGCCTCCAATTTTAAAGACATCCTTTTCCATTGAATTATCTTTCTCATTAAGCATATCTTGGTAGTTTTTCTCTACACCATTCCTTAACTCTATTATATCGTCATTTTGTTCAACATTTAATAGTTCTTCAAATCCACGCTCATCAAGTACTCCTTTTTCCATAATTGTTTCCTTGAAGTTTTGAATTGCTGCCTTTTCAGCTCTATTCTTTCTCCAATTCCAGAATTTTGACCAACGTGTTCTACGAGAGTTATATTCAACCATAGCGCTATATAATTGAGCAGCTTTAGCTCTTTCATCATATACATGAAGATCTTTTGTATCTAAGGCAATTTGCTCACTTGAAATTAAGTTTGTAAATGCACTATATCCAAGTCCTTCCTTCCAATTTTCATTCTCAAAATCATAATTGTTAGACTTAGCTTGCATATGTCTTAAAGCTTGTTCTTTAGAATTCTTAGGAATGAACTTCTCAATAAAATCATTTTGAATATTCTTAATTCCATCTATTGTATAGCCACCATTTAATATAACTTCTGGATATCCATTAACCTTTGTTGCATTTTGCATCATTTGGTTAAGTAGTCTAAATGCTTCACTCATATTTTCACTTGTAATTGTTTTCCCTTCTAAACAACATTTCTTATTTAATGTATGTAAAGTTTCTGTGTACAAGTCTTTAAATAAAAGCGCATATTCTTTTGTAAAGATAGTCTTATCTACTTCCTTATCATTTGAGTTTAAATTCATATTTTGTTGAATCATTTTATCTATAACGCCATTTAATTTCTCTTGTGGAATTTTTACACCAAACTCGGCCGCATAATCATCCGAGAAGTTTTCAATAATAACGTTATCTTTTGGAAGCATTTTTATATAATTTTTCTCATACTTATCTACTTGCATTCCACCAAAATAAACTTCAAGCTCTCTCATTTCACTCATCGCTACCATTGCGTATGCTGAGTGTGGATCTTTCTTTAGCTTGTCATATCTTCCATCTTTAAATGTCTTGAAATCTATTTCTTTTGCATTTTCAACAGCTATTTGCTTTTTATATTCAAGTTCACCATAGAAACTTTCATTTAAGTCAATATCATCGTCAAATTCATCATTATAAACTTCATCTTCAACGAAATTATTTAGCTCAGCTTTTTCGTTTTGTATTTCCTTAATTCTTGCATCTATATTTAATTTATTTTCAAACTTTAGCATTTTTTCCATGCCTTGTTTGAACTTGTCAATTTCATCTGCAAGAGGTGAAGACTTTCCTGAAATTTTATTAATAGCAGCTTTATCTAGTGCTCCTATATCAATTGCAGCTTGTTTAAGTTCTTCAACAAATTCATACATTTCTCCACGAAGTTCTTCAGCAAGTTCCGGATTTTCTCCAGTTACGTCTTGGAATGTGAATGTATCTGCAATAACTTTTACTCTATCGTAAAACTCTATAATAGCCTTTGTTACAAAAACCTTGCCTTCTTCATTTAACTTACCATTTTCATCTCTATATTTATCTGCTGCCTTTGAGAAAGATAAATTCTTATACTGTTCAATAGAAATTGCCTTCCACTTTTTAAATCTAACATCTATCTTTGGTAGTTTTGCAAGTTGATGTCTAGTTAATTTATCAAAGAACATCTCATAGTGTTTTTGTTCCCAGTCAGATACATCACTTCTTAAAACTCTTGTCATATCATTAATTTGCATGCCACCAAATGGAGGAACTTTCTCTTTATCAAATCCATATAATTCAAGTGCTCCTCTCATACAACGCTCAACCATGTTTGTAGCATATGTAAATGGAACAGGTCTTGTATAATCTTGACCATCAGCTATAAACTTTAGTCCTTCCATTGTTTGTTTCCAAACTTCTTTCCAAAGTTTGCAATATTCTTCCTTATTGAAATTTTCTTGGCCTAAAACTTGTTCGAACTTATTTAGCATTCTATTAGTTCTAAAACGGCCATAAGTCATAGAAGAAAGATCGCTTAATTGTTTACGAAGAACATTCGCCCTATTTGTTTTAAATAGTTGTTCTTGTCCCTTTTTAATATCACGAACTTTTGGTGCTTCTGCTTCTTTATCAAATACATCACCAAGATTAAAGAAATCTATTTCATCTTGTGGAATTGCAGCATTATATTTTTCATTTTCTTCTTTTGTTGCCTTTTCCTTTAATTTTCTAATTTCTTCTTCACACTTTCTCTTATTTTCACCAAGAACTTGATTTATATTTGTTTTTATTCTATTGTAAATTTCATTAGGATTAGACTCATAATTTGCAAGTTTAGTTACATATTCATCATTTACATATAAAGGCGAGGATACATCAAGAGTATCAAGTTCAACTTTAATTTCATTTTCGCCTTGAATTACATGCGCAAATTGAACGAGTCCAGTTTGATTTACAAGTGTTTGTAATACAAATTGACCTGCCTCTAATTCATTAAACTTTCCATCTCTTTCATTTATTATGTCGTAAACAGATCTACCATCTACGAATATAAGTCTCATAGTATCTTTTCCACCAGCATTTTCAAAATAGTGGTCTCTAAGTACTTTAGAATCTGCATAATCTGTTGTGAAAATACAAGAAATAAAGCTGTAATAAAAATCGCTTCTAGCTTCCTTTAGTATTTCAGGTTTTACATCATCACCACAAGCAATTAGTGCACTATCTGGAAGAGTAATTTTAAATGTATATTTACCCTCAAATTCTTGAGTTTTATCAACCATTGCCTTTCTATTTGTAATCAATGATTCTCTTAAGAAAGCATAGTTTTCATGTTTTTGAACATTTCTTTTTTCAAGTAGATACTCTTCATCAATTTCGCCATCTTCAGCATCTAATGCTTCTTGTTCTTCTTGTTCACGCACTTTAGCGCCTTTATAAACCAAGGCCATATTATATGTAGATGCTACCTTTATTTTTGTTTGATCTAAAAAGGCTTTTTCTAGTCTTTGATACTTATTAAAATAATCTGTCTCAAAGACTTCAAATTGTCCCTTTTCAAGCGTTGTTTTGCATCTATCTGGAACATACCATGGATTTTCTTTTTGCTTTACACTTGTTGTTTGTTGAACTCTAATGTACATTATTGCAAGTATCATTTCGTCAACAGTTTCAATTTTTTCAGGAACTTTATATGACTTTAAGAAATCAAACATATAATCAAGATATTTACCAATAACTTCATGGTCACGATTAGCAAATCCTGTAAGCATCTCCTCTACTACATCTTTATCCTCATTTGCTTCTAAGTTTTTTTCTCCAAGACCAAATGTTTTTGCAAGTTTTGCAAATATAAATAAATCTATAAAATCACGTTTATCACATTTTACAGATTCAAGACCTGGAATATAACTTTTTAATTTATAATCAATACCTGGATTTTTTTCTAAAAATTCATGAGTCTTTTTTGTATAGATATCTCTAATTTCACCAAGTGTCATTAAAGCTAACCCAACATTTTTCTTATTTATATCAACTGAAATGTTAGTAGTTCCATCAGGAGCTTTAGCCTCGTAAACTTCTCCCTTCTTTAATGCATCATCTTTTTTCTTTAATGAACTACTTGCGTTATCTCTTAATTTCTTTAGACAATTTTTTGTATAAGTTTTAGAAGCCTCTTTTAAGTAAGGAGTTAAGCTATTTTCAATGCTTTGATATAATCCTTTTCTTGACTCTTCACTACTTTTAAGATTATTTATTTTTTCATCATATTCTTTGTTTTCTTTATCATTTTTGCAATCAATAGTATCAATTCTATATTTAAATTCACCATTTATATTTGCTGCATGAACAAAGGAAACAACACCTGTTTTATTTTGAATAGCATCTAAAAGCTTCTTTGAACAATCATCAATATTTTTTGGCTCAGGCATAGAATCATAAACACTAACACCATCAATGAAAATAAACTTGAATGTTGCTTTATCTAAATCCATAGATAAATATTTTGAAAGTAAACCTGCTGATGTTTGATCTACACCGATTGATTCTCTTATAGCAGCGCAAAAATCTTTAAGATTAGCTCTTAACCTATTATTTTTAGTTTCATCAAGATCAATATCGTTTACCCATTTTGGGAATGTAACTTCTTTAACCTCAACCTCTCCTTCTTTACTTGGACTTGTTAAATCAAAAGCCTTATTTAGCGTTTCAACAACTTCCATTCTTTCTTCAACTTCAGGAGCCATATCACTATAAGCTAGACACTCAATCTCAAGATTTTTCTTTTCTTGTTTAGTACCACTAGTTAAAACTGTGTATGTTTCTGTATTGATTTTAAAGCCATTTGCATGGTATATAACATCACAATTTTCAGATTGAATATTTATCTCAACTTGTAATTTTTGAAGTTTCATAATTGAGTCTAGCGTATTAAAACGAGACTTTACATAATCAGGATGTCTTTTTAATTTTGTATCTGCTAAACCTTGTTTTGCACGTAAGTAAATAAAATTTTGTAATGCATCATCAACTGTCTCTATATTTTCTGGTGGGTTATAGTTATAAGCAAAATTAAACCATCTATCTAAGTAGTTATACATTTTCTCACAATCATAATCTGCAAATGCTGTGATTAAATCCTTACACTCTTTTTCAAATTCTTCATCAGATAGAACTTCACCTGTACCATTAATTTTTCTTTCGTATTTTAAAAACATTGCTAAATCCATTAAATCTCTTGGATCATCTTTATTAGCAACATTTTTATTCCAAGCACCAGGAACTTTATTAAAAGCTTCTTGTGCTTTATTTTTCATTTCATAACCTATCTTTATAGCTTCAAAAAGACTTTCTTTATTTATCTTCTTAATTTTTTTCATTAGAGTCTCTCCTTCTTGTCAACTTTAATAATTTATTTTTGCCATTTTTAAATCCTTCATTTATGTAATAAATGGATTTAAAAACTATACCTTTTATTATGATACCATCTATTTATTTTTCATACTATCCAAAAATCATACTATTTATGCCATTTTCATACAAAAAGGGTGTATGTTTCATTTGATTCATACACCCTTTGTACTTACCTTTATATTATTTAATGACACCTTTTTTTATAATTATATTCGCGTAAACTGCTTCCTCACCCGTCGCTATAACTACATACGCTGATTTAGCTCTTTCATAAAAGTCAAATCTATCTATAAATCCAACTCTTACGTTATCGTCTTTTTCATTTGCAATTTTCTTATAATCTTCCCAAATTGTAGGATTAATTTTACCTTTATCACTTTCTGTTAATTGCATTAACATAAAGTTTGGATCTGAATATGTATCAAGTGGAACTAAAGATAAAACGGCTTCTAACATTTTTGTGCCACTTATTCCATCGGCTCTAACTACTCTTTTCCCAAAAGTCTCTGCTGGAAAATTTCCATCTGCAATAACAATTTCATCACCATGACCTGCTTCACTAAGTTTTTTTAACAATTCTGGTGAAATAATTTTAGGTACTCCTTTTAACATAAACTATCCTCCTATCTTTATATTGATATAATATCACAATTTTATATAAAATTCTCAATTAAATTAATCCAACAGGTATTAGAGAATTATGTTCATCTATTGGATATAACTTATCTATAAGACAAACAATTCCACCATCTTTTATTGGTCGCTTTAAATTTTTCAAAATTTTAAATTTTTCGATGTCCCTTTTATTTGGATTTGCACTTAACTTTATTTCAAGTGGAGTTACACCTTCTCCATCTTCAAGCAAGACATCTACTTCATTTTGATCTATATCTCTATAGAAATAAATATTTCTTTCATTTGCACTTAATTGATTTTTTATCATAATTTGATTCATTACATAATTTTCAAAGTATGAACCTGCAAATGAACTTGCCATTAACATGTCCTTTGATGGTATTTTTGCAAGATATGCACAAAGTCCTGTGTCATAAAAATAAAGTTTAGGTGTTTTTGTAAGTCTTTTTAATGTGTTATTAAAATATGGTCTTACTAAATACACTATTCCTATTCCTTGAAGTATAGATAACCATTGTTTTGCAGTAGGCTGAGAAACGTCTGCGGCAAGTGCTAAATTTGCAAAATTAACAACATTTGTATTTTGAGATGCGCACGCATTTAAAAACATTCTAAACTTTACTGCATCAGATATATTTCCAAGCTCTAATATATCCTTCATTAAATAAGTATCAATGTATGAATTAAAATATGCCCTTCTTTGTTCATCACTATATTCTAAGCTCTTTGGCATTCCACCTTTAAATATATAAGAAAATACACTATCTAATTCTAAATTTTGTTTAAATCTTATTGAATTTAAATTGTTAAATGAAAAATCAAAAGGAATATCATCTAAATTATTTTCAATTTCTTGAGAAAGCATTGAGTACATGTTCATAATGCCTATTCTTCCAGCCAAAGATTCTGACGCTAGTTTCATTACATTATAACTTTGAGAACCAGTAAGCCAAAACTCACCAGGTAATTGATTCTTATCTGCCATAACCTTTATATAAGAAAACAAATTAGGTGCAAATTGAATCTCATCTATAAGTATTGGTGTCTTATATTTTTGAAAGAATAATTTTGGATCATTTAAAGCAAGTGCTCTATCGTTTAAATCATCTAGGGAAACATAAGTTCTATTATTATTTGAAAGTTTTTCTAACATAGTAGTCTTGCCAACTTGCCTTGGTCCACACACCAAAACAACTTGAAACATACTATTTAACATATTAAATTTTCTTTCTGCAATTCTCTTTATGTATTCCATAAATATCCTCCGAGCAATCTAAACTTTACTTTATTTTACTCAAAAAAAATAAAATAGTCAATATATTATTTAAAATATTCATTTTTTAACATAATTGAAACTACCATATTTTATCGGGTAAATTAAAATTAAAATTGTGTTTTTGGGAAATCTAAAGCGTACTTTATTTTACTCGAAATACTTATTATATTAATACTCCAAATACTACTGCATAAAATATAACTAAAAATACAATGGCTATAATAGTGCCTATTATTGTTAATTTCTTTCTCTTTTTCTTTTCTTTTTCTATTTCATCATAATATTTTTTTCTTAGAATTGTATAATTCTCATAAAGAGCTTGTTTATGTGAACAGTCTTCTCCCCTATCACGAGAAACTGCTATTTCCACCTCTAATTTTTTAATCGCCATATCAAGATTATCTATACTTGTAAAGCCTTCCTTTTTAAGTTCTTTACTTATATTATTTAAGCTTGAAATTATAGCAACATCTCTTAAAGTTTTATTTACGCTATCTTGAATTTTCATTTTATAACTACTTTGCTACCTTCTCAAAAGAACTTTCCTTTTTAAATAATGCTTTAATATGCTCACCTTTATCTATATAAAACTCTTTTAAAAGTACAACAATAACAAAGCTTAGTGTTCCACCAAATAAAGTATCACTCATAAAATGAGCACCGGCTGCTATTCTACCTATTGCACAAATTCCTGTCCAAAGTATAGATATAACATACATTAAAATATTTAATTTCTTATCATCTTTTCTATTTAATATTGTTGGTAAAATAATAAGAGCATATGTAGTTCCAGCAGAGGCAGTATGTCCTGATGGAAAAGACTTTATAGCATCATGAGTGCTCCACATAGCTTCCATTTCTTCTTTTGTTATCCACTTGCCTTTTATTTCATACCAGCGCATGTAGGCTGCAAAACCATAATTTGGATCGTCTCTATCCATATTCATTGCTCTATAACGAATTCTACCAAATATATTTTTTACTCCTAAGTTTATAATTATGGTAGTAAGTGCTACTACAATAACTACAACTAGAGTTAGTTTTAACATATTTTTAACAATATCATCTGGAGTATTTTTTATTAACAAATAAACAAATCCCTCAACTGGGAGAGCAAATATAAGGTACACAATATATAAGTAAAAACCACTTGTATCACTAAGTTCATTTAATGTTATATGTCTTATAAGATATTTAAAAATATCTGAAATCATATAAACAAAAGCAATTGTTGCTAAAAGCATAGATAGAATCATTAATGCTTTAGATTTTTTACCAGTTAAAAATCTTTTACAATAAATAAATATAAACAAAAACCCAATACCTATAAATAAAGGCGCTGGAATTGTTGCAAAAATTTCAACTGTCGCAGCAAATGGATCATTTGTTATATACTGCCCTTCAGGAAGTGAAATCTTTGTTAAAATTTTAGATATTTGTAAATCAAAGAATGTAGCTATTACAAGCAAAATTGCAAATATAACAATAAATAAAGATATTGATAAAATTGTCTTTTTATTTTGGGATAAACTCATATATACCTCTAAGTAGGATTATATTATATAAAGTAATTATTTTCAATAATTAGATTTTATTAGATAAAACTCTAACCATTAATTTATATGCTTCTCTATATAAAAAGTCATAAAGTGAATAAATTACATATGCAAGAAGCATAAGTGTATATATATTTAACTCTTCTTTAAAGAACTTAAAGTCTGAAACTGTTAGTTTCATTAAATAAAAACAGCCAAAGAACACAGCAACAAAATAAATTATCTTTATAACTGTAATTATGGCAATCTTTACCAACTTATTTAATTTTTCTATTTTATAAAACTTAAAATCAAGCCCCCAGGCAAGGAGTGGAAATAAACCAAAAAATAAGATAAATGGCATAACATAAAAGGAAGATAGCAAGAAAGATAAAAGCGCTGATGCTATATAAGATAAAATTGCACTTCCCCACAAATTTTTCATTAAAGGAAGCGCAATAGATAGCGATGCTAATATATAACAAGACAAAGTTAAGTTAGATATATATCTAGCGCCTAACACAAACACAAGAGCAAGCGCCGCAGACATTCCACTTATAGCTATTTCTTTTGATGTAAGTTTTCTCATTTTCCTAACAGCAAGGAATTAAATCTCCTCCCATACATTCACAACAACAATCTGCGCATAAAAGCGTTGAACAAGCATTACAACAAGCATCTGAATTATCCGCTCTTCCTGTTTCAAAATCTTGAGGATTTGTATATCCGGCTCTAGTGTGATTCTTTTTTGTATTTTCTTTAGCATCATCATCAATAAAGCTGTCCTCTGACCTATTCATGACTTTTTTAAGTCTATTTAATGTTGACTTATATTTTTCATTTTCAGGGTCTAAGTCACACGCAATTTCAAGTTGAGCTTTAGCATCTGAATGCCATTGTCTTTTATAAAAGATTTGTGCTTCCATATAGTGCCATTCAGCATCTCTCACTTCACACTTATCTAATATATCTTGAGCTTCATCATATTTCTTTTCTTTTATTAAAGAACTTACCTCGCCATATTGATTACCAAATTTTTCAGTAGATTCTCTATTTTCAATATCCATTAAACAATCTTCATAAGCTTGATCTAGCTTATTCATCATTTTAGCTGCATTTGCTCCGACTTCACCCTCTTCAAATCTTAAATTTGAATATTTGGCCTTTAGTCTTTTATATGCTTCTTGTACTTCTTCTTTAGTAGCACCTTGTTCAAGTTCTAATATTAAATACGGATTTTTTTGCATTTCTCGCTCCTAGTTAAAATGTCTTTTGTACTTTGTAATATTCCATACCATAAAATGTTTGTTAAAACACCTTCGTATTTTTCTAATTTTATACTCTCAAAATTTTTACTGATAGTATTATAACAATTCATAAGAGCAAACTCAATATCGTCATGTTTATCTAGTAAAAACTTCTTTCTATCTATATAATCATAGTTAACTAAAAATAAATTAAATTTTTTATTTTCAAAGTCTTCATCTATATCATCAACTGCATCCATTAAGTATACCCACTTTCCAAGAGCGTACATTATCTCTCCAATTTCGTCTGTATATTTATCTAAAAATAACTCTTTTGCAATTCCCTTTAATATACATGCAAATGGATGAGACACTCTATCTATAGATGAACAATTACTCTTTTCTAACTCTCTTAAATCGCTGTAGCCTTTTGATACTATTTCTTTTATGTTTTTAAATTTTCTTGCAGATTTTTTATAATATTTTTTTATAACAAAATCATCAGCAATTTTCTTAGTTATTGATTTATCATCTAAAACATCATCAACGCATTTATAGTGAGTTAAAATATTGTTAACATCAATTATGTCATGAGTTAACTTGTCGTCTTTAACTACACTTTTCTTTCTTATTGGATTTAATATACAAGTTTCATTAGAAATCTCTATGTCTTTATTAAACAAAGCATGATATAACACATTTAAAAATGTCATGTCATAATTTGTTGTAAATCTCATAAGTTGGGAACATTTTTTGCCAATACTCTTACAAAGCCCGCAATAAAAAGCTCTATACAATGTATAGTCTTTCATAAACATATTTGGCTTATCAGGTATTACATATCCATACATCTATAGTGAAACATATCCTATTGCGTCTTTAAATCTTCTTAAAGTTTTCTCGGCAATTGCTTGAGCTTTCTCAGCCCCTTGTTTTGCGCATTGCATTAAATATGGAGTATCGTTAATTAATTTGTTATATTCTTCCTTCATTGGCTTTAACATCTCAATAACGGCTTCTGCAGTTCTTACCTTTAAGTGTCCATACATTAAACCATCTAATTCTTTTACAACCTCGTCAATACTCTTTTTCTCAGCAACAGCAAGTATTGTTAATAAATTAGAAACTCCTGCCTTATTTTCAGGGTCAAATCTTATCTCCATCTCAGAGTCAGTAACTGCGCTTTTAAACTTTTTCATAATTACTGCATCATCATCAAGTACTGATATAAATGCCTTAGGATTTGGATCTGATTTACTCATTTTTGCAGTTGGGTCTTGAAGTGACATAACCTTGGCTCCTACCTTAGATAAAACTCCTTTTGGAATTTTAAAGATATCACCATATATGCTATTAACTCTTGTTGCAATATCTCTACAAATTTCAATATGTTGAAGTTGATCAACACCAACTGGAACTTCGTCTGTATCATAAAGTAAAATATCTGCCGCCATAAGTACTGGATAGTCCATAAGGCCCATATTTATATTATCTTTATGCTTTAAAGACTTATCTTTAAATTGGGTCATTCTATTCATTTCCCCAACCATTGTATAACAATTTAAAAGCCAAGATAAATAAGCATGCTCTTGAACATGTGATTGGAAATATACAATGCTTTTATTAGGATCTAAACCAAGCGCTAATAAAAGTGCATAGAAACTCATTGCGTGTTCTTTAAATGCTTTTGGCTCTTGTCTTACAGTAATAGTATGCAAGTCAGCTAATGCAAAAATACAAGAGTTATTTTCATCATTTTGCATTTTATGCCAATTATCAACAGCACCAATATAATTTCCTAGTGTCATTACTCCTGATGGTTGAATTGCGCTATATATAGTCTTGTTTGCCATACTTTACCTCTATTTTTTATCTATATAATCTAAAACTGTATCTGCAATATCTGATTTTGCAATTACGTCTTCAAATCTAACTTCTCTATCTTTTAATCCCTTTAATGGCTCAGGAATATCTTCACCTGTTATTTCATTTAATTTTTCAGAAGCAACAAATGCATCATGCTCAACCTTTCCAGTAATAGCCTTTAATACATCTTGTGGGAACTTATAAGCTGAAGCTGTAGATACAACAACTGCTGGTGTGTAATCTTCTTCTTCAGCTGCGTATTCTCTATAAACTTCCATCGCTACCCCAGTATGAGTGTCCATTAAATAACTATTAATTTCATTTTCAGAACTTATAACATCAAGTGTATCTTGTTCAGTTGCGTATCCTGCTGCAAATAACTTAGAAATTTCTTCAAGTTCTTTACTTGTTATAGAATACTTTCCATTAGTTTTAAGTTCATTCATTCTTTGAGCAATAAGCTTATCATCTCTACCTGACATTTCAAATAAGAATCTCTCTAAGTTTGAAGAAATTAAAATATCCATTGATGGAGACATAGTCTTTACAAACTCACGATGTATATCATAAGTTCCTGTTGCAAAGAAATCTGTTAAAACATTATTAACATTTGAAGCACATATAAATTTATTTACAGGAACGCCCATTCTATAAGCATAATATCCAGCTAAAATATTACCAAAGTTTCCTGATGGAACACAGTAATTAACCTTATCGCCAAATTTAATTCTATTTCCATTAACTAAATCACAATAACTAGATACATAATATGCTATTTGTGGAGCTAGTCTTCCCCAGTTAATTGAGTTAGCTGAAGAAAGTTTATATCCTTTTTCTAAAAGTTGTGCCTTTATTTTTTCATCATTAAAGATTGTTTTTACTGCGCTTTGAGCATCATCAAAATTACCACCAATACCACAAACATAAACGTTGTTTCCAACTTGTGTTCTCATTTGTAATTTTTGCATATCTGAAACGCCCTCAGATGGATAAAATACAATAATATCTACACCTTCAACATCTCTAAATCCTTCTAGTGCTGCCTTACCAGTATCTCCTGATGTAGCAACTAAAATTAAAGTCTTAGATTTCTCTCCAGTTTTCTTACGAGCACCTGTTAAAAGGTGAGGAAGCATAGTAAGTGCCATATCTTTAAATGCACATGTAGGACCATGCCAAAGTTCAAGTACATAAATATCATCTTCAACCGCTACAAGTGGACATGGGTCATCTCCATAGAATCTTGAATAGGCCATTTTAGCATAAGATAAAAGCTCATCATATGTATAATCCTCTAAATACTTAGATAATACAAATGCTACTCTTTCTTCATAACTCATAGCTAAAAGCTTATCAAAATCTTCCTTACTTAGTGTAGGAATAGTCTCTGGTACAAATAAGCCACCATCTTTAGATAATCCGTCACGAATTGCCTCAGCTGATGTAACTTTACAATTTTTATCTCTTGTACTAATGTATTTCATATTTTGCTCCTATTTATTTGTCAATTTCATATATAAAGTTGGATTAACTGTTTGTAACATCATCTCAAGTTCTCCATCTGACATTGCTGCAGTTCTTCCCCTTTCATATTCTTTATCTACCATTGCTTTCATATCATCAACAGTTTTGTCTTTTTTATCAATTTTATCTGCACCTGTTAATGAATAATTAGCATTAATCCAGAATGCAATACCAGCATTACCAGAGTGTGCATCAACAGCTACTCTTGGTGGTACGCCAAATATTTTATCAGTATCACAAATATTGTAAATTTCTGGATCTTTTAAAAGTCCATCTGCATGAATTCCAGCATGAGTAACATTAAATGCTCTTCCAACAAATGGAGTTCTCTCTGGAATCTTTATTCCCATTGATTCAAAATATTTAGCAATCTCTGTTACAACTTTAAAATCCATTCCTGCATGTGTTCCTTTAAGTGCGGCATACTCAACAGCCATAGCCTCAAGTGGACAATTTCCTGTTCTTTCTCCAATTCCCATAAGTGTACAGTTAACTGAAGAACAACCATAAAGCCAAGCGGTTGCTGAATTTGTTACTACTTTATAAAAGTCATTATGTCCATGCCACTCAAGTTGCTCTGATGGAACTTCACCATAATATCTAAGACCTGAAACAATTCCTGGTACTGAACGTGGAAGTGTAACACCAGGATAAGATATACCATATCCCATAGTATCACATGCACGAATCTTTATAGGAATTCCAGATTCTTTTGAAAGTTGCATTAATTCATAAGCAAGTGGTGCAACAAATCCATAAAAGTCTGCACGAGTTATATCCTCGAAGTGACATCTTGGAATTACTCCCTTTTCAAGTGCCATTTTAACAACACTTAAATATTTATCTGCAGCTTGCTTTCTTGTTAAGTTCATCTTTTTAAAGATATGATAATCTGAACATGAAACTAATATTCCTGTTTCTTTGATTCCCATTTCTTTAACAAGTTCAAAGTCTTTTTCATTTGCTCTAATCCATGATGTAACTTCTGGAAATTCATACCCAAGTTCCATACATTTTCTTACAGCTTCTCTATCTTTTTCTGAATATAAGAAAAATTCACTTTGTCTTATAATTCCCTTTTTACCGCCCAATTTATGCATCAAATCAAATAGGTGAACTATTTGTTCAACAGTAAAAGGTTTTGTTGCTTGTTGACCATCTCTAAAGGTCGTATCTGTAATCCAAATTTGATCAGGTATTTCCATTGGAGTTTGTCTAAAGTTAAAAGCAATTTTAGGAATAGTATCGTAAGAATATAACTCACGATATAAATTTGGCGAGCCAACATCTTGAAGATTTGGCTTCCAGTTACTTTCCATTAATACATTTTTATGTTTATTATATTTAATCATCTTTAATTATCTATCTTAGATAGCAATTCATTTTGATTTGCAAGTTGAAGTGCCTCTAACATACTCTCCATATCTCCATCCATAAAATCATCAAGTGAATACATTGTATATCCTATTCTATGATCTGTTACTCTATTTTGCGGGAAGTTATATGTTCTTATCTTTTCAGATCTATCTCCACTTCCTACCTGATTTTTTCTTTCAGATGCATATTCGCTATCTGCTTTTGTCTTATAATATTCATATAATCTAGATCTTAAAACTTGGAATGCTTTTTCCTTATTCTTTAATTGCGATCTTTCATCTTGTGATGTAACTACAAGTCCTGTTGGAATATGTGTCAATCTTATAGCGGTTTCAGTTTTATTTACCTTTTGGCCACCAGCACCACTTGATCTATATGTATCTATCTTAACGTCCTTTTCATTAAGTTCTACTTCAACATCTTCAACCTCTGGAAGAACAGCTACTGTTACTGTTGATGTATGAACTCTTCCTTGAGATTCTGTCTCTGGAACACGTTGAACTCTATGAACACCACTTTCAAACTTTAACTTTGCAAATGCACCTGGTCCAGATACTTGGAAAGTACACTCCTCAATACCACCTAGGTCATCTGTTTCAACGTTAATTTCCTCAGTTTTCCATCTTTTTCTTTCAGCATATCTCATGTACATTCTCATTAGTTCATAACCAAAAAGTGCACTCTCTTCACCACCAGCTGCGGCTCTAATTTCAATAATAACGTTCTTTTGGTCATGTGGATCTACTGGAAGTAAAGCAACTTTTAAGTCCTTTTCAATTTGCTCAATTTGCTCTTTGTTTTGCTTAAATTCTTCCTTTGCCATTTCAGCAAGTTCATCATTTCCTTCCATTAGTTCTTTACAGCCATCCATATTGGCTTTAACTTCAAGGTACTTATAATAAAGATTTACTGCATTTTCAAGTGCAGCATGTTCTTTTGCATACTCTCTCCAAACCTTTTGGTCTGCTATAACTTCAGGGTCAGCTAACATTTCTGTTAACTTTTCGTATCTTTCGGCCATTAAACGTAATTTTTCAAACATATTAATCTCTCTTTGCTACTATTATTCTATCGATGCCTTCTAGATCTTTAACAATCTCTACAGTAAATCCTGTAAATAATTTTGCTATATCTTTAGCCTCGTTCTCTCCACATTCAAATAGTACAATACCCTTATCTTCTAAGTGGGATGCTGCACCATCTACTATTTTTCTATATAAGTTTAATCCATCTTCGCCACCATCAAGTGCTACCATTGGATCAAAATCTTTTACTTCTCTATCAAGAGTTGGAATTATTTTTGTTGGTATATATGGTGGATTTGCAACAATCACATCAAATTTACCATTAATGTTTTCATAAACATCACTTTGAATAATTTCAACATCTGCATTATTTTTCTCAACGTTTCTCTTTGCAACAACAAGCGCTTTTTCAGAAATATCTGAAGCAACAACATGTGCATTTGTTTCTTTAGATATAGCAATGGCAACACATCCTGAGCCTGTACACATATCTAAAACTTTAGTGTCTTTGTTTATATACTTTAGAGCTTGTTCTACTAAGTTTTCTGTTTCAACTCTTGGAGATAAAACATCAACATTAACCTCTATTTCATATCCACAAAAATCTACATTGCCTATAACTTTCCAAAGTGGCATGCCAGTTAATCTTTTCTCTAGAATTTCATTTGCTTTATCTAATTGAGATTGTTTAATTGAAGTTTGAAGCGCAACTTCACTTCTTTTAATTCCCATAGCAATAGATAAAATCCATTCAATCTCAGAGGAATCTGCATTTGTAGATTTTAGTTTTTCTTCCATCTCAGCTTTTATTTTCTTTAAAGGCTTTTTAACATCAAATTTTTGAGGTTGTATATTTGGGTCTTCATCCATTTGTTGAACAGTTTTAAATGCTGCAATAGCTACCTCTAACATATCATCAGTTGGTTCTTGAGTTGTTAATAATTGAAGCGCAAGTCCTGGTGCTTTTAAAATTCTAACAAGGATGTTATCATACTTTGCCATAACCTTTAAAAACTCGTATGAAACTCCTGCAACTAGTGGTATACAAATAAGTTTTACTAAAAATTGCATTCCACTATTTTTAAATACATCAGTGTATGGATATGTCAAAGAAAGTAATGATTTAACAACCGCAATAATTAAAATTGAAATAATCATGACAATAAACATAAATGTTGTTCCACATCTATCGTGTTGTCTTGACATTTTTCTAGCATTTTCAACTGTTAAATCTAAATCATTTTCATAACAAGTTATAGTCTTATGTTCAGCACCATGATACATATATGTACGCTTAACATCAGGCATTAGTGTTGTTGCCCAAATATAAAGCAAGAAAATGCCAATTCTTATTATACCCTCACCAAGTGCAATAAGTAGGTTAACCCACCATAATTCTAAGTGATTTTTTATATCAGTTAATCCAACAATTAAATCTTCAACAATTAAATTTGGCAAAAATACAAATAAAAAAACAGAAAGTGCAATACCTAAAACTACAGATATTGCCATAACTACTGAATAAATGTCTATACCAAACTTTTTAGATAACCATTTCTCAAATTTTCCAGGTTCTGCATCATCCCCAAAGACTTCACCAGATCTCATCAAACAACCCATACCCATAATCATTGAACTTATAAAATTCAAAAATCCACGGATAATAGGAATACGGAAAAAGATGTTCTTTTCCTTAGTTGGTTTTACGTAATTGCTCTCTATAACGATTTGGCCTTTTTCGTCTCTAACAGCAGTTGCTATTGACTTAGTGCCTCTCATCATTACGCCTTCAATTACAGCCTGTCCTCCGATTGATGTACACTTCTTTCTCAAGTTAAACCTCTTTTTAGAAAAAAAGTGCAAGTTTTTTGAAAATCTTGCACTCTAAATTCCTTTTACACTAATTTTTAGTCAAGATTAAAAGCTCTTGAACTTAATAATTATGAAATGTTATTTGTTTTGAGCTTTATTAAAACGAGCATTGAACTTATCAATTCTACCACCGGCATTTACTTGTTTTTGTTTACCAGAATAGAAAGGATGGCACTTGCTACAAACTTCAACTCTCATTGTATCTCCAGCAATTGTTGAACCCATAACGAATTCATTGCCACAAGAACACTTAACAGTTACATCATGATAATTAGGTTGAATATTTTCTTTCATCGTATTTACCTCTCATTTATTTTTAATACGTGTATTATTATATAAATAAGTAAATATGCTGTCAAGTAAAAAAAATACAATTATAACCAAGCTAAAGTTTGAAAAAGTAAATTCCAGTGCGTATTTTGATGACTTAAAAAGTTTAATAACCAATAATTTAACAAACAAAACAACACTCAACAGCAACAATAACACTTTTAATATATGCTTATATTATTGCAAAATTATATCTTTTATGTTAAAGTATCAAATATACAAAAATAGGAGATAATTATGCAATCTTGGGTCATAAATAATTCTAGAAAACTTACACTAATTAGCGAAGATTCCACAGAATTTGATACTAAAACACAAGCTAAAGTCAAAATCTCTAGAGCTTGCATTAATAAAAGTGATATTGCCTCTTTTCAAGACAAATATAATAACCTACCAATTGTACCTTCAAGAAGCGCATTAGGATTTATAAGTGAATCAACAGATCCTGCATATCAAAAAGGTCAAAGAGTTTATCTTTCACCATACATTTCAAGTGAAGATAATAAAACATACATTAAAGGTAAAAACTTTGATGGATATTTATCTGACTTCTCTATTGTTCCTTTTGATAACATCTTCTCAATTCCAGAAATGATTCCAGATGAAGATTTCACATTTATTGAAGATATTGCTATGGCTCTTAAAATTTGTGAACTACTTAACATTAAAGAAACAAGATATGTTCTTTTACAGGGTGCTACAACACTAAATATAATTCTTGGTCAATTTGCCTTATATTACCAAGCAATTCCAATTATTGTGGATTCAGATGAAAATGCTCTATCTAAAGCTGAAGAAAAAGGAATCTACTACACAATTAACTCAAAGAAAGATAATGTTTACGATAGAGTTTTAGAAATAACAGCTGGAGCTCTTGCAAATTATATTGTAGTTGATGTTGATACATTCCCAGAGATTGAGTATGATTTATTAAAATTTGCAGCAGTAGATGCAAAAATCGCCTTAGCAGGTTTTAACACATCAACAGAAAAATCAAAAATAGATATTTCATATGTTGTAGAAAAGAGACTTACAATTTATGGTATAAATGATGGTATAGGACAAATTGCTACTGCAATTAATATGCTTGCAACAGATGTTATAAATGTCGATGGACTAGTTGAAAAAGTATATAACTTTGATGAAGCTGAAAAAGCATTCTTGGATCTTGAAACAAATACTCATAGATTTAAAACTTTAATTCACTGCTAGTACTAAATTGTCCATATTTGAAAATTAAAATTTTCCACAATTTCTATTGTGGATTTTTTTATTCTATTTTCATTTAAATTTAAAAAATAGTCAAAGTTATTAAACACATTAATAGACAAGTGTTGAATAAGTAATAATTTTTCTATTTTTGTTGTTTTTATACAACATATGTTGTCTAACACTATTTATTTTTAAAATTACACCTAAATTTTACATAAAATTCTTTTAATACTGTTAAATTTACTTTATAATGCTAATAAAGTTAGACCATAAAGGAATTAAAATATGATCAAAATAACAAACACAAGTATAAGATTAATTACACATTCTGAAACAGGAAAATTAAAAGCTGTTGCCACAATTATAATTGACGACTCATTTGCTATTCATGATATAAAGTTAATTGATGGAAAAGATGGAATTTTTGTAGCAATGCCTTCTAGAAAAAGTCACGAAGGATATTTTAAAGATATTGCCCATCCACTTAGCAGCGAAGTTAGAAACTATGTTTGCACTACAATTTTAGATGCTTATAAACACTTTGTTTCTAATACAAAATAGTCTTTATATATTTTTTCTATAAATTATTTTACCTTTCAAAAATATAGAGGCCTTTTTTTGGTCTCTATATTTACAATAACTTTTTAAAATCCACCTTTCCAATTTGATTTAATGGCATTTTATTTATTTTAACAATTTCCTTTGGAGTTGAATATTTTAATTCACTACCATTTATTTTATTTAAAATTTCATTTTTTAATTCTTGAGTTAACTCTTCCCCTGTCTTTAGTTCTACATACAACCTAATTTGAGGCTTTCCTTGCTCATAAAAACAAACTGCGCAAGAAATATTAACCTTATCAATTTTATTTACTATATTTTCTATTTCTTGAGGAAATACATTGTTTCCAGATATTTTTATAAGTCTTTTCTCTCTATCTACAAAAAATACATTATTATCTTTATCCATATATCCCATATCGCCCGTATTAAAATATTTTTCGCCTTCAATATAGGTAAAGACATCATTATTTTCTTTAAAGTAACCTTTCATCATAGAATTTGTAGATATATATAGATTTCCAATTTCATTTACTTTAAGCCTATTTTTATTTTCATCAAGAACAATAAACTTTGAACCTGGAAGTGGTTTCCCTATGGATCCTTCTTTATATGAATGTTGAAGATTAATTAAACATACACCACACTCTGTTAATCCATATCCTTCGGCAATTTTTAAATTTGAGCCGTATTTTTTGCATCTATTTTCAAAATTTTGTTTAACATCATCAGGAAGTTTATCCCCACCACAAAAAACATCTACAATTTTGTTTAAGCACTTCCCTTTGAATAAAATATTCTTAGATAATTTTCTTAACATATTAGGAACACATGGAATAATAGATACAGGCTTAATGTGCATAAGAAATGCTACATAAGTTGGATTAAACTTTGGCACTAATATTGATTGAGTTCCATAGCAAAGTGATGTATGCACGCAAACTCCAAGACCAAATGTATGAAATATCGGAAGAGCCATAAGCATGCCTTGTTTATCCGTTGTTTGAACGCCTCCATATGCAGCATTTATTAAATTATCTGCAACATGGTTATAAGCTTCATTTGTTAAAACTGAAGTTTTTGACTCTCCTGTTGTTCCTGAGGAGTGCATATAAATTGCAACATCATCCCCGTTCGTCTCTACACTTTTTCCATCGCATTTTTTAATACTTGAATATTTTATAAGCTTATTTGAATATTTTATTCCTTTTTTATATTTTCTTGTCCAAAGAGCATAAAAAGGAACAAAGGGCTTTAGTAAGTAATCTAGTGCACTACATAGAATAACAGGTGTATCTATATCTTTAAATATAGGGTAATTGTTATAAAATTCATCAAACATAATAAAGCATTTAGGCTTCATTTCATTATTTATTTTTTGCAATGTTTCATTCTTAACAAGTGGATGTAAAAGATTTGCAATAGCACCTATTTTATTTACCGCATAAAAAGATATAATGGCATTTGGAATATTACCTAAACAAATTACAACATTATCCCCTTTTTCGACTCCAAGATGTTGCAAAAAACTAGATATTTTTTCAACTTCATCAATAAAGGTTTTTCTTTTAATATCTCTACCATAGAAACTAATCATCTTATTTTTATCACTTAAATAAGATGATCTATTTATCATATAGTTGTACATAGATTGATTAAAATCCATTATAATTTTTCTAAAAAACTCCCTTTATTTATCTCTTTGTTATTATTAAATCCAAATAAAACATACAAAACAACTTTTGATGTTATATATGAAATTAATGCTCCAATTACAACATCGCTTAAGAAATGTTTTCCCATCGAAATACGTGACAACATTACACAAATTGTAAATACAAATACAATTGTATCAAAAAGCCACTTTCTATTTTCAAACAATTTAATTTTAGAAAGCAATGGGTAGCACGCAATCAAAGCCAACGCAGATGCAACATGTCCTGATGGCATAGAATCTCCACCTACTCCTTTTTCGTACCAATTAGTAAAAGAGCCGTGCTTTACAAGTAAATCTTCAAATCTTGTTCTATCTATTACCTTTTTAAGTAAAAAACTAATTATTACAACAATTACAAGAACTATAAGAATTGCTATATATGCTTTTTTATTAGAAGTTATAACTTCTTTATCTCCTTTATTTAAAAAATACGCAAGTACGAAAAATACAATTAATCCAACAATACCTGCAATTAAATACTTTATAATGTCATTTTTAACTACGGTTTCAACAAAGTCTTCAAGCATTAAAGCCCCGCATACAAGTCCACCTAAAACATAAATACACATCATAATATATTTATTTACTTTATTTTCCTTTTGCATTGCTAAAACAAACAAACAAGCACAAGAATAAAGTCCACAAAAGTAAGTTGGCATTTTTGCTATAACCGCAACAAAATAATTTATCCAATTATTATTTAAATACAAAGTATCTGACACTCTAAAATCAAATTTTGTAGCCACTATAAGTAAGCCACCTAGTATTGCTACAACCAAAACATCTTCAATCAAACTTCTTATTTTTGCATTCATAAGAACCTCACTATTTGAATTATACCATAATAACATAATCTTTATATACGAAAAAAATAACCAGTTTAAACTGGCTATTTTCTTTTTGGAGTTTATTATGAAAAATTTAAATCTATTCTATAAGCACATACCTCTTTTTCTTTAGTGATTAAATAATAAATCACAAAACTAAATTGTACTTAAATGGTAGCTAAAGTTTAATTAAAAAACGACCACAACAAGTGTGGTCGTCAAAATTTATACTTTTAGTTATCTTATTAGAATGCCATAACTCTTTCATCAAAATTAAATACTACTGGATCATGGTCTGCTTTAGAAGCATTAATGTAATATTTAACTTCTTCTGAACTATCAAAAGAGAACTCATTCATACAGTTATTTGTAATAACCATATCTAGACTACCAATTAATGGAACTCCTGTCACATTCATTTTATATGATTCATTTACTAACATATATTTAATAAAGCCATTTTCATAAACACAAAACTCTAGTTCTAATTGTGTAAAATCTAGTCCTACTACAGTAAATCCCATATTAGAGCTTAATTGATATTTCATAACTTCAACATAATCAGCAACTGCTTTTTCTTTATCTGGCTTAACCGTAAAGTAATAACAACCACTTTCTTTATCATATGTTACTTCATCATCATAATTAGATATTGTATCCTTATTTACATTATAAGACCAAATCTTTGTAAAATCTGTAGATGTAGCAGAAATAAAATCAGCCATTGTGGAATACTCAACTTTATCATTCCAACCTTTAGCAGCTGTTATATATGCCGAATCACCACCTAAAATTTGATAATTTACTTCCTCTTCTGGAATTTCATACTTTTTTACACCAGTAGCCTTTTTGTATGTAACATTGTCACCGGTTGAATAATACTCTTCATACATATCTGTAATACCAAATGATTTAGAATTTACATAATAATTAGAGCCAATAGAATTTGTTGAATCTTCTGCATCACCCTTGCCTATTCTTACTTTAAAACTTTGAACAGCTTGACTAACATCAAGTCCAATAACAGTAGTAACTACACCTCCATTATTACAAACTTGAGCTACATAATCTGCATTATAGTAATTATCTACAACAGCTAAACACATTTCTCCTGCTGTCATTTTACTATTTATAGCAGTATGAGCTGTAGCTGTTGGAACTTTTGTTCCAAGTGCACCTGTATATGCTTGAGCTGCATTTGCCTCAATAGTTTTACTGCCACCAAAAATTTTAATACCTAATCCAAATTGTAATACAAGTATAGCGATTAAAACAACAGCAACTATAGAACCTAATGTAATACCTGTTATTGCACCTGCACCTAATTTTTTCTTTGATTTCTTTTGATTGGATTTTAAACCTTTTCCAGATGGAGCATCAACCATTGCATAATCTGCATCGTCGTCCTCTTCATCTTGAACTTCAGCTACATCATCAACATCGTCAATAACATCATCATCTACGATTTCATCATCAACTACATCATCAACAATTTCGTCATCAATTTCGATATCTTCGATTTCGTCTTTCTTTTTCATAATAACTTCTCCTAATTTTTTAATACATTTATAATTTTAAGATATATATACTTTCTTTGCAAGTAAAAAATCTTAACCTAAACTTTTCACAAAATTTACAAAATCTCAATTTGTTTGATTTTTCAAGCCAATATGTTATATAGTATAGATGTATTATGTGAGGTGTTTATGATTATAATTTCAACAGAAGCAACTGCTGACTGTCCTGAATCTATCTTTCGCGATGATTTAAAAATTATTCCAATGGGATATACAGTTAATGGCATCGGCTATGATGGCATTAATGAAAAATTATCCCCTCATGAATTTTATGAGGCTGTTGCTAATGCAAAAACAAAATCTGATTTACCACAAACAACAATGGTTACAGAATATACTGCAACTGAGTTTTTTGAAAATCTATTAAAGCAAGGCCACGATATAATTCATATTGGTTTTTCTTCTCATTTATCTGGTACATTCGAGCAAGAAACTAAGGCAGTAAACGCATTAAAAGAAAAATACCCTGAAAGAAAGATAACTTTAATAGATTCTTTCTCTGCATGTTTTGGCGAGGGTTTAATTGCCTATTATGCACTACAAAAGAAAGATGAAGGTGCATCATACGAAGAGATCGTTGAGTATACTAAAAGCATTATTCAAAATTCAAATGCTATATTTGTAATTGATGATTTAATGCATCTATGTAGAACTGGAAGAGCTGCAAAGTCTGAAGCTTATCTTGGAACAGCATTCCATGTTAAACCAATTTTATATATTGCTAATGATGGATCTTTACAACCTTTTGCTAAAGAAATCTCTCAAAAGAAAGCATTAAAGACAATGCTTAAAGTTTTTGAAAATAATGCATGGTCTCCTGAAAAAACTAAACTTATAGGAATTGGACATGCTGATGATTTAGAAAGTGCTAACTTAGTTATCGATTCTATAAAAGAAATGGGATATAAAAATGTTATACCTTTTGATGTAGGACCAGTTATAGGAACTCATGTAGGAAAAGGTATGATATGCATTATCTTTATGGGTAACGAAAAAGATCAAACAATAAAAAATAGATAATTATTTACTACAAAAAAAACTCTGCATGAACAACTCATGCAGAGTTTTTTTTGTAACTAATTTTTATATTTCTCTTCCTATTAAATACAAGAAAGCTACTGCGGGAATTCTATATAATTTTGTGTTTTTTCTTTCACTAATTCCAAAATCATCAATGTTTTTTGTTATTACAAATTCCGGTGTATCCTTCATTCCAAAAACTACAATTCCATCACTATCTTTAATCGTTGAATTATTTCTATTTTTTGCCTCTATATATTGAATATCTACATTTTTTTCTTGAACAGCAATATCTATCTCTTGACCTTTATTATTTCTTATATAACCAACTCTATAAAGTTCATCATCTAAACTATCAAAATAATCTCTTACGTGTTTGTAACTTAAAGTTTCCATTGCTGCAACAAACTCTGTTAAATTAGTTTCAATATCATTATTTCTTGTTACCGCACATCTTATTCCATTATCTAGAATATAAACTTTTCTTCTAGGTTTTAAAGGCTTTTTCCCTCCAACTTCTAATTGGTCTGAGATATAAATTAGATTTGCCTTTTCAAGTGCTGTTATATAGTTATTACAAGTTAGTCTATCTATATTTAATTCTTTAGATAACACTTCAGTATTTACAGTTGTTGATGTATTATAACAGAAAAATGTAAACAAGTTTGTTAGTGCGTCAATATTTTTTATATCAAAGCTTCGTGTAATATCTTGTTTTATGGCTTTTGTAATTATTTGATCTCTTATAAGTTTACTTATATAAGAAAAATCATCACTCTTTGAATACTCAGGAAAACCACCTATTTTCATATATTTAATCATTTCTGAATATAGACTTCCTAGTTTCATTATTATTGAAGACTGCTCTTGTAAAGGTAAAGTATAAATTTTAAACACATCGAATTTTGGAACATCTACCTCTTTGCCATTTAATACACAAAATTCATAAAATGACATTGTAGGTATTTTTATTGTGTAAAATCTTCCAGCACCACTATCTACACTATCATTTTCTAAATCAACTGATGCAGAGCCTGTAATCATTACTCTAACGTCTTTATTCAAATCAAAGAGTTTTTTTACATAGTTTTTCCATGATTTATCTTTTTGCGCTTCATCTATGAATAAGTAAAAATCATTTTTATCATAGATATACTTATTATAAACATCTAGAGCTTCCTTAATAGAAATACCATCATTTGGAAACTCATCCAAGGTATAAAACAAAATTCTTTGAGGATTTATTCCTTTATTTAAAAGTTCATTAATTATTTGAAAGACAATGGTAGATTTACCAACACGTCTTGGTCCAGACAATACTGGAAATCTTCTTATTTGATTAAAAAAGACCTTTTGTACTCTATCAAACTCTTTCCTTTTAAATTCAGGAACTAGACTTTTATCTACTTTTCCTGTTACCCACCAAGAGTTTTGCTCCTTTAAGTTCTTTAAAATATCGCTTTCTTTCAACAAAGACATATCTAACCTACCTTTTAGCTTATTTTATCACTAAAACAATTCATTGTCTATAATTTTGTGGAGTCTACTCCACATTATTTACAATATTTTGTGGAGTCTATTCCACATAGTTTATGTTTTTCCAATAAAAAAAGTGACACTTTAATAGCATCACTTTTAATTTATTGTCTTTTATTTAGTATTAGTTAACTTTTGTTACCCAACCAAATGGATCTGGTTTTGTTCTATTTTGGATACCAGTAATTTCGTCATATAAGAATTGAGTAATTTTACCCATCTTTTGATCGTTAATTATAATATCTTTTCCTTTATATCCAAGAACGCCAACTGGAGAAATAACAGCTGCTGTACCAGAACCAAAGGCTTCATTTAATCTACCCTCATTTGCAGCTTTAATAACTTCATCCATAGAAATTCTTCTTTCTTCAACAGGCATATTGTGAGCCTTTAATACTTGGATACATGAATTTCTTGTAATACCTGGCAAAATTGATCCTACAAGAGCTGGAGTTACAACAACACCATCAATAACGAAGAACATATTCATAGAACCAACTTCTTCTACATATTTGTGTTCAGCTGCATCTAACCATAGACATTGATCATAACCTAATGAATTAGCTTTTTCACCACCCATTAATGAACAAGCATAGTTACCTGCACATTTAGCTTCACCTGTACCACCAATAGTTGCACGTGTATAATAATCTTCAACTAAAATCTTTGTTGGCTCTAATCCATGAGCATAGTATGAACCAACTGGAGATAGAATAATAAAGAACTTATAAATCTTTGAAGCATGAACTCCTAATTGTTCTTGATCAGCAATCAATGTTGGTCTAATGTATAAAGCAGTACCTGGAGCTGTAGGAATCCAACTTTCTTCAAGTTTTAATAAATCAAATAATGCAGCCTTTACTTTTGCTGAATCAAATTCAGGCATACACATTCTCTTTGCAGAATTATTCATTCTTATAAAGTTGTCATCAATTCTAAATACTGTAATTTCACCTTTATCGTTCTTATATGCTTTAGCTCCTTCAAAAATAGCTTGAGCATAATGTAAAACGTTTGATGCTGGTGACATTGCAAATGGTTGGAAAGGAACAATTTCAGGTTCTCCCCATGCACCATTCTTGTATTCCATAAGAAGCATGTGATCTGTGAAATACTTACCAAATCCTAGTTTAGTAAAATCTGGCTTTTCTTTACGTTGTTTAACTAATGTTGTTTTTGTTGCCATTTTATTTCGCCTCTTTTATAAATTTATTGTATTTTGTTTCTAATATTTCAATTTGTGCTTGTCCATTTGATTTATCTATTACTGCCTTTTTGCATTCTTCTACATCTTCTTTTGGAAGAATTGCCTTTACAGTAATTTTATCTAAATATTCAATGTCTTGCACTTGGCCATTATAGTTTTCAATTATCTCTTGTATTTTTTTATACGTAGAATAATCCGTATGTACTACAAAACCATTACTCTCTTTATACTCCACTATTTTAGCCTTGTCAATAGCACTAGCTACACAAGATGAATATGCACCCACTAGGCCACTTGCACCTAACTTTATGCCACCAAAATATCTAGTAACAACAGCAAGTGTCATATAAACCTTTCTCTTCTTTAAAACCTCAAGTATTGGAACTCCTGCTGTGCCTTGAGGCTCACCATCATCAGAAAATTTTTGTTCCAATGCATTTTGAGAAGATATAAATGCATAGCAATTATGCGTAGCATCAGAGTATTTCTTTTTTATTATGTTAAGTTTCTCTATAGCATCTTCTTGTGAACTAATAGGTGTTAGTGTTGTGATAAACTTTGACTTACTTATCACTATTAGTTCTTCAAAAGTTTCATCTACTGCTAAATAATTCATTATTTTGCTGAAACTTTTAAGTGAATTTTCTTACCTTTATGCAATGTAAATCCATTCTTTAAATCATTTTCCGTTACTTGATATGAAAAATCTGGAATAACTGTATCATCTATCTTTACAGCACCAGCTTTTATAATATCTCTTGCTTCACTTTTTGATTTACAAGCACCTACACTTACTAAAATATCACAGATATTTAAGCATGTTATATCTACTTTCTTTTCTGGAAGTTCACCGCCATTTCCACCAAATGCTGCCTCAGCTTGTGCTTGTACTTGTTTTGCTATGTCTTCACCATGAACAATCTTTGTAACTTCATAAGCTAAAACTTTCTTAGCTTCATTAATTCTTTCATCTTGATATTTACATAATTCTCTTATTTTATCCATCTCAACGAAAGTAATTAATCTTAAACACTTTTCAACATCAGCATCTGCTGTATTTCTCCAATATTGATAAAAATCATATGGTGATGTCTTATTTGGATCTAACCAAACAGCTCCCTTTTGAGTTTTACCCATTTTCTTACCTTCAGATGTTGTTAATAATTCAAATGTCATAGCATATGCAGGCTTTTGTAATTTTCTTCTAATTAAATCTGCTCCTGCTAACATATTTGACCATTGATCAGCACCGCCACATTGTAATTTACATCCAGCATGTTGATATAAATATAAGAAATCATAACCTTGCATTAACATATAGTTAAACTCAAGGAATGATAATCCTTTTTCCATTCTTTGTTTAAAACATTCACAAGTTAACATTTGATTAACTGAAAAATATCTTCCTATATCTCTAATAAATTCAATGTAATTTAAATTATCAAGCCAATCAGCATTATTCATAATAACAGCAGCATTTTCACCTTCAAAAGATAAAAATTTGCTCATTTGCTTTTTAAAGCACTCAACGTTATGGTTAATAACTTCATCAGTCATCATTTGGCGCATATCAGTTCTTCCTGATGGGTCACCAATTTTACCTGTACCACCACCAACTAGAATAATTGGCTTATGACCAGCTTTTTGCATATGACTCATAGCCATAAGTGCTAAAAAATGTCCAACGTGCAAAGAATCTGCTGTTGGATCAAATCCAATGTAAAATGGAACACTTTCTTTTCCTAATAATTCATATAGGTCATCTTCATAAACTGTTTGATGAATAAAACCTCTCTCTCTTAGTGTGTCCATAATATTTTTTGACATATTTAAAATTCTCCTATGACGCGTTTTTGCCGCAGTCTAAATATTATTATATTTATATATTAATATTTTCTCAACTTAAAATTATTAATAATTTGTTTAATTCAACATTAAACCACGAAAAATCAAACAAAAACTAATATTTTTTGCTATAAATTATCTTTATTTCATGTAATTTTTAAATGAAAACTTTCTCAAGTTCTTCTTCCTTTTCGCATTCTTTTTCAAATACTGTAAACATCAAAATCATAAATAATTGATAAGGAAGTGGACAAAAATCTCCTGGATTGACGAGTGCTAATAACTCAAAACCTATAAATGATAACATTAAAGCAGATGTAAACTTATAGTGACGTTTTCTAAACAAATTTACTCTAAATAAAAATTGATAAACATAAGCTATAATACCAACACTGCCTAAACTTCCAATAACCTGGAATGGTGTTGAGTGATACCAATACATTGCACCCTTCTTTGGATAGTAATATTCACCATACGCACCTAATCCTTTACCGAATATAGGACTTTCTTTAAAACACTCAATTGCATAATTAAATAAACCAAATCTAGCCTCTCCACTTCTTACCTTTAACATGGACACAATTTTATCAAACTTAACAGCAATTAAAACAACTATACCTGTAAGCATAATCGTTAAAAGTATACTCATAATTATCTTTAAGTTTTTATCATTTGTTTTATAAATGTAAATCATATAAAGTGGAGACATAACAAGGCCCATAATAATTCCACCACGAGATAATGTACCAAAAAGTGCAATAACTTCAAGCGCACCTAAAAGCAATGCTCTAATCGGTTTTTCTTCTCTTCGCATATAGTAAAACGCAAAAGGTATCGTATAGAATAAATTTGCGGATAAATTGTTACCCATTTGAAGTTTGTTATTAAAACTTGAAAAATCTGTTATAAGTAATTCAAAATTCTCCACATAGAATAATGCTAAAATAAGCACTAAAAACATTCCATAAAAAACCATTGTCTTAGTTAAATTTAAAACATAATCAGCTTTAAAATCTATATACGTTCTAAACAAAACATATAATATAACAAGTCCAATTCCAAGACCAAAGACATAATAAAGTGCTGTTAATTGGAAATATTCCTCTGCACTTATACTAAATAGCCCACCAAATGTTACAGCGATAGCAACAGCACTTGTTGGGAAAATCATTTTTGAACAATTTAGTTTATGTGGAAACCTTACAAAGTGTGTTATCAAACTTGCAATAATAAATATACCAGCAGGCCATAATTTAACCCAATAATCAAAGCTTGCATATTTTCTTAAAACAATTGCAGTAAATAGTAAAAATGGAAGCAATGGCTTCATAAAGTCATCAATCAATATTAAATCTAAGCAAATAATACTAAATAAGAATATTGCTGCAACATAATTAAAACCAAAAGCATAAAATACAAATGTAAAGAATACACAAACAATATTGTAATACTTTGACTCCAAAAATTCTTTAACATCTAAGTAATTTATTTTACTACTAATTGCTTTCATAACATTTTTTAGAATATACTATTTAATCCATATTGTCTACTATTTTTTTAATATTAATTAAACAATAACCATAATAAGAAAAATAAATTTTCCCTCATCTTTGTAAGATCTTATTAAATATTTGAATGATAACTATTTTTTTTAATTACAATCAACACTTATTACATCTTTTTTTAAAATCTTTTTTCTACATAAGTAATCTACGATTATAGTTAATGCAATTTCGATAACTGTAACAATAATAAGTGTAAGCCAACCTTTAGTAAAGTATGAAAATACATCTAAATATTCGTACAATTCACCAGCTTGTAGATAAAACAAAGAAAATAATCCAAATAAAATTTTATTACTTACACCAATGGAATTAGCAATATAGAAAATGCTTCTTGTTACAAAATACGTTATCACTGTCAAAGAAATAGACATTTTTCTATTTTTTATTAACATTGTTAATTTTGCAAAATTCATCCAAAATAACATAGATAGTATTATCGTCACAAACTTTGGCAAAAATACTATTTCTAACGCACTTTTTTCAAAAAAGCCATCTTCACCATACAATAAAAATTTTGCTGCGCTATCAGACCATCCCATTATAAACGGAATAACCATTGTAAGTAGTAGATATAAAGTTGATATTAAATATAAAAAAACATTTTTACCAAAAAATACATTTTTTCGGTTGTTAGAAGAAATTAATATATTTTTTAAAGAATCGTTTATATCTAAATTAAACACTTCAAAAGCCAAAGTTATAGCAAGAATAGGTAAAACTAGCGATAGTGCTTTAAATACTACAACCATTACATAACTACCCTGATGACTTAAATCAAACGTTTGTTGATGCGTAGTTAAGTAGTCCACCGAAAATGTGTTATTTTCAATCAAAAAATCATAATATAGATATTCTTTTTCATAATCATAATTAGGAACTATAATCACACCATCTGGCAAATCTCCACTCTGTCCATCAAGATAATCCAATATTTGTTTATAGAATTCTCTTTGTTCTATATATTCAACTCTAAGCACAACTTTATCTTCGTTAGATAATTCTTCTTTTTCATGTAAAGGAAACGAAAATGCATAAATCAAGACTATACTAAAAAAAACAATAAAAAATAACAACCACAACAAAAAGATGTCTTTATTCCTTATTGTTTTATTCATTTCTAAATATAAAGTCGTTTTAACTGCAGATTCTCTCATGATTACTCTCTACTTGTCATCAATGTACCACACACAGTATTTATTGTCAATACACCCATTTTTATTCATATTTTTTATATCATAATAAAAAAAAAGCTGCCTACTTTTTATAGACAGCTTTTAAATTGTTTTTATTAATTATTCACCATACTTTTTATCAAAATTCTCTAACATTTTTACTGAAACTGCATAACAATCAGCAAGTGCTTCTTGATCAAGGTTAGTCCATGTATCTTTTCTTGTATGATAATATGGTTGTAAGTTATAATCCATAGCACCTATAGATATAGTTTTAAAACCACCAAATTTTTTAAATGCTGCAGCATCTGTTGCGCCACCAAAAGGAGGAATAATACCTTTTGAACATTTAATACCAAGTTCGTCTGCAGCCTCAACAAAGGCATCTCCTACTTCTTTATCTAACGCAACAGTTGCGTTTAAATCTCTATAGTTTGCAGCTAAGAATTTTCCTTCTCTTATAGTATCGTAAGATATAATCCATGTTGGGACATCTTTATAATCATTTTTATGAGCTTCAGCCCATGCCCAAGCACCACGAAGACCAGCCTCTTCAGAACCTGTTGTAATAACACCAATTTCAGTATGCTCAAGTTCTATTCCTTGTTCCTTTAGTGCCTTTAAAATAGCAATACCCATGTAACAACCAGATAAGTTATCATTTGCACCATCTACAATAATTTTTTCATTCCACATAAAGCAAAGAGCAATAAACCAAGGAATAAAGAAAAATCCTATTAAAGATAAAATTAAATTTAGTGTCATTGTTGTCTTCATAACAGGAATAACCGGTCCTAGCATTGCAGTATTAATTATTCCTACTACAAACATATAAACAAGTCCAAGTCCACCAAATATATATTGAGAAATATGTGCAATACCACCATATTTTTCATTTACGGGCCATAACCAACAAGCATCAGCATGTCCATTAAAGAATATTCTAGCTTTAACCTCGCCACTTGGCTTTTTTATAGCTGTCATATTATGTCCTGTTTCTTCTTTAAATAATGGGTCTAATAATTTCTTATATAATCCAAATTGTAAAAACAAAATAACAAGTGCAATAAAAGATAAAACAATGCCAACTACTGGAACAAAAAAGTTTGCTATAAATGCAGCAATACCTAATGCAACACAATAATAAATCCAACCAAAGAATGAACCTGGATTTTCTTTAAAACTTTCAAGCTTAGTATATTCTGCTCCACCTTCTTTCACCATAACCTCACCCATATATTCACAGGCCATTTTCTCGCCTTCTGAACCTGGGTTTCTTTTTGGCATATCACGACAAATATGAGTGATTTCATCCATCATAAATTTTGCCGATTCATTTTTATTCTCAATTAATTTTGATAAATCTGCCATACAATAAATCCTCCACGTTTTTTATTTTAGCAAAAACAAATACTCTTTTTAATAGGAAAATTAAAAATCTATGTAAAATACATAAAAAAATAGCTACCCATTAAGAGTAGCTATCCTAAATTTATATTTAAATTTATTTGTTCATTGCTTGAGATACAGCAACTGCAACAGCAACTGTAGCACCAACCATTGGGTTGTTACCCATACCGATTAATCCCATCATTTCTACGTGAGCAGGAACTGATGATGAACCAGCAAATTGAGCATCTGAGTGCATACGTCCCATTGTATCTGTCATACCATATGAAGCAGGACCAGCAGCCATATTATCTGGGTGTAATGTACGTCCTGTACCACCACCTGAAGCTACTGAGAAGTATTTCTTACCCATTTCGATACATTCTTTCTTGTATGTTCCAGCAACTGGATGTTGGAATCTTGTTGGGTTTGTAGAGTTACCAGTAATTGATACATCAACACCTTCTAAGTGCATGATTGCAACACCTTCTCTAACATCATCTGCACCATAGCATCTTACAGCTAATCTATCTGGATTTGAACCATACTTTGTTTCCTTAACAATTGATACTTTACCTGTTGCATAATCAAAAGATGTTTCAACATGTGTAAATCCGTTAATTCTAGAAATAATCTTAGCTGCATCTTTTCCTAAACCATTTAGAATAACTCTTAATGGCTCTTTTCTAACTTTGTTTGCAGTTTTAGCAATACCGATAGCACCTTCAGCAGCAGCAAATGATTCATGTCCTGCTAAGAAAGCAAAACATTTAGAATTTTCATTTAATAACATAGCACCTAAGTTACCATGTCCTAAACCTACCTTTCTATCATCAGCAACTGATCCAGGAATACAGAATGATTGTAAACCTACACCAATCCACTTTGCAGCTTCTTCTGCTGTCTTTGCTCCTTTCTTAATAGCAATAGCAGCACCTACCATATATGCATAACATGCGTTTTCAAAACAAATAGTTTGGATATCCTTTACCATTTGGTAAACATCTAATCCCTTTTCTTTTGTTATTTTTTCTGCTTCTTCAATAGAAGAAATACCAGCTTCGTTTAAAGCTTTATTAATTTGGTTAATACGTCTTTCGTATCCTTCAAATGTGATTGCCATAGTTAATATTCCTCCTTATTATTCTTTACGTGGATCAATGTACTTAACAGCATCATTGTATCTTCCGTATTGGCCTTTTGCCTTTTCAAGAGCTTCTTCAGCTTTTAAGCCCTTCTTCATGAAGTCTGTAAACTTACCTAATGATAGATATTGATAACCACAAATTTCATTATTTTCATCAAGTCCGATAGATGTAATATATCCTTCAGCTAGTTCAAGATATCTTGGTCCCTTTTCTTTTGTAGAATAAATTGTACCAACTTGTGAACGTAATCCCTTTCCTAAGTCTTCAAGACCAGCACCGATAGGTAAACCATTTTCAGAGAAAGCAGATTGTGTTCTACCATAAACTATTTGTAAGAATAATTCTCTCATAGCAGTATTGATAGCATCACATACTAAGTCTGTGTTAACAGCCTCTAAAACTGTCTTACCAACAATTGCTTCACTTGCCATAGCAGCAGAGTGTGTCATACCTGAACAACCAATTGTTTCAATTAAAGCTTCTTCAATAATGCCGTTTTTAACATTTAAAGAAATCTTACAAGCACCTTGTTGTGGAGCACACCAGCCGATACCATGAGTGAAACCATTGATATCTTTGATTTCTCTTGAGTATACCCATTTTCCTTCTTCAGGAATAGGAGCACATCCATGTGAAGCGCCACAAGTAACTTTGCACATATTTTGTACATCTTTTGTGTATTGCATTTTAAAAATCTCCTTGTTATTTTTTCTATCTTGTTTATTATATAATATTTTAAAATTATTTCAAACAAAATAATTATCTAAGTTCATACATTTTGATATATAATCATACTATGAAAATTTATATCGTAAGACATGGAGAAACAGATGCTAATAAACAAGGTAAACTACAAGGTTTATCTGATGAACCATTAAACATAAATGGTATAAATCTAGCAAAAATAACTGGCAAGGCTTTAAAAGATATAAATTTTTCTAAGGCTTATTCCTCTCCACTTTTACGAGCAAAAACAACAATTTCAACTATATTAAGTGAAAATAATAATCCATCTACCACAATAACTTTAGATAATAGATTAATTGAGGTAGATATGGGCGATTGGCAAGGTAAAAAATTTAAAGAACCTAATGCTGAAATTAATATAAATGATGTAAATCAATTTTTCACAAATCCTTTTGAATTTAGTGGAATTCCAAATGGAGAATCAGTTTATTCAGTTTGCAATAGAACTCAACAATTCATAAAAGAATTAATTTCATTAAATGATGATAATAACTATCTTGTAGGAACACATGGTTTTGCTATGCGTGCTATGCTTAATTTTTTATATAAGGATAAACATAATTTTTGGCATGGACATGTTCCTTATAATTGTTCAGTTAGCGTTATTGAAGCAAAAGATGGCGATATTAAGCTAATTCAAGACGATATAATCTTTTATAATAAGTAAAAAAATACTCCCTATTTTTGGGAGCATTTTAATAATTTCAAATTATAAATTTTCGTTTCCTGGAAGACCTTTTAAATTTTCTCTATATCTTGCAAGTTCTTCATCTGTTGGAATTACATCATTCATTTCATGTTTGTTATATTTATCATAAGCAACCATATCGAAAAATCCTGTACCTGTTAATCCAAATAATATTGTTTTTGCCTCTCCCGTTTCTTTACACTTTAAAGCTTCATCAATTGCTGCTCTAATTGCATGTGAACTTTCTGGAGCTGGCAAAATTGTTTCATATCTTGCAAACATAGTGGCAGCTTCGAAAACTTTTGTTTGTTCTACAGATACAGCTCTCATATATCCATCATGATATAACTTTGAAACTATTGGTGACATTCCATGGAATCTTAAACCTCCAGCATGATTTTTTGATGGAATAAATTGAGAACCTAGTGTATACATTTTAGCAAGTGGACATATCATACCCGTATCACAATAATCATAAGCATAAACGCCACGAGTTAATGAAGGACAAGAAGCAGGCTCTACTGCAATAAAATCCGTATTAGGTTTTTTACCTAATAATTTATCTCTCATAAATGGAGCAATTAAACCTCCTAAATTAGAACCACCACCGGCACATCCTATAACCACATCAGGATATACACCTAATTTTTCCATAGCTGTATAAGATTCTAATCCTATTATTGATTGATGCAATAAAACTTGATTTAATACAGAACCTAATACATAACGAGTTGCGTGATTTGGATCAGATACCGCTGTCTCTACAGCTTCTGATATAGCAGTTCCTAAAGAACCTGTACACTCTGGATCTTTTGCTAATATTTTTCTACCACATTCTGTAGTTGTAGATGGAGAAGGAATAACCTTTGCTCCAAATGTTTGCATAAGAGTTTTTCTAAATGGCTTTTGTTCATAAGAACATTTAACCATAAAAACTGTTAAAGGCATTTCAAAATACGCACAAGCCTCAGATAAAGCTGACCCCCACTGACCTGCACCTGTTTCTGTTGTTAAAGCTTTTAATCCTTGTTTTTTTGCATAATAAACTTGAGGTACAGCAGAATTTAATTTATGACTTCCTGATGTATTATTTCCTTCAAATTTATAATATATCTTAGCTGGAGTTCCTAAAGCTTTTTCAAGATTATATGCACGACAAAGAGGGGCTGGTCTATACTGCTTATAAATCTCCATGATTTCATCTGGAATATCTACGTATGCGGTATTATCATCTAATTCTTGATGTGCAAGCTCTTTACAAAAAATGGGATATAATTCTTCTTCTGTTAATGGTTTTCCTGTAGCAGGATTTAAAAGCGGATCTGGTTTTTGTTGCATATCTGCTCTTAAATTGTACCATTTTCTAGGCAATTCATCTTCTGTTAAATAAGTTCTATAAGGTATTCCTTTTTCTTCCATTATTAAGCACTCCTATATAAAGTATTGTGATCGAAACTTGCGACCTCAAATTTTGCTCTTATTATACTATTAAATTAAATAATCCGCAATGCTAGAGATTTGAATTATATAAGAAACAAGTCTAATACATTTTCTTGCGCATACATATTAGGTGAAACTATGCAAGTAGGTGCAAAACATTGCAATTATTTACATTATAACGCAAAATTAATCATTTACTTTCCAGTAACCACCTTTTTTTGCGCCAATACGATCAATAATATTTCTTTCTTTTAATAATTTTAAATTTTTCTTAACACCCTGTTCAGACAAATTTGATTCAATCATTAATTGATTAATTGTAATATTTGGATTGTTTCTAATTGCAGCTACAATTATATCTTGAGATTTATTAAGTTTTTGGTATACTTTTTTGTTTACTTTATTGTCTACTATTTCAAATGAATTTACATTTATCTTATTAAATGGGATTGTTACAATGATTCTATTCTTTTCTATTTTTATAGATTCCTTACCATACTTACCAATGATTTTAGGAACACCACGTCCAGAACGTTCACTAATTCTTAATTGTAAAAATATAGATGCAAGAATCTCATTTACCGGTATACTTGCGCCATTATAAAATCCTTCTATATCTTGATTAAAAGCTAGTCCACCATGTGATAATATTTCAATTCTATCAGTAAATATAGAAATTTGAGGGCCATTTAATGTCAACCATTTATTATGCAACACAGCGTTAACAATCGCTTCATTATACGCTTTTATATCGAATAAAGAAGTCTCTTTTCGCTCTTCTTTTCTCAAACATATTATTTGTAAGGTCACTGTAAATGTCACTGTAAATGTCACTGTAAAAGCAGATTCATCTTTTACAACCAACTTAATTATATTACTAAACTATTATACTTAAACCTAAAAGCGACATTAAAGTTGTTGGAATACAAATAATTATTCCATATTTTATAAAATCTAAGAAGCTATAATTAACTTCATATTTTTTTAATATATTTGACCACATAATTCCTGCAAGAGCTCCAATTGGTGTTAAAAATGCACCTAAATTCGAACCAATTATTGTTGCAAATACAGCACTATGAGTTACACCTTTTTCTAGAATAGAAGAAAACAGTACACTCATTGGAATATTATTTAATATATTACACATTAAAGTTGAACTTATTCCATATACCCACACTTCGTTTCCTTTGTTTAAAAACTCATAAATTTTCTCTGTAATTCCGTTATAATTTAGTGCTTGTACAATTACAAACATAGAAAGAACAAAGGGTATAAGTTCCCAAGGTGCTCTTTTTAAACTCTTTATAACTAAAACTGGCTTTTCTTTCTTTATAAGTCTATATACAAGTGCTGTTAATATTAAAACAACCGCGCAAGGAAGTGAAACCATCCACATTTCAATATTTATATAATTCGCAATAGAAAGCCCTATAATACATATTATTAAAATTGCTACTCCAAAATATAGTAAAAACTTTTCTTCAATTACAACATTCTCTACTTCTACATTTTCAATTTTTACCTTTAATTTTTTATAGAAAATTGCAAATAGTAATAAAAATGAAGTTACACCTGCAAAAATAGTTGGCAAAAACATTGTCTTTATATAATCAAAAAATTCTATATTCAAGGAAGTTGCTAAATAAATGTTTGTAGGATTACCTATAATTAAAAACATACTCCATGTATTTGCAGCAACAAACTCTAATATAAGATAAGGCAGTGGATCTATTTTAGCTCTTTTAGAAAACAAACAAATAAAAGGAGTAAAAGTTAAAATAATAATATCATTTGAGGTAAATATAGTTAAAAATGATATTACTAAATATAAAATAATGAATAGTTTTATTTGATTATTCCCGGCTTTTTTTAAAGCAAATGAAGCTGCAAGTTTAAAAAAGCCTACCTCATCCAAAAATACAGATATTATTGTAATGGTTATAAATATAACCAATATTTTTATAGGATTTATTGCACTATGGGCAAATATAGCACTAACAACATTATCTAAAGGAACAAGTGATGTAAGTATTAAAATTAATGCTCCTATTAAGCTTACAACCCAATATGAACCTATAGAAACTCTTTTTATAGTAAATGAAGGCTTTAAAATTATAAAGCCTATCATAGTTAAACAAGTTATTATTGAAATTACTAAAGTTGCTACCATAAATAAAGAGAGGTTTTCCCTCTCTAATTTTATTCATTTAATGATTTTGGTGTCTTATTCTTATAAGTTGTAAACTTAATTGAATATCCATTATCTTCCTCAGGTTCGCTTTCTTCTATACATTCCCAATTTGGAAGTTTATCTAGATTTTCATAGAAAACTTGAGCCTCGCCATCTGCATCAACTTTTGTAACATAAACTGTATCGCAATATGGAAGCATAGTTCTATACATCATAGCTCCACCCATTACGTATACAGTATCTGTATCATAATTTTTTAAAATATTTAAAAGCTCTTTTAACGATTGAGCCATAATTACATCATCTCTATAAAAAACATCAGATAAAACAATATTTGTTCTATTTGGAAGAGGTTTTTCATTTGGAAGTGAAAGTAATGTATTTCCTCCCATAACAACTACATTTCCTGTTGTTTTTTCTTTAAAGAATTTCATATCTTTTTTTAAATGGAATAATAATCCATTATTTTTACCAATGCCCCAATTTCTATCTACCGCTACTATTGCCTTCATAATTTTTCTCCTATTCTGCTACTGGAATTTTTTCACCAAGTTCATTATATTTATAATCTACAAGTTGGAAATCCTCTAATTTAAAATCATAAAAGTTTTTAACATCTGGATTTATAATTAATTTTGGTGCATCATATTGTGGATTTTCTATAATTTTCTTAACAATTGGAATATGTCTATCATAAATATGAGCATCTGCTATAACATGTACAAGTTCTCCTGGAACAAGACCACTTACTTGAGCAAACATCATAAGTAAAACACTGTATTGAAATACGTTCCAGTTGTTTGCGGTTAACATATCATTTGATCTTTGATTTAATATTCCATTTAATACATTACCAGAAACATTAAAAGTCATTGAATAAGCGCAAGGATATAAATTCATTTCATGAAGATCTTGGAATGTATAAATATTAGTCATAATTCTTCTAGAGTTTGGATTATTTTTTAAATCATATAATACTCTATCTACTTGATCAAACATACCCTCTTTGTATTGATGTTTTACTCCAAGTTGGTAACCATAAGCTTTTCCTATAGTTCCATCTTCTCCAACCCATTGATCCCAAATATGAGAATGTAAATCTGCAACTCTATTTGATTTCTTTTGCCAAATCCAAAGAATTTCATCTATCGCATTTTTAAATGCTGTTTTTCTTATTGTTAAAATTGGAACTTCTTTTTGTAAGTCATATCTATTAACAATACAAAATTTCTTTATAGTATGTGCTGGTGTTCCATCTGACCACTTTGGACGTACAGGTAAATTTTCATCTGAAACGCCATTTTCCATTATATCCTTCATGTTTTGTACAAAAACTCTATCTGCGTAAGACATATTTTCTCCTTTTACTACTAGAATGTAGCTTTATCTTCTATTTTATTTCTTCTTGAAGTTATCTCTTCTTTATCTTTATTTATTGATTTAATTTCTTTAATTTTTTGATTCATCCAAATAAGTGCTGCAATTTCTATACCTAATATAAATGTTAGCACTACAATACCTATTATTTGTGAATTAATAAGTGCAGCACCTAACATTACAAGTGGTCCTAAAACTACAGAGTTCGCTGTAACTTTCTTGTTTTTTGATGAAATATCATAGAAATCAACACCAGTTATTACAACAAGCATACCACCTAGAACGTCTAAGAATAATAGTAAAATTATAAGCCAAGTTAAATTTGTTTCCTTATCATGTTGATTTGCTACAAATGTAATTGTGCCAAGTGAGCTTACATCAAATGACATATAACCATCCTTAAATGTTATTTGGTCATTATATATTGTTTTACCACTATTATCTACATACATAACAGCAACGCCATCTCTTCCTTTTAACTCATTAGGTATAGCCATCTTTACTGTATATGTTCCAGTAAATTCTTCTTTTGTTGCACTATTATAGATATCAATATTATAGTTTAAAACTAGTTCTTGCTCATTTTCTATAACTAAATATTCATTTTCACTATTAACTTTTTTAATTTCAATAATTGTTAAAGCATCAAAATCACCTGTGGCTGTTATTTGTGCTTCAACATCTGTGTTATTAACTGCAATTTTAGATATAGATACATAAACAGTTACATCAAAATTTTTCACAATAAATGAACCATCTGATTGTTGAACATCTAGTGTTCTATTTCCATTAGATTCTTTTACAGATATTAGTCCTGCAGTATAGCTACTATTTGTTGAACTTATATCTAAAACATTTATCTTTTGACCATATTCATAATCAGATTCTTGTTGATGAGTATCATTTTGTATAATTTTTAAATGCAAGAATGATGGTCTATTTGGATCCTTTTCAATCTTATATCCTAAATTAATGTAAACCATTCCATCATCATGATAACAATTAATAGCCGTTTTATCTAAGTCATCACCAGATATTTTATTTCCATTTTCATCACGTATAAATGTTACTCTATCACCTATAACATCACTTAGATTTTCTTTTATTTTTCCTTCAAGTGTACGAATAGTTGTATTTGCTTTACATAAAATAGCCTTATTTTGTTCTTCTCCATTTATAGATATATAAAGAAGCATATCAGAAGTTTCAGAAATGGCAAATGATGCTGATACTATTTTACATGTAGCAGATACAGCTCCTCTTTGTGTAGTTGCAATAATTGTGGCTTTGCCTAAAGCCAATATTCTAACATTACCTTCATTATCTACAGTACAAACGTCCGTATTAGAACTTGTCCATGTTGCTGTTGTATAATTTTCAGGATTAATTGTCGCACTTAATTTATATGTTTTTCCAATATAATCAGACAAATATACTTCTTGCTTATTTAAAGTTATCTTTAATTCTCCCCATGCAGCAAAAATAGTATGGTTATCATTATCAACATCCCAATTAGATATAGACTCACCATCACTATTTGTAAGTTCACCACTTCCACTTGCCGCTGGATTATACCAATATCTAAATACATGGCCATCCCAAATTGGAACTTCTATACTATAACTTTGTCCATAAGTTAATGTTATCTCTTTACTACTTATTGTTCCACCAAGATTTTCAGCCATTCCAAGATTTAAAATAATTGTATAAGTCTTTGCTTGCCAATTTGCAGTTATTTCAATATTTTCTGCATATTCAAAAGATGAAGTCATAACGCCATTTTCATCTGTTATGACAACACTATTATAAGACCAACCTGTAAAGTTATAACCAGTCTTTGTTGGCACATCAAATGTGATATTACTTGTTTTATACACAACATTTTTTGAAGTATTTGCAATAGTCATATCACTTTCAGTTTTATAAGTAACAACAAATATTGCTGCTTCAAAATAAGGATTTAAAGTTTTATCCCCCCAATACCATGTGCATTGCAAAACACCATCTTTGATTATAGGAGTGCTCTCATCGTCTAAATACCAATATTTAAAATCATAACCTAACTTTTCAGCCTTAGGAACAGTAGCTGTAGAATCCTTTAATGAAGACTCACTATATACAACTTGAACAGTCTCTTCTCTGTCTTTAAAAGATATCGTATAAGTTTTATTTGTCATATATGCAAATACATTAATATCTTTTTCATATGTATAAGGCTTTAACATTAAACAGTCATTGTCGGTAATCAAATTTCCATCATACATCCAACCCGCAAATTCGCTATTTGCATCAGTTCCCGTATAACCTTGATATAATTGTGCTTTTTCACCATATTTTACAGTTTGGGTTTTATTTGGATCACTATCATCTAAATCTCTATAAGTAATTGTATATCTTTTCCAGTCCTGTTTTGCAGTAAGTGTAATATTTTCACTCCATGTATAATCTACAATCATATTACCATTTTCATCAGAGACTTGAGTATCTTCATAATACCAGCCTAAAAATTCTTTGTGCTCATCTGGCGTAATCGTTGCAAGTGTTACTCTTGAATTGTAATATACTTCAACAGTATCAGTTAAACCATCATAAGAGATTGTATATTTAGGAATTGCTGTCCAATGAGCAGTAATAGTTATAGCCTCTTGATATTTAAATGTTTCAAGAGTTTTTCCATCACTTCCTGTAATTTGAGTATTATTAGTATCATCATACCAACCATCAAAAGTATAATGCTCATATGTTGGAACTTCTAATTGAAAACCAGCTTGTGTATTAAAAGGAATATCTATGCTTGTATTTGTTGTAGTGCCGCCATTTGCATTATAAGTTACTGTATATTCTATGGCTTCATATTTTGCAATAATGGTTTTATTTTCAAGATAAGTCCAACTTGTAAGCATATTGCCATTTTCATCAGCAAATTTTGTACCATCGCCTAAATACCAACCCAATCTATTATATCCGGCTTTAGTTGGTTCAGAACCTACATCGACTGTAGAATTATAATCAACATACGTCAAGCCAAGAGAATTACCACTTTCATCTACTTTAGAAATTGTAAACATTCTTACTTTTGTTACTGGGCTTACATTTATTGATAAAATTTCATTTTCACTTGAATCAGTAATTACATCACCATAAATTTCATTATCTTTTAATGTAGAAACTGTTAAAACACTGTTATTATATTCCTTAACTTGCCAGCCATAAAATTCATAACCTGTAGGTGGTGTATAACTACTTGATGTGGCTATTGGTAATGCATTACTAAAAGGTTCATTAAAACTTAATGTAGTAGTATTTCCGGTAGTTATGTTATCAAAAGGAATTTCTTCTTTTGTATCGTCCCCATCTTCATGTAGATCAAATGTTATGGTTAATGATTTACTACTCATGTCAGTAAATTTTGGATATAAAGTTAACTCTGTACCCATTGAAGAGTCATATGTAAAATTTAGTATAACTCCATCTCCATCATAAATCTGTGTTGTGAATGTATTTTCTAAGTACCACCCTTCAAACTTTTGATTTTTTATAATTGGAGTATATGCGTTCCTATTACCAGTGATATTACTTATTTGTATTTCAAGAGAATTATTAAAAATAGTTGGGTTGCTATCTAAAACAACATCCCCGTTAACTGGGTCATTATAACCAATATATTCAAAATTTGTGCAAGATGACATATCAAAACTAACACTAACAGTTGTTTCTTCTGCATTAACGTTTGTATTTACAAATGTAAGAGTAAATGACATGACTATAATTGATAAACATAATGCGGTAAATAAATAGAAACTTTTCTTTAGTTTTAACATAAAATGCCTCTTCTTGCTTAATATACATTATGTATATTACCATTTAATGAAGTATATAGTCAATTCTATAAAATAAGTGAAACTAAAAAAAATGTGCATCTACTATGATAAACAAAGAAAATAAATACCCATTGTCATTGTATAATTGACCCATATTTTCCGTTATAACTGACCCAAATTTCTTATGAAAATTGACCGATATTTTTAATTAAAACTGACCGATATTTTGACAAATTTTTGACCGATATTTTTTAAATCACAAAAAAATCAAGGGGGTAAATTCCCTTATTGGAGGAAAATTGTGGTATCAAATATTTCTTTTGTGACTATGTAAAATTTTGACGAATACGATATACACTATTTATAACAAAAAAAATAAAACGAACTCAAATGAATTCGTTTTATTGGTGCGAGTAAGTGGATTTGAACCACCACGACTGTTAGATCAAGGGATTTTAAGTCCCTCGCGTCTGCCTATTCCGCCATACTCGCAAACGTCAATTTAATTTAGATGCTTTGGAGGCACCTCCCAGATTCGGACTGGGGAATAAAGCTTTTGCAGAGCTTTGCCTTACCGCTTGGCCAAGGTGCCACTCTATTACATCTAGTGGAGCGGGAGACGAGATTCGGACTCGCGACATTCGCCTTGGCAAGGCGACGCTCTACCACTGAGCCACTCCCGCATCACTATGGTGGAAACAATAGGGATCGAACCTATGACCCTCTGCTTGTAAGGCAGATGCTCTCCCAGCTGAGCTATGCTTCCACTTAAAAGTGCTTATTTAATATACCAAAAAAAAATATAGTTGTAAAGCACTTTAAATTATTTTTTTTATTTATTCCTTTGCTTTTTTCTTTAGTTCATTAAAATAGTCTTTCATTCTCTCACTAAATCTCTTAATCGAAGGATTTTGAGTTTCACCTAGAGAGTCAGAAAATTCCTTTAATAAACTCTTTTGCTTTGCATTTAGACCCTTTGGAGTTTCTACTTTAATTGTTACATATAGATCGCCATATTCCTCTCTTTGAAGAACTTTCATGCCGTATCCTCTAAGTCTAATTTTTGTTCCAGATTGAGTTCCTTCTGGTATTTTAGTTTTGGTTAAACCTTTTAGAGTATTAATCTCAAGTTCGCAACCACATGCAGCATTGTAGAAAGATAAAGGTACATCCATATAAAGGTCATTTCCTACTCTCTTAAATTGGTCTGATTCCTTTACATAAATACTTATAACCAAGTTACCATTTGGACCACCATTTTTACCACAATGGCCTTCATGTCTAACTGTCATATTATTTCCTGTATCTACACCTGCTGGTATATGGAACTTCTTAACTTCTTTAACCCTAATTGTACCTGTGCCACGACAAGTTGGACACTTTTCCTTAATTGACTTACCTTTACCACCACAATGAGAACATACTGTTTGAACAACTTGTTGTCCAAATATTGTATTTTGAACTTTACGAAGTACACCTGTACCTTTACAATATTGACATGTTTCCATTGAAGTTCCGGCCTTAGCACCTGTACCCTTACAGTCTTGACATGTTGTATCCCTATAATACTCAAACATCTTATCAATACCTTGATAAGCTTCTTCAAGTGTTATATCTATTCTTGTTTGAATATCTGCACCTTGTTGTGGAGCATTATTTCTATTTGAACTTCTTCCACCTCCAAAGCCATCAAATATAGAGCTAAATATATCTTCAAAACCACCAAAGCCACTACCACCAGCGCCACCGCTAAAGCCCCCAAATCCTTGAGGTCCATCTTCACTTCCGTATTGGTCGTAATTTGACTTCTTTTGTGGATCTGATAGAACTTCATAAGCATGATTTATTTCCTTAAATTTGTTTTCAGCATCCTTCTTTTCAGCATCGGTAGCAGAAGCAAATCTATCTGGGTGATATTTCATTGCTAGTTTTCTATATGATTTTTTTATTTCATCATCCGTGGCATTTTTATTAACGCCAAGAACTTCGTATAAATCTTTATCCATAGTATTCCTTTTTCTAAGACAATCTTGGAACCTCATATAGAGATTCCTTGATTGCTATAATATATAATGGAGTTTTATTATATGACTATTTATTATTTGAATCATCACCATTATCGATAATGATATCATCTGGATTTGTTCCAGCATTATTTTGTGCTGCTCCATCTGCTGCTTGTTGAGCATTAGCACTTTCTTGAGCTGCTTGATATAACTTTGTAAAGATTGGAGCATTTGCTTTTGTCATTTCATCAATGATAGCTCTTGTCTTTTCAGCATCTTTTGCTTCTTGTAAATCTTTCTTAGCCTTCTCCACAGCTTCTGTTAAAGTCTTCTTATCTTCTTCAGAAATCTTATCTCCTGCTTCGCTAATAGCTTTTTCTGTTGCGAAAATCATTTGATCAGCATCATTCTTTGCATCAACAAATTCCTTACGTTTCTTATCTTCTTCAGCATACTTTTCAGCTTCTTTTACAGCCTTATCGATTTCATCTTCAGAAAGGTTAGTTGAAGATGTAATTGTTACAGATTGTTTCTTACCTGTACCTTTATCGATAGCAGTAACATTAACAATACCATTAGCATCGATATCGAAAGTAACTTCAATTTGTGGAATTCCACGAGGAGCTGGAGCGATACCATCTAGTTGGAATCTACCTAATTCCTTATTATCATTAGCCATTGGTCTTTCACCTTGTAATACTCTAATATCTACTGCTGTTTGGTTATCTGCAGCTGTTGAGAATACTTGTGACTTTTGTGTAGGAATTGTTGTATTTCTATCAATTAATTTTGTAAATACACCACCCATTGTTTCAATACCAAGAGATAGTGGAGTTACATCAAGTAATAATACATCTTTAACATCGCCTGCAAGTACACCACCTTGAATAGCAGCACCTAATGCTACGCATTCATCTGGGTTAATACCCTTAAATGGTTCCTTACCTGTAGCTTTTCTTACAGCGTCTACAACAGCTGGGATTCTTGTTGAACCACCAACTAAGATAACCTTAGATAAGTCGTTTGCTGTTAAGTTAGCATCAGCTAAAGCTTTCTTTAGAGGAATTAATGTCTTATTTACAAGGTCTGCTGTTAATGCATCAAACTTAGCTCTTGTTAAGTTCATATCGATGTGTTTTGGACCATCAGCTGTCATTGTAATATAAGGAAGATTAATATTTGTACTTGTTACGCCAGATAGATCGATCTTTGCTTTTTCTGCAGCTTCCTTAATTCTTTGCATTGTAGCTTTATCTGTAGATAGATCAATACCTTCTGCTTTCTTAAATTCATCAAGGATGTACTTAATAATTATATTATCAAAGTCATCACCACCTAAGTGTGTATCACCATTTGTAGATAGAACTTCAAATACGCCATCTTCAATCTCAAGGATTGATACATCGAATGTACCACCACCTAAGTCGTAAATTAAGATCTTTTGTCCTTTGTTTTCACCTTTATCTAGGCCATAAGCAAGAGCTGCTGCTGTAGGTTCGTTAATAATTCTTAAAACTTCAAGACCTGCAATCTTACCAGCATCTTTTGTAGCTTGTCTTTGGCTATCACTAAAGTAAGCAGGAACTGTAATAACAGCTTGAGTTACCTTTTCTCCTAAATAACTTTCAGCATCTTGTTTTAATTTTGTTAGAATCATAGCTGAAATTTCTTGTGGACTATAAGATTTGTCATCAATCTTAACCTTATAATCTTCACCCATATGTCTCTTGATTGAGCTAATTGTTCTTGAAGCATTAGCTACTGCTTGTCTTTTAGCTACTTGACCTACAAGTCTTTCACCATCTTTAGCAAAACCTACAACTGATGGAGTTGTTCTTCCACCCTCAGAGTTTGCTATAACTGTAGCATCGCCACCTTCCATAATAGCTACGCAAGAGTTTGTTGTACCTAAGTCAATACCAATAATTTTACTCATATTCTTTATCTCCTTTAAAAATTTATTTCTTTATATTATTGTCCAACTACGCACATAGAGTGTCTTAAGACTTTATCTCCACGTTTGTAACCGGTTCTAAACACTTGAATTACTTTACCTGCATTTTCTGGATCATCTTTGTTCATTACAGCTTCATGTAGATTTGGATTGAATTCCTCACCTAAAGCTTTAATTTCTTCAACATTGAATTTAACAAGAACATCCATAAAAGCTTTCTTTACTAGTTCTATTCCTTTTTTGTTATTTTCATCTACTTGAGCATTAATTGCCATATCAATAGAATCAATAGTTGGCAAAATTGCTATGATTGCATCATTAACCCCATCGTTATACATTGAAGTTCCTAAAGACGCATTTCTTTTTTTGTAGTTGTCAAAATCAGCTTGCAATCTAACGAATTGGTTATACAATGTATCATATTTTTCATCAGATGCAGATTTCTTTGCTTCAGTTTTTTCGCCTACATACTCAAAACTTTCAGCTTGTTCATCCATCTTTTCATCTTTTTTTTTCTTTGCCATACTTTCTCCTTAATCTTGGCTTTCGAACAACTTGCCTATTTCCTTTAGAACAGCAATTACTTTTTTGTAATTCATTCTTTGAGGTCCTATTACACCAATTTGTCCTACTTCTTCGCCTTTCATTTTATATTTAGCACTTACGACAGCCATATCTTGAAGTTTTTCATCATCATCTTTACCGATTTTAACGGAAACTTCAATTGAGCCGTTTTTATCGTCAACTATTTCATGAAGTTTTTTATTATCATCAACAATACTTATAAAGTTTTTAACATTATTAATATCGTTGTATTCTGGATAATTAAAGATTTTATCTTTTCCTTCAACTAATACTTGATTTTCTCTAGCCTTTTTGTAGCTTACAATCATATTAAATACTTCATCAAAAACTAATTTGAATTCTTGTAATTGTGGATCAATCATATTATGTGAATGAACTACTTCTACAAGTTTTTTACCAGCAAATGTTCTATATAATAGATTATTTGCAACTTCAATATAGTTTTGCATAGTATTTTCAGGTATTTTAATTTCCTTGTTTTTAATTGTTCCATTGTTTGTAACAATCAAAACTAGTGCTGAACCATCATACATATCTACAAGTTTAACATCGTTAATAACAATATTATCTGTAGACGAAATCATAAGTAATGATGTGTAGTTTGTTATATCTGAAACAATTTTTGCTCCATTATCTACAATTTCTTGCAATGATGAAAACTTTGTTTCAAACATATCTCTAACTTGATTTAACTCATCATCAGATATTTCCATTATATTTTGAACATAATATTTATATGCTTTAGAAGATGGAATTCTTCCTGATGATGTATGTGGTTGAGTTAAATAACCCATATCTTCTAGTGTTGCAAGTTCAGATCTAATCGTTGCTGAAGATACATCTGGAAGATATTTTTCTTGAATTGTGGAAGAAGAAATAGGTTCAGCTTCACTAATATAACTATCTACTAAAGCTGTTAGTATTTTTTTCTTTCTATCAGATAATTTTTCTTCACTCATTTTATTACCTTCTTTAACAATTTTGGCACTCTCGTCTTTCAATTGCTAAATCTATTATAACACCCCATTTTTCAATGTCAACACTTTTTGAATAAAAAAATGAAAAATTTTAGCACTCTTTTGTTTAGACTGCTAAAATAGAAATTATTTGTCTTATTATACTATTGTTGAGATTCTTTTTTCTTTAACTTTTTTGCCCTTATATCTAAAGCTATAAATACAATACCTGCTATTATTATAATACCTGGAATTATAGTTGCCATGTACCAAATCTTAGAATAGTCTATATCATTTTTGGTTTCACCAAGTTTAGATACAGCAATGTAATCAAAGTTAATTGGAGTTTCGCTATCTGAAATTATCTTTATTGTATGATCTCCATCACTAAGGTCTTTACTAAATACAAGTTGAGCACACTCTATCTTGTCGCTATAGAAAGATATTGTTTCAACTTCTTTATCATCTATATAAACTGTAGCTGATCCAAATTCTGGTCCATTTACCGCATAAAGCGCAACTCTATTTCCGTTAAATGAGTATGAGAATGTTGCTCCCTCAGCTTTTGAAACGACAAGCGTTCCATTTATTCCAATGTATGAATAGTCTGTATACCACTCACCTATAAATTCTATCTCGGTACTTGAAGATGGGATTATAGACATCTTTTCTAACTTATAAGATATCCTAATATTATCTACACATACCTTATAGTCCTTCTCCCCTCTAAAATAGAACATTATAAGCGATGCTCTAATTTCTTTACCCTCAATTATATTCTCACCATTTTTTAGCGTTATAGTTTCGCCATACTTAAGTCCACTATCATACATAACATACATGCTAACGCCTTCCATAGACTCAACATCTATATTTATGTAATTTATTCTGCTAGTATCATTAAGTGTAACTTTTAATATTGTATCTTTATTTGAGGTACCATCAACGCTATCTTTAAAGCTATATTCATTGTCATTAATTTTCATACTTGAAACAACAACATCATTATAAGTTTCGCCTTGAGTTGTAAGTGTCTCTACTTCCTTTTGAGGAACTGAAAATTCTACTATTTGACTTCTACTTAATTTTGGATATATTAGATAATCAACACCTATATCTTCAATATTTTCCCAATCATCCATTTTAATTCCAAGAGAAGCATATCCTACACCCTTGTTTGCAAGATTATAAATTGTAAAATAGTATGTATAACCTGTCTGCAACTTTACTCTATAAGAAAGTTCTGATGTATATGCAGGCACTGTTAAAATATTACTTAAGATAGTTGTATAGTATTCCTTAACACCAAAATCTACAGAACATAGTCCCGCGCTCTTTAAATAAATCGTATAATAACCATCCTTAGGCACTTCTATACAACCATTTGTTACCACAAAGCTCTTTTTTGTATCATCAATAGTATCTTCTTTCTCAACTTGAGCATAAAGGATGGACTCGCTTTTTGTTGGAGTAGAATCTTTATAATGCTTGGTTGCATCCTCAAGTGATGTAAAAGACACATCTTCATAAATTATCGTCGAGCAAACTGCAATATCTACAGTTATATTGTTTTTTAAATAAACTTCACTATCTCCATTTTTTAATACTAATGTGAAATTATCTTGTAAGTTCTTAGAATCTGGAGTATATGAATAAACTCCATTAGAAACCTTATTCCAAAGACCTGCAGTTCCCTTTAAATCAGAAACTTCCCAGCCATCTCCTACTATGCTTTCATTAAAATTAAACGTTGTGGTTTCACCTATCTCAACATGAAGTCCAGTTTGATTTTCAAATAAAGTTCCACCTGATACTAAACTTGATGAAACTAAATAAAATTTGTTTAAGGTGTTATCTGACACTGTATAAGAAATATCATAAGCTGAGGCTAAAGATGTAAAATCAGTATTTAAAATTCTTGTAGCTTCATTTAAAACTTCACTTAAATCTAAACAGGTTTTGCTTGCTCCTAAACAAGAGTATGTTTGTTCTTCTCCAAAACCATAATAAATATTCATAAATAATGACACATTTTTATCACTATAAGTTTTATCAATAGCATCTTTAACAATGTTTTCTACATGTAAAATTTTGTTAGCATCAATATCTAAAGATAAATATGAATCAACCATACTAGCATATGTTAAAGAAGAAACTATACTAGATATAGAATCTTTTAAAATAGAGTTTTCAAAACATTGCGTCTTTTCTTCTTTTTCTTGAACAATAACTTTTAAAACTTCTAAGATTGTGCCATTATTTCCAGATATTAAATTGTCATAATTTACAGCCTCTTCAATATAAGATACAGGCAAATAAATTTTATTTTCTTCCACATCATAGCTTGGATTTAATACAAGGTCTTTAAAGTATATCTTTAATGGCGAATTATCATTATTAAAAAACGACAAATTAAATAATTTATCCATTGAAACAAGTGCCATTCTCCACCAAAGCATTGTATTTGAAACGTCATTTATTTTCTCGTTATATGTTATAGGGAAATATAATCTAACATTAGTAGCATCTAAAACAGTATACTCTCCAACGCTATTTATACTTTCCTTGCTATCTATTCCATATCTATAAAAAGAGCTTTCAACCGCTCCTTCAATTGTTATACAAAAACTAGTTGACACACTTTCTGACACAAAAAGCTCTATCTCACCGCCATAATTTGATGTTCTTTCAATTTCAGTTGTTACATCATTTAAACTAACCGAGAATGGTAAAACACCAGATGAGGAAAACATATTATCATTACCTAAAATTTTATGACCCTTTCCTACTTGATTTGCATCAATAGTAACTTTTATTGTTTCCCCTTTTGGAATATATAAACCAAGTGAGTGCACTCCCGTTATTCTATTATCTACAATTATTTTTTTCGTAACACGAGGCACATTTGCATATTCAATTGCATCACTTGGTGCATCACTGCTTGACACAATAGAAAACGAATCGCCATATATTGAATCAATCGAATCGTTATAATCAAGCGACTGCTCAACTGAACAAGAAGCCATAATTGTAGCAAATGCTACAACTAGTAAAACAATTAAACTTACCATAATTCGCTTCTTCATAGTGCTTATTATAACATATATAAAATAAAAAATAAAAAATCCTAGTCAATTTCTTGGCTAGGATCCAAATATTTTTTTTTAGATTTTAGTAAACTAGTTCAATTCTACCTACTTCACCATCTTCTCTATTATAAACAATACTTACCATTCCTGATGCTTCATCCATGTAAACATAGAAATCGTGATCAGTCATTGCCATCTTTTCAATTGCCTCTTTTGTTGAAATAGAATTTAGATGTATTGTTTTAGTTCTAACTAGTTGTTTTTCCTCTGGAATAGTTGAAGCATATAATGCAGATTCATCAAAAGCTTCTTTCTTTAATTTGTCTAGTTGTGTCTTATACTTTCTAATTTGACCTTCAAGTTTAGGTAAAGCCAAATCTATATTTTTGTACATGTTATCCGAAATAACTTCACTTCTAACAAAATTACTTCCGAAGAAAATGGTTATTTCCATTCCATACTTTACAGTCTTAGTACCTTCTTTGCCAATTTGCTTTAAAGATACCTTTACACTAGGTTCATCTTCAAAATATCTATCTAGTTTGGATAGTTTATCTTTAATGATGCCATCTAGCTTTTCCCCTTTTTTGTAACTTTTTGAAATAATTTCTATACGCATAATAGTTTCCTCCTATAGTTTATTTCTAACTCAACTAGATTATATCATTTTTAGGTACCTATTAAAAGATGCAAAATCAACTTTAATAGGCACCCTTATTTTATTATTCGCTCTTGTTATCTGAAGGAGCATCGCCACTAGATTCTTCTTTCTTTACTTCCTTTTTTGCAAAGGTTAAAGCGCCATCTTTTGCGTCAACAACAACTGTATCACCAAGACCAAACTCATTCTTTAACATCTTTGTTGCAAGTTCATCCTCAACCATAGATTGAAGTGCTCTCTTTAAAGGTCTTGCACCATATTCTGAGTTAAAGCCTTTTTCAATAATAACATCGTATGCTGCATCTGTTATCTCAACAGTTAAGTTACGTTCTTTTAATCTATTGATTAAGTTATTACCCATCAATTTAGCAATACTATTCATATCAGCCTTTTCAAATGATCTAAATACGATAATATCGTCAATTCTGTTAATAAACTCTGGCTTTAGAGTTCTCTTTAGAGCATCCATTTCTCTTTCCTTCATTTCCTCGTAGCTAATTGTAGATTTAGCATCACCGAAGCCTAAAGAACCTTTCTTAATTTCTCCAGCACCAATATTTGATGTCAAGATAATAATAGTATTCTTAAAGTTTATAGTTCTACCATGAGAGTCTGTTAATCTACCATCATCTAGTATTTGAAGTAAGATATTAAATACATCAGGATGAGCCTTTTCAATTTCATCAAATAGTACAACTGAATATGGATTTCTTCTTACCTTTTCAGTAAGTTGTCCACCCTCATCATAGCCTACATAACCTGGAGCTGAACCAATTAGTTTAGAAACGTTTGCAGCATCCATATATTCTGACATATCTATTCTTATGATAGAGTTTTCATCACCAAACATTGCTTCTGCTAATGCTTTTGAAAGTTCTGTCTTACCAACACCTGTAGGTCCTAAGAATATAAATGTACCAATAGGTCTCTTTGGATCCTTAATACCTACTCTTGCACGTCTTACAGCTTTAGCAACTGCAGTAACAGCTTCGTCTTGTCCAACAACTCTCTTTCTCAATACATTCTCCAAATTTAGTAATACATCGGCTTCTGATTGAGTCAACTTAACTACTGGAACTTTCGTCCATGCAGAAACAACTTTAGCAATATCTTCTTCAGTTAAAACTAGATCTTCATTACTCTTAGAGGTCTTCCATTTAGCCTTTAGATTATTGTATTCTTGTTGCATTTTCTTACGTTCATTTTCAAGTTGATCAGCCTTAGCGAAATCTCTACGGCTAACAGCACCATTAATATCTAGTGAAATCTTAGCAATCTTATCTTCATATTCACTAATATCCTTTGGCATTACTGAAGCACCAACGTGTTTAGCAGCTGCAGCCTCATCAATTAAGTCAAGAGCTTTATCTGGTAAGAATCTATCTGTTATATATCTATCTGATAAGTTAACAGCAGCCTTTAAAGCCTCATCTGTAATTTTTACTTTATGGTGATCTTCATATTTCTTTCTAACACCTTTTAAGATACATAAAGCATCTTCTGTTGATGGTGGATCTACCATAATTGGTTGGAATCTTCTTTCAAGTGCTGGGTCCTTTTCAATAAACTTTCTATATTCTGTAATTGTTGTAGCACCAATAGTTTGAATTTCACCTCTTGCTAATTGTGGCTTTAACATATTAGCAGCATCCATAGAACCGCCTTCTGATTCACCTGCACCTACTATCATATGAATCTCATCAATAAATAAGATTACATTTGGATTTTGTTTTAAAGCATCAAGCATTTTCTTGATTCTCTCTTCAAACTCACCTCTATACTTTGTACCAGCAAGCATACTAGTTAAATCAAGTGAGAATATAGTCTTATCCTTTAACATTTCAGGAACATCGCCTGCAACAATTGCTTGAGCAAGTCCATCAACGATAGCACTCTTACCTACACCTGGTTCACCAATTAGTACTGGGTTATTTTTAGTCTTTCTTGATAGAGTTTGAATAATTCTATCTGTCTCATTCTTTCTACCAATAACAGGGTCTAGCTTACCTTCACGAGCTTTTCTTGTTAAATCAACACCAAACTTTTCTAGTCCTTTTAAAGAACTATCATTATTCTTACTATCAGTATCACCAAAAGAAGAATCTTGGTCATCAACTGGTTCATTAAATATTTGACTTAAGATATCCTCATTATTATCGTCATCATCAAGGTTACCAAACAAACCCATTAATTCATCCTCAAGCGATTTATTTTCTGGTGAAAATTTACTAGCAAGTGATGAATATACAGCATTTAGGTTAGTTCCTAACTGTATAAGTGCTTTTACACCATAAGAGCTTGTATCTTTCAAAATTTCAAATAATAACAAATCTGAGTATAGGTATTCAGCTTTTAAAGATATTGCTCTTTTACATGCAGCTTGCAATGCTTGTTGTACTCTTGCAGAAGCCTTATAGCTTTCACTTGCATGATCCATATTAATAGATATTGATTGATATTCCTTTGGATTTACACCAAAGTTTCTTAATAATTGGCCACCTTTTGACTCTTCAGTGTTAAGCATCGCACTAATAACTTGCTCTGTTCCCATTAAGCCGCCAGATTTTCTAGCTAATTCTTGCGCATTTAATATTACTTTTTGTAATTCTTTACTGTATCCGTTCATAGTTCTTTACCTCCTATTTTAATCCATTCTTGATAACACTAGCCCTATCTATATCTCTAGTTAGTGGATCAAGTTCTTTTTTTGCTATGTAACATAACATACCCGGTTGTATAAGTACAATTAATCTGTTTAATGTATCTATATCCTCTTCTATATATCCTAAGGCTACACCTAATTTAACCATTGCTAAATTTTGCATTGCCTCCTTTGATGAAATCTTTACGCAATATTTTAATATTCCATAAGAAATCATTATTTCATTTTTTAGTTCAAAGTTTTGTTCATTTTTTAATCTTTCTCTTGCCTTATCTTCAGCTTTGCAAATACTTTCAACAACAATTTTTACCTTCTTTATAATTTCGTCTTCGCTAAGTGCTACTGCTGCCTGATTAGATACTTGATATATATAACCATCTGCATTTGAGCCTTCGCCGTATAAGCCTCTAATTGTCATTCCAGCTTGTTTGCATTGAAGTATTACATTTTCTATAGTTCCAAGTCTTGATAGTCCTGGTAAGAATAACATTACAGATGCTCTCATAGCACTTCCAAGATTTGTTGGGCAAGCAGTTAAATATCCTAATTTTTCATCATAAGCTATATCCAAATTATTCTTTAACGCTTTGTCTACTTTAGCAGCTGTATTGTAGGCAGCTTCAAGATTAAATCCATTTACTATACTTTGAACACGAATATGATCTTCCTCATTTACCATAATAGAAACATCTTCTGATTTATTGATAAAAGCCCATCCATATTCAGATTCTTTTAAATCCTTACTAATTAAATGTCTTTCAACTAAAGCGTTTGCTATTATGTTGTTGATAGAATTCATTTGAAAACTATCATACTGTGAACCAAAAACTTCTTTACAAGATTTTTCTACTCCACGAACAAGTACGCTATATATTTCTTCCTGGTTAGAAAGTCTATTAGGAAATGGTAGGTTATTAATATTTCTAGCTAATCTTATACGTGTAGATATAACTGTATTTTTATATTGATTATCCATAACGCCCTCCTATTTATTTATCTTGCTTTTTAGCTCTTGGATCTTTTTATCATAAGTTCCAGCAAGTGCATATTGTCTGTTGTTTACAGCTTCATTTAATTTTGCTTCTAGCTCTTTAATTTGGTCTTCAATAGATGGTGGAGTAACTCCATTTTTTATTATGTGCTCAGGAGCTTTACCTGCATAGGTCTTACCACCAAGCTCATTTACATATCTATCTACTACATTCTTAAATGTTTTATAACATTCAGAACAACCAAATCTTCCTGTATTTAAAATATCTTCTTCTGTACAACCACATTTACATCTTAATGTATATTTTGGTGCTTTTTCCTTTTCCACATAAGAATTGAAAAAGTCAGAAAATGGAGTAAAGTAATTGTCAAAGAATGAAGTTGAAAACATATTTTCAAATGCATTTTCATATTGGTAATTTGCATAACAATTTGCACATAGTGCTAACTTTTGATCACCAATTTTTAAATTTGCTACTGCATATTCTTGATGACAACAATCACAAAGTTTCCTTTCACTCATATACTACCTCCTCATTAATCCGAAGATTATTTCCTTAAAAATATTTTTTCTTAATCCATTTGCTTTTAGTGGAACCGCTAAAGCTTTATCTGATATTGCACTCTTAATTAGATTAGATTCCTTTTCATCAATTACATCTTCTCTAACCAATCTTTCAAGAATGTTACAAGCTTTTTGATAAGTAAGTTCTGGAAGCTCATCAACCTCTTTTATTATTTGAGGCAATAATTCATCAGGATTAGAAGAAAGTTTTATTATGGTTACATAACCGCCTCCACCTCTTCTTGATTCAATTACATAACCTTTATCTGTTCCAAATCTTGTTGTAAGTACATAATTAATCTGGCTAGGAGCAACAGAGAAATAATTAGCTAAATCATTTCGAGATAGTTGAACTTGCTCGTCATCACCAAATATTGACTTTATGAACTCTTCTATAACATTTGATATATTAGATGCCATTATTTATCACTCCTTTTTGTTTTATTAGCCTCTAAAAGTTTGACTTTCTTTGACTTTTAACTAATTATATTCACTAATTTTTGTAATGTCAATAGAAAATCTACAATAATTTGAATATTTTTTTTCATGATAGTATAATGTGAGTTAGTAAAAAGTTTTAACGAGGTTTATTTAATGAATAAAATAACTAAGGCAGTTATACCTTGTGCTGGATTTGGAACACGTTTTTTACCAGCAACCAAGGCTATTCCAAAAGAAATGTTCCCAATAATTGATATTCCATCACTTCAATTAATTTGCCAAGAATGCGTAGATAGTGGAATTACAGATATTTTACTTATAGTTTCTGTATCTAAAGATTGTATTAAAGAACATTTTTCAACAAATGAAAGACTAGAAGACTTACTTAAAAGCACAAATAAAACGGAACTATTAAACATGGTTCAATCTATAAACAAGATGGCAAACTTCCACTACACTATTCAATATGTAATGAATGGAACAGCAAATGCCGTATATCTTGCAAAAGATTTTGCAAATGGCGAACCTTTTGCTCTTTTATATGGCGATGATTTAATGTATGTTGGAAATGGAACTCCTGTTACTAAACAATTAATTGATGCTTATGAAAAAACAGGAAAGTTAATTGTAGGTTGTCAAAGTATGCCAAGAGAAGAGGCTACAAAGTATGGAGTTGTAGATCCAGGTAAGGTGGATGGAAGATTAACTGAAATTAAAGGCTTTGTAGAAAAACCACCAATAGATAAACTACCTTCTACTCTTGCCTCTTTAGGTAGATATATCTTAACTCCAGATATCTTTGAAGTAATTGAAAAAGAAAAAGATGATACTAAAAAAGAACAATATATAACAGATAGCATATTAACTATTGCTAAAACAAAAGGTGCTTATGCTTATGATTTTGTTGGAAGACGTTATGATATAGGCGATAAAGAAGGTTTTATTGAAGCTACAATCGAATTTGGTTTAAGACATAAAGAAACAAAAGAAAAATTAAAAAAATATCTAAAAAATTTAGATATCGATAAAATAGATTAACAAATCATATAGGAGACAAAAGCCTCCTATATTTTTTTTATTAAATTTTGCTGATTATATAGTTATATAATTTCTCTACAGACATTCCGCATTCATCTAAAAGCTTGTCTGCAATAAAATCTGAATGGAATTTCTTAGTTAAACCATAATTTTTAACCATCATGCTTGTATCTGAATAGTAAGATGCTATATTTTGGCCATAACCACCCATTAATTCCCCATCTTCTATAGTCACAATAAGTTTATGATCCAATTTTAAGTTTTCAAGAAGTTTATAATCTAAACTAGATAATACAAGTGGATTTATAACAGTAATATCTAAACCTTTTTCATCCTTTAATTTCTTTGCAACACTAAGTGCTATATCCACCATTTTCCTACAGCAAAAATAGCAACATCTTTTCCCTTTAGTCAGTATTTCCTTTTTCAATATTTTCAATACCATGTGCCATATAGTTCTCACCTACATGAGAAAAATAAATTACTAAACTTTTCATATACTATTTCTCCTTTTTTGGTAAATATTCAAGTTTACCCTCATCATATAATTTTATTTTTAAATTTAATCAATCTAACGCTTTTTGCATCCTATTTAATCTTTCAATTAAAGCTTCTCTTTCATTAATAAGAATTTCCCTTCTTTCTTTTTCTGTTGATAGTCCCATATCATATAATGAAATATATTTTTTTAATGCATCAATTGGCAAATCTGCTCCCCTCATACATTTAATAAATCTAATGCGGGCAATATCATTGTCATTATAATTTCTAATGCCACCTTTAGTTTTTGTAATCGGACCACCTATTAGTCCTTCCTTCTCGTAATACCTTAAAGAATCTGGCGTTAAATCCTCTTGTGTAGCTACTTCTTTTATTGTTATATATGCCTCCTTTTGCTTCTTACAAATTAATAGTAAACCTTGGAGTTAACTCTAAGTTAAGAGTTATTTTAATATTTTTTTTGCAAAATATTTTTTCGGCTAATTTTGGGTAATTATAAAAATTAGCCGAAGTTTTTATTGATTTAAATTTATTATTTTCGTATAATAAAAGAAAAAAAATAGAGGATTTTTATGAAATACTTAAAAAGACATATTGAAGACATAGTTTTACAGGCAAGCGAATCTTACTCTGCAATACTATTAACTGGTCCACGTCAATCAGGAAAAACCACTATGCTTTTAGAACTTTCAAAAAGAGAAAATAAAAATAGAGAGTATGTCACGCTTGATGATTTATCCAATCGTGAAATTGCAAAAAAAGACCCTGCTCTATTTTTACAAATTCATAAACCTCCCGTTTTGATTGATGAAGTTCAATATGCGCCAGAATTATTTACTTATATAAAAATATATATAGATACTCACCATAATCCCGGTGACTTTTGGATGACAGGATCTCAAATTTATCGTTTAATGAAAGGCGTACAGGAATCCCTTGCCGGAAGAGTTGCCTTGCTTCATATGTCTCCAATGTCTCAAAGAGAAATTGAAGGTTATCCTCTAAAGCCATTTAAAGTAAATTTAGAAGAGTTATTAAAGGAAACTAATATAATAAAACCAAAAACTACACCAGAAGTTTTTCAAAATATTTGGCGTGGCTCTATGCCAGGTATAATAAGCGGTGAATATAAGAATAGAAACCTATATTACTCTTCTTATATCTCAACATATATAGAACGTGATGTTAATGATATCGCAAAAAATATTAACGCACTAAAATTTAATAATTTTATAATTTCACTTGCTGCTAGAACATCACAATTATTAAATTATAGCGCCCTTGCAGAAGATGCGGATATTGACATCCAAACGGCAAAAAACTGGCTAAATATATTAGAGACACTTGGAATTATATTCTTACTACACCCATACTCTAACAATACACTAAAACGAACTATAAAAACACCAAAAGTGTATTTCTATGATACTGGACTTGTTTGCTATTTAACAAAATGGTCATCGCCAGAGGTCGCAGAATACGGTGCAATGAATGGTGCACTACTTGAAAATTATACAGTTTCCGAAATAGTAAAAGGTTATCAAAATGCTGGACTTGAACCTTATTTATATTTTTATAGAGATAAAGATAATAAAGAGATTGATGTTGTTCTAGAAGGAGATGGAAAACTTTTTCCTATAGAGATAAAGAAAACAGCAATACCTGACAAAAAAATAGTTAAAACATTTAATGTTATAGATAAATCACCTTTACAAAAAGGAACAGGTGCCGTACTTTGCATGGCAGAAAAAGTTAACGCTTTTGATAAAGACAATCTAATTATTCCTATCTGGATGATTTAAATAATAAAAATTAATAATTATTGTGACGATTTTTTAATTTTAATCTATTAACAGCTCTAGCTAAATGTGCTTGTGCTGTACGATATTCCATAATACTTTTCTTTTGAAGCATGGCCTCTTTTGCATCATCAGCTGCCTTTCTTGCACGATTTTCATCAATATCTTCCGGTCTTTCTATAGAATCAACCAAAACCAATACTTCATTGTTTTCTATTTTTACAAGTCCTGCAGATACGGCTGCTATTTTATCTTCTTGTCCTGGCAACTTATATTTCATCATTCCTGGCACAATTGCACTTATCATATTACTATGATTTGGCAATATTCCATACTGACCTTGAAGCGTAGGAATAACTAACGACTCACATGGCCCTTCATAAAAAGCATTATCAGCTGCAAAAATAAAAACCTTAAATTCAGACATTCATATCCTCTTTTAATTTCTTAGCCTTTTCAATTACTTCATCAATTGTGCCTACATTATAAAAAGCTGCTTCTGGATAACCATCCATGCTACCATCAAGTATTGCCTTAAATCCTCTTAACGTTTCCTTTAAAGGAACATAAACACCCTTAATTCCAGTAAATTTCTCAGCAACATTAAATGGTTGAGCTAAGAATCTTTGCATCTTTCTTGCACGATTTACAGTAAGCTTATCCTCATCACTTAATTCGTCCATACCAAGTATTGCAATAATATCTTGAAGTTCATTATATTTTTGTAATACTTCTTGAACTTTACGAGCAATTTGATAGTGCTCTTCACCTACTATTTCTGCTTCCAAAATACGCGATGTAGAAGATAGCGGATCAACTGCTGGATAAATACCTTGCTCAGCAATCTTACGACTTAAAACGGTTGTTGCATCTAAGTGTGAGAATGTAGTTGCTGGAGCTGGGTCAGTTAAGTCATCGGCTGGAACATATACCGCTTGAACGGATGTTACAGATCCATTTTTAGTTGATGTAATTCTTTCTTGAAGTGCACCCATTTCGCTTGCAAGTGTTGGTTGATATCCAACTGCTGATGGCATACGACCTAAAAGCGTTGAAACTTCACTACCAGCTTGTACAAAACGGAAAATATTATCTATAAATAATAAGACATCCTTGTTCTCTTCATCTCTAAAATATTCAGCCATTGTAAGACCGGATAATGCTACTCTCATACGAACGCCTGGAGATTCATTCATTTGACCAAAAACTAATGCTGTTTTATTTATAACACCACTTTCTTTCATCTCTGACCAAAGGTCATTTCCTTCCCTGCTACGTTCTCCAACACCTGTGAATATTGAATATCCACCATGTTGCATGGCAACATTATGAATCAATTCCTGAATAAGAACTGTCTTACCTACACCTGCACCTCCAAATAGGCCTATTTTACCACCCTTTGGATATGGCTCAAGTAAATCTATAACTTTTATTCCTGTTTCTAATATTTCAACAACAGGGCGTTGATCTTCAAAACTTGGAGCTTTTCTATGGATTTCCCAATGTTTTTCTGTTTCTGGAATTTTTTCACCACCATCAATTGGCTCTCCTAAAACATTAAACATTCTACCAAGTGTACAATTTCCAACAGGAACTTGGATTCCTTTTCCATCTGCCTTTACATCCATTCCTCGATATAAATCTTCGCTTTCACCAAGCATAATACAACGAACTGTGTTATTACCAATATGTTGAGCAACTTCCATTACTCTAACTTTTCCATTAACTTCAACAGATAAAGATTCCTTTATCTTAGGAAGATTTCCTTGTTCAAAATAAACATCTACAACTGGTCCTGATATTTGTACAATTTTTCCTATATTCATGAACCTGATGCCTCCTTAACATGTTTTCTTTTTTGCGCTTTTGCTCCAGCTGTAACCTCTGTTATTTCTTGAGTAATTGCAGCCTGTCTTACACGATTGTATTGAATAGATAATTTATCCAATAATTTTTCTGCGTTTTCATTTGCTGCATTCATGGCTGTCATTCTTGCATTTTGTTCACTGCAAAAACTATCTACAAGCGCACTATATATAAATCCTGATACATAACTTGACATAATATTATCTAAAACAGCACCTATTGATGGAGAAAACTCAAATGGAGTTGTTACTTCCTTCTCTCTTGGAACCGTTTCAAAATATTGACGATGGAATGGAAGTAAACGAGTTGATGTTGCCTCGGCAACCAATCCATTTTTCAAATCTGTATAAACTATAAAGATCTTTTTTAATTCTCCAGATTCAAACTTGCTTAAAAGAAGTGAACTTATTTCTCTTGCACGTTGCATTGTTGGATTTTGAGCTGTATATAAAAAGCTTTTTTCAATTGGAATATGTCTTTGCGTAAATGCATGACGACCATACTCTCCAACTACAAATAATTCCATATCTGGATGGTCATTTAAAAGCTTTTGGGCTTCCTTTATAACGTTTTGGTTATATGCACCTGCAAGTCCTTTATCTGCAGTAATAACTAGCATACCATAAGTACCCTCTGGAATATGGCTACCATCTACTGGATAGAAATATTTACTTTCAAGATCCTTAACCGTTCTAAAAATTCTTTTTATTTCACTTTTCAAAGCACCAAAATATGGCCTTGTTTTATCAAGTTCATTTTTTGCCTTTCTCATTTTTGTTGAGGCTATTAAATACATAGCTTTGGTTATTTTTTGGGTATCCATTACGCTATTTATTCTTTTTTTAATTTCCTTGGTATTTGCCATAATGTTTTATGCCTTAGTTTTCTTTTCTTTCCTTATAAGAATTTAAAAATTCTTTAGATAATTTTAAAATTTCTTGTTTTACATCATCTGCAAGTATTCCTAACTCATCTATTTCTTGACATACATGTGATGCATTATGCTCAATATATTTAATTAATTCCCTCTTAAATACATTAATTTCTTTAAGCGGAACAGTTTGCATAATATGATTTAGTGAAGCTACAAGTGTAATTACTTGTTCATGCTGACTCATTGGATGATATTGCTCTTGTCTTAATAAGTACATAAGTCCCATACCATATTGAAGTTGACTTCTTGTTACATCATCAAGTTCACTTGAAAATTGTGTAAATACTTCCATTTCTCTATATTGAGCTAAATCCAAACGAATAGCACCTGCTGCTTTTTTCATAGCCTTTGTTTGAGCATCTCCACCTACACGGGATACAGAAATACCAACGTTTACAGCTGGTCTTTGTCCTTCAAAGAATAAGTCACTTTCTAGGAATATTTGTCCATCTGTAATAGAAATTATATTTGTTGGAATATATGCTGATACATCCCCTGCTTGTGTTTCAACAATTGGAAGTGCTGTCATACTTCCGCCGCCCTTTGCATCAGATAAATGAGCAGCTCTTTCAAGCAAACGTGAGTGCAAATAGAATACATCTCCAGGATATGCTTCACGGCCTGGCGACCTTTCTAGCAATAATGAAAGAGCACGATATGCAACAGCATGTTTAGATAAATCATCATAAACAATAAGTACATCCTTGCCTTTATTCATAAAATATTCTCCAATTGCACATCCTGAGTATGGAGCAATATATTGAAGTGGTGCTGAATCACTTGCACTTGCACAAACAACAATAGAATATTTTAATGCATCATTTTTTCTTAAAACTTCAACAAGTTGAGCTATGGAACTTGCTTTTTGTCCAATAGCTACATATATACAAATAACGTTTTTGCCTTTTTGATTTAATATAGTATCTAAGGCAATAGCTGTTTTTCCTGTTTGTCTATCACCAATTATAAGTTCACGTTGTCCTCTTCCTATTGGGAACATAGAGTCAATAGCCAATAAACCTGTTTCCATAGGCTTATTTACTGGTTGTCTATCTATAATACCTGGAGCTGGTGACTCAATAGGATTGTATCCTGTAGCTTTTATATCACCTTTTCCATCTATTGGGGAACCTAGTGCATCAACAACTCTTCCAATAAGGTCTTCCCCAACTGGAACGCCTGCTGTTTTTCCTGTTCTTTTAACAGTACTTCCCTCAACTATTTCTTGATCATCTCCAAATAAAATACAACCAATACTATTTTCTTTTAAATCTTGAACCATTCCGCGAATACCTGATGAGAAAATTAATATTTCTCCATAGGTTGCGTTATCTAGACCACTTACTGTTGCAATTCCATCTCCAACACTTAAAACAGTACCAACTTCCTCTGCTAAAACTTTTGGAGTCCAGTTTTGAATAGTTTCTTGTAAAAGAGGAATAACATCTTTAGAATTAGATTTGCCTATATTTAAGATTTTCTCTTGTAATTGTTTAACAAGTCCACTAGTGCTCCAGTTATAAACATCAGCACCTACAACTAATTTAAAACCATTTTTAAAAGAATCATCTTTTACCCATTCAAGTTGGATATCTTCAGAATACTTATTTTTTAAGAATTCTAAAAATTTTCCATAGCGAACTTCATCAGGTTTACTAGCGCTATATAATATGGCTTTTTTATTTATTTTTGTTTTTCTCACCATTTTCTTCGCTCTCCTGAGTGGCACTTAAAAACTCATCATATGAACTTTCTAATGATTTTTGAGCAAGTTTTTCTACTGCAGATGCAGTTAATTTTGCAATTTCTTTTTGAGCTGATGAAATAATCTTTTCCTTTTCATTTTCAGCACTAAGTTTTGCATCTGAAACTATCTTTTCTGCTTCTTTCTTAGCGTTTTGTAATTGATCTTGACTGCTCTTTTCAGCTTCTTTTTCAGCAACAGCTTTTAAATTAGAAATTTCCTCTTCAGCTGAATTTAACTTTTCTTGATAAGTTTTTTCTAGCGAATTTGCATTTTCTAATTTTTTATTTGCTTCATCATCCATTTGCTTATAGTATGCACTTCTCTTGTCCATAAACTTTTTTACGGGCTTATATAGCAAGAAATACAAACCTGCTGCTAAAATTGCAAAATTTAGCAAGTGAAGCAATATTTGTTGCCAATCTATATTCAAAGGAATATTCATGACCTTTTCCTACCTTTTATAAAACGAATATTATTAATATAGCAACTATTAATGCATAAATAATAGCTGTCTCAACGAATACTAGACCAAGCATAAGACTTGTTCTAATTTTTCCTTCTGCTTCTGGTTGACGAGAAATACCCTCAACTGATTTTGCTATAGCAATACCCATAGCAACGGCACCTGCTGCTGCAGCTAAGCCGATTGCAAGACCAGCAGCTAAAGCCTTTGAACCTGTTGAGTTCTCGCTTGTTTGTTCACTTGCGGTTGTTTGAGAAGTTGTTGTATCTTCTGCAAATACTGTAGCTGTAAATGAAACTGATATAATAGATATAAGTATCAATAGCACGAATAGTGCAGGAATAATTCTTTTCATTGTTTTCATTTTAATTACCTCCAATCTAAGCTTTTTGTGTAATTTTTTCTTTCTTTATTTTTTTATGTGGTTCTGAAACTTCTCCATAGAAAAGTGCTGTTAACATCGTTAATACATATGCTTGAATTAAAGCGTGTAACAATGTAAATACAACACCTACAACTACTGGAAGAACAAAACTTAATTGCAAATAATAATAAACGAGTTCTGTAACTAATAGTCCACTTAAAAGTGCACCAAATAAACGGAAACTCATGGAAATTGGTAATGAGAAATCTTTTAAGGTATTACCTACCCCTCTTAAGCCATTTCCTGCTATACCACCAGATAAGATAATACAATAAGATAAACATCCCATAGCAATTGCAGCATTTATATCCGATAGTGGTGCTGGAAGTGCTATTGAATGACCTTGAATTGTAACGCCTTGAAGTCCTATTAATTCAAATAATGTACCCACAAATATATATACACCGGCTGCAAAAATATAAGCCCCTAAAAATCCATTTCTATGAGGGCTATTTGATTTTGCCATTCCATCAAACATGCCAACTAATTTTTCAAGTAATAATTGGAACTTTCCTGGAATATATTTAAATTTAGGTATTGCAAATATTCTAATTAAAGCAGCAACAACCAATAAGACAATTGTTACAACATACGCGGAAATCAAAGCAGGATTAACATCTTTTATACCAAAAAGACTAATCTTACCCGTCTCATGAAGAACAGCATCCTTCATTGTCTCTTGAATAGATTCTGCTCTTTCAACTTTATTGTTTGTAAGTATGATTCCAACAAGCAAAGCTATTACGATTAAAACCAATAGCCCAATGGATATCAATTTTTGCTTCTTGCTCATAAGCAACTTACTCCTTTTTAATAAAAAAAATAATGTTCCTTCACCGTCTGACATTAGCGAAGTAACATTTATTGTCTATAGTTCAAAACTATCGCACAACGTCATATTAAACGCCTGTAGGACCTAGTTTTTTTACTATGTAGTAATATACCAAAAATGCTCAAAAAACACAAGCATTTTTTTAAATTCATAAAAGAACGAAAATTAACTTTCTTCTTTAGAAGCCTTTCTTCTTATATATTTAACAATAGCATCTTGATCTTGATAAGAAGTTACGACGAATAATTTATCTCCAAGTTTTATCTCTGTAGAACCTGATGGAATTAAAACTTGTGTCTTTCTAGAGATACATGCAATAGTATAAAGATTAGTATTTTCAAGCTGCATTAAGGTCTTTCCTATTATTGCAAGATTTGGAGAATCTAATTTTATTTCAAGCATGGATATTTTATCTTGTTCAAATGCAAGTGAATTAACAACATTTTCAAAGTTAACTTCAGATTGAATTGTTCTTACCAAGAATTCTGCTGAAGATACAACGGATTTTATTCCAAGTTCATGGAATAAATCAACGTTCTTAGGGTTTGTAACAGTACAAATAATTTTATCTATATTAAATACTTTTTCTGCAATTTGACAAATAACGAAATTATCTTCATCCTTTGCACATAGTGCTACTACCATATCGCAACCTTGAATTCCTGCTCTTTCAAGAACCGATATCATTGTTGGATCATCGTTATAAACCTTAACTTTATACTCTTTAGATAAATTCTTTGAGTAATCTAAATCTTTGTTAATAATAACTAGTTGGTGTTTTTCTTCTCTAAACTTTTTAACTATATAGTCTGCCTCATGACGACCACCAGCAATTAAAATCTTCATATTAGTCATCCTCCGCAGATATTTCGTTATACTTTTTAATAGATAAATCAAATGGATCTATAACATTGTATTTTGTAAGTTTAAACAATTGATCTTTATCATCGTTACTTTGTCTTACAAATATTTTCTTTGCATGATAAATATTGTCACAAATAGCTGCTAAGAAAATATTAGTATTATCGCTTTCTGTTGCTATAATAACTTGAGCAGATTTTGAAACTTCTGCTTCTTCCATAACATGAGCTTCAAAAGCGTCATCTACTATTTCTATTCCAGTAAAATCTGAAGATACTTGCTTAAACGCTTCTTGTTTTTTATCAATAAGCACTACATCCTCTCCATCAGCAGAAAGTTTACTAGCTAAGTATGATCCAAACTTACCGCAACCTATTATAACTATATGATCTCTCATCTTATCTCCACTTAAGTTTTTATTCTATATATTATTACACCATTTTCACTAATAAAGTCAAACCTCTCTACTTTAAATCATAAAATGGACTTGTGTCTCTATCTCTATATTCATGCTTCTCATAGTAGCCAATAAGTTCATCATTTTCATCACGCAGTGCTACCATATACACATCCTTATTATGCTTTGGATTATAAAATGTATGAACTATATTGTTATCCTTACTCTTTTTAAACCAATCAACAACTTTTACTATTAATTCTTGAGATTTTGGATTATGGCAGTCAAATATGCTCTTATTTAAAATACTATCTCCGTATGCCTCTCTCGCTCTTTTATTTAAATAAATTACATTGTGATCTAAATTGCATATAACAATCTTTGCTGTATCTTGTTCAATAATACTTTTTAAAAATTTTTCTATTTCCATACACTACCTATTTTATTTGTTTTACTAGATTATCTATATCGTTTAAATTTATTCTTTTTGAAGCAATATATGTTTGACCAGATTTATCAAACTCTCCATATGTGTCAATAACAAATGTTCCATCCTTTAAACATACATTTCCAGAATATCCTGTATCTGAATCTGAATATTCCCCATAAGAAGTTACATCTTCTGAGTAAATATGAGCTAGCCTTATTTCATATTGGCCAGTTGAACTTGTATCACCATTATACCACTTTTCAAGATCTTCAAATGTTCCTACCCAAGCACACCAACCACGGCTACTTATAGAACCTACTGATGTTGTTTTATTTATAATATCTCTATACGTAATTAATATTCTACCTGAATTGTCCGTACAATATTCTGCTTTATGTCTATCTCCATTTAATGAATCAGGTACATATTTTAATTCAGTCCAACTCTCCCCCTCATCATAAGAAAATGCCATCATCGAATTGCTCTTATGAGTATTATTTCTAGCAATCATTACGAGTTTATCTCCAAGACCATTATCTGATCTTATAACCTCAACTTCGCATAATTTATTTTTTTTAGCAATACTTCTTTGTGATGAACTTAAACCTTTTTTGCTATTAGATAAATATTCCTCAGGCTTTGACCATTGCATATTACCATCTACATCAAAAGTTAAAATTGATTTATATAACTTAAAACTTGCATCATGAAAAAGCCCCATCCATTTATCTACAAACTCTCCATTTTCTTTTAATTGTGTTAGTGAGCTCATAGCAACTATTGCAGCAACATATCCATCGCTTCCATATTCATAAAATGTTTTAAACTCAGACCAAGTTTCACAATTATCTAGAGAAATTGAAGCATTAAATCCATTTCCATGATCATAATTTTCAAAAACATTAACGCCATTTTTACCCCATTTAGGATTTGCAGAAATTAATATATGTTTTTTATCTCCATTTTTAAAATTTAGTTCATAAATAGTTGGAGTTTCTTCACTATAAAGCCATGAATTTGGTGTTGTTTTTCTTTCCGAATAAGTTAAGCCTCCATCACTTGATGTCTTAACCAAAATAGGACCTTTTCCATGGCCATGCACATATGCGGTCCATATTACTTCATTATCCGTTCCTTTATTTAATAAAACACTATCTGGATGAGCTAAATAATTCCACTCGCCACCTTCTAAATTACAATTACTTTCACATCTATCTACTTCTGTTAAATCATATAAATAAGAATATGCTTCATCAATATTATCCGGCTTTTGTGTTAGATCAATAAAAACAGCTGCTCTTGTAGTTTCTTTAGTACTACAAGAAACACTAAATATAATGGTTAACAACAAAACTAAAATAGTTAAAACTTTTATTGTTTTTTTCATTTAATCACCCATTTACCCATAACTTATAAGTATTATACAATTTATATTTACTTTATTAAACAATGATTATTTTATAAACACATCACTTGTTTGATTAGGTTTAAAGAACATTACATAATAAATAGGAAGATATACAATTCCATTTTCCGCAACTTTAACTTGGCGTGAATTAGATAATACTATTCCTTTTTTAACATTATAATCTGAATTAGAAAGAAAACCATTAATTGCATTATGAACCATATAGTCTTTACCGGATTTGACATCTATAGGTAAGGCGGATAAATTATCGTAATCATCAATTATAAAATCAACCTCTCCCTTACTTCTTACGTCATAATAGTAAAGTTCAAAACCATGTGCTTTTAATTCTGTAGCAACAACATTTTCATATACTGTACCTAAATTAATACTATTTATATTCTCCAAAATAGCAGTTGGATTGTTTCTATATAAAAGCATAGTAAGAATACCTACATCATTTAGATATAACTTAAGCAGATTCTTCTTGCATGATTGGACAACTGGAAATTTTGGCTCAGTAATAGCATTTACCGAAAGTGCAATACCAGCACTTGTTAGATACTCAAACTCATCTTGATAATTCTCATATAAGCCTTTTTTATTAGAGTTAATATCCTTAAAAACAATGCGTTTCTTCTTGTTTTCAAGATTTGATGGTATCATATCATAAATTTTACGAATAACAAGTTTCTTTTCTTCATCATATTTTGATGCATCAAAAGCATAGAAATTATGTGTTTCTTCTTGTATAGCTCGAATTTTTGTAAGATTTTGAGTTTCTATAAAAGTGTTTACCGCATCTGGAAGTCCACCTACAAGAAGATATTTTTTAAACAAGTCCATTAAGCGATTATGTGTGGATTCATCTAAAGATTTGTTTTGTAAATAAAATTGATAAATTGTATTTATAGCGTAATCATTAAACCCATTTGCCCTTAAAAATTCTTCAAAATCTAAAGGATACATTCTAATAACATGGATACTTCCCATTGGTATTGAAGATGTCATAGACAAAGTAACGCCAAGCAATGACCCACTTACTATATATGTATATTTATTGTCTTGTTGTAAAAATTTAAGTAATGTAATTAATTCTGGATAAGTTTGAATTTCATCTAAAAAAACAAGAGTATTATCTTTTGTATCCATTAAATTACCATATTTTGTGCTTAACTTAAAATAGAAATCATTAATTGAGGTAATATTAGCAAATAAACGATCCCTTTTAAAGTCTTCCATAAGATTAATTTCAATATAATTTTTATAAAGGCTCTTGCCTACATGTCTAATAATAAAAGTTTTTCCTACTTGTCTTGCACCATCAACAATCAAAATCTTATTTGTATTAGATTGCAAGTGTTCTCTAATTGTTGATTCAATTTTTCTAAAAAGCATGATAATATCCCCTATTTTGCTTATTTTTCAATATAATAATATCATGTAAAAAGGAACTTTTCAATATATTTTATTGATAAAAATTGGAACTTTTCACTATTTTTCAAGGCTAAATTTTGGAACTTTTCACTATTTTTTTAAGACTAAAATTGGAACTTTTCACTATTTTTCAATTTTAAATTTATATAATTTGAACAAAAAAATAGCCACCTTCAAATTAGAAAGTGGCTATTTTTTAACTATCTTTTATATAAATTATTTATTAAAAGTAACTGTTATTGTAGTGCCTACTCCATATTTAGATTTAAGCTCAATATCTGCCTTATATAAAAGACAAATATGCTTTACTATTGCAAGTCCAAGTCCTGTTCCACCAGTTTCCCTAGAGCGTGATTTGTTAACTCTATAAAATCTTTCAAAGATTCTTGCTTGATGTTCTTCTTCTATACCTATACCATTATCTTCTACAATAAGTTTAGTGCTCTTTTTATCATCAATAATATTTACCTTAACAAAACCACCTACATTATTATATCTAACACCATTTTCAACTAGATTTTTAATAAGTTCTACAGCATGTTCTTTATCCATGTCTATAGTAGCATCACCACTTATTTCTATATTTACTTTTTTATCTTCAGTAAGCTTAGATAAACTATTTTTAACATCCTCAGCAACTTCTTTTAAGCTTACCTTTTCTTTTGACTCAATTTTATTTGTTTCAAGTTTAGACAAATTCAACATATCTGATATAAGAACTAAAATTCTAGATAATTCCTTGTCTGTTTTAGCAGTAAATTCCTTTATATCTTCATCAGTTGTTTTCATTGATATTAAATCATTAAATCCCTTTATTGCAGTAAGAGGAGTTTTTAATTCATGAGACGCATTATCAAAGAATTCACTTCTCATCTTTTCAGCATTTTTTACTTCTGTTATATCCGTAAGAACTATTACAACATAATCATTCTCTAAGTAGTTAATATTAGCTTTATAAATTCTTCCATCACTTTCAAAAATAGTATCGCTTGATTCTTTATTGGTTATCGAATTAGAAATTGTATCTAAAAATCCTTTATCTGCACAAAGTGCTTCATAATTTCTATTTAAGTATCCTTCACCCTTAAAGATCTCTTTTGAAATCTTATTCATAACTCTAACAATACCATCTTCACCAATTACAACAATTCCATCAGATATATTGCCTAAAATATAATCTAAACGTTCTTTGTCTGTTTTTACTTCCTGAATTGTATCTTGAAGTTTTTCACCAACGTTATCTATATCCTTTAAAACAATATCAACATCTTTGTCTCCACTAGATTCAAAACCACTTTTAAATTCACCATCTTTTATTGATATTAGTTTTCCTTTAACAACTTTTAAAGGTTTTAAAATACCATTAGTACCAAAGGCAACAACTACTCCTGATATAACAAGAGCAACAATTAAAACATAAATCATTGTAGGAATAGTATTATTTACATAAGTTTCAATGCTTTCAACAGGTATAGCTGCTCTTACAATTACAAAACTTTCTCCTACTTCTACTTTTTCGGCATAATAAACAAAAGTCTTCTTTAAGGATTCACTATATCTTTTTACTACCTTAGGATTTCCTTCCCATGCAGCAGTTATTTCCTCACGATTATCATGAAGTGTCCCAACTAAACTTGTATCTTCACTATCTTTTATAACTTTTTTATCTGCCCCGATTATTGTAACTCTGACATTTTCTGGAACATTTTCAGTTATTGTTTCACTATAATTTTCTTTATATATTTGTGTTATTGCTATTACTTCTTTTTCAGCTTCTTTTAAATGTGATGATTTATTTACTGAGATTCCAGAAAATAACATAACAAGTAAAGTTGCTGTTATAAGAACCATATTAAATATTAAAATTTTCTTTTTCATTTTAAAGTGTACCCCACACCTCTTATTGTCGCAATTTCAGCACTTGAATTTTCAATAAATTTTCTCAAATTGCCTATATGTATATCCAAAGTTCTAGTTTCGCCATAATTTTCGCCCCAGACTTTGTCTAACAATTCATCTCTAAGCATAACTTTTTCAGCATTAATAACAAGTAATCTTAAAAGTTCATATTGCTTTAATGTAAGATTTAAAACTTCATCTTTTACCTTAATTTCATGCTTAGTATCGTCTACATAAATATCTTTATAAGATAAAATATTATTTTTTGCTTTTGATTTTCTAAACTTAGAGTTTATTCTAGCTATTAGTTCCATTATTCCAAAAGGCTTAGATATATAGTCATCTGCACCTAAATCTAGTCCTTTTACTTTATCAATTTCTTCATTTTTTGCAGAAACCATCATTATTGGAGTATCTTCAGTTTTTGAGTTATTTCTTAACATTTTTAAAATGTCATAACCATCTTCTCCATCAAGCATAATGTCTAGCAAAATTAAATCTGGAATTCTTTTATCAATAGCTGACGCAAGTTCGCTAAAGCATGAAAAACATTCTATTTCAAAGCCCGCACTTTTTAATGCATAAGAATAAACTTCTCTTATAGACTTTTCGTCATCAACGGCATAAATAATTTTCTTATCTTCCATAAAACTCCTTCGATTTATAATCAACCCGGTTTATGATATCCAGTAGCTGCATACTCAACCCATTCTCCAATATTTACAGCATGATCTCCAATTCTTTCAAGATATTTAGCTATCATCATAAATAATATTGCTTGATCTGCATTGTTCGGATCACTTCTTATAAGGTCAATCAAATCTGACTTTATTGTTAAGAATAATTCATCTACTCTATCATCTCTTTTATCAAGACCTCTTGCTGTATCTAAATCTCTATTGATATAACTTGTAACTCCATCTTTTACCATACCTGAAACAATCTTTGCCATCATTTCAATATGCTCTGGTTCCTTGATATATTTTTCAGAACCAAATTGCAATGAAATTTCAGAAATATCTGCTGCCTGGTCTGCAATTCTTTCAAGGTCTGTTATCATTTTTAATGCCGCAGATACATCTCTAAAATCACTAGCAACAGGGTGTTCCATCAATAGAATTTTTAAACAATCTTGTTCTATCTCTCTTTCTTGATTATCAATAATCTTATCTTCTTGCATAACCTCTTTTGCTAAATCATTATCTCTATGCTTAAGTGCATTTATAGATTTTTCAATAGCAAGTTCTGTTTTATGACACATACTGATAAGCTTATCAAAAACACTAGATAGTTCATTTTCGTATTTTGTTCTAATGCTCATTTATTATTTTACTCCTTTTTATATATTTTTTAAATAATCAACCGAATCTTCCGGTTATATAATTTTCTGTTCTCTTATCATTAGGCGATGAGAATATTTTTTCAGTATCACCAAACTCTACTAAATCACCAAGCAAGAAAAATGCAGTTTTATCTGCAACACGAGTTGCTTGTTGCATATTATGAGTAACTATAACAATTGTTATGTCTTTCTTTAATTCCTCTATAAGCTCTTCAATCTTACCTGTAGATATTGGATCTAGGGCTGATGTGGGTTCATCCATTAATAGAATTTTAGGGTCAGCTGCAAGAGCTCTTGCAATACACAAACGTTGCTGTTGACCACCAGATAGACCTAAAGCTGATTTATCTAATCTATCTTTAAGTTCATCCCACATACTAGCTCCCTTTAAGGATTTTTCTACAATTTCATCAAGCTCAGATTTTTTATGTATTCCAAGTGTTCTTGGACCATATGCAACATTGTCATAAACACTCATTGGGAATGGATTTGGCTTTTGAAAAACCATTCCTACATTTCTTCTTAGTTCATTAATATCTATCTTTCCATAAATATCTACATCTCCTATTTTAAAATCTCCTTCAATTTTACATCCAGCAACTAAATCGTTCATTCTATTAAAGCATTTTAAAAATGTTGATTTACCACATCCAGATGGTCCAATGAAGGCTGTAACTTTTCTTTCTGGTATTTCAATGCTTATATCTTTTAAAGCTTGAAAATCTCCATACCAAAGTTTTGCATTATGGACAGATATATTTTGACCAAGATTTAACTGTTCTGTACTTTTTTTCATTTCTTACTTCCTCTTAATTTTTTATCTAATTTATTTGAGATTATTCCTGCTAATAGATTTAGTACTAAAACTATAACTAGTAGTACAAAAGCTGTAGCATATGCTTCATCTAAATATTTACCCTCGCCTGCAAGTCTATATAAAGCAACTGCAAGTGTTGCGCCACCATCAAGTGGACTTGTTGGTGTTTCCATAATTGTTGAGCCCATTGTATACATAAATGGAGCTGACTCAGAGACAACTCTTCCCATTGCTAGAATTATTGCTGATGTTATACCTGGAAGTGCACTTGGCAAAACTACTTTAAATATAGTTCTAACTTTACCAGCACCTAACGCATAGCTTCCTTCTCGAAGAGAATCAGGGACAGATTTTAAACTTTCCTCTGTTGATCTAACGATTGTTGGAAGGAGCATTATCGAGATTGTAAAACTACCTGCTAGAATTGACATTTTATTTCCAAACCATACAACGAATGTTACCATACCAAATAAGGCATAAACTATGGATGGAATACCACTTAATATATCTATTGCTGATCTTATAACTCTAACTATCTTGCTATCTTTCTTTGTATATTCATTTAAGAATATTGCCGTAAATACACCAATTGGAACAGCAATAATAAGACTTATTACAACTGTCATAAATGTAGTTACTATAGATGGGAATATACTTATATCTCCAGCCATTTCATATTTACCAAATAAGAAATTTAATGATACATGTGGAATACCTTTAATGCATACAAATAAAATTATAGCTACAAGACCTATAAGTCCTATCAAAGCACATACATATGAGAAAATTTTACCAATAAACTCAATTTTAATTGCTTGTTTTATTTTTTCTAATATTTCAAAATTATGTTTTCTTTTTCCCTTAACATTCTTTGCTTTTCCTGTTATTAAGCCTAGCAATACATTAACAATAAATATAAATACTAAAAGGACAACGCCAGTTGCTATTAAAGCGCCTAATTGAACTTCTCCTGCATATCCCATCTCCATAACAATATTAGCAGTAAGTACTCTAAAACTTTTAAATATTCCTTCTGGATAGTTTACTGCGTTACCAGCAACCATAATAACCGCCATTGTTTCGCCGACTGCTCTTCCTATACCTAAAATTATTGAGGCAACTATTCCTGATTTTGCAGCTGGAACCACTGTTCCAAAAACAGCCTGTTCATGTGTAGCACCAAGTGCTCTTGCACCTTCATAATAATTCTCTGGCACTGCGTCTATACTCGTTTTAGATAAAGATACAACTGTTGGAAGTATCATAAAACCTAGAACAAGCGATACCGCAAGAAGACCACTACCACTTCCATTTTCTGAATAATTTCCAAGAATAGGTAGTAAAATTCTCATTCCAAAGAAGCCATAAATAACTGATGGTATTCCTGCTAATAAATTAATTATAGAACTAAATATTTTCTTTATTTTCTTAGGACAAAACTTAGAAATGAATACTGCTGTAAAAAATCCTAATATTCCGCCAAACGCAACAGCTCCTATTGTTGCTGTTAGCGTTCCTATTATCATTTTAAATACGCCGTACTCACCAGTAAGTTCTGCATCGTATGTATCATTTGCACTAGGATACCAATTTTTTCCAAATACGAAATCAAAAAATCCTATTTTTCTAAATGCTGGAACACTTTGTGCAATTAAGAACGCAAAGATTGCTACTACCGCAACAATACATATTAATGCGGTAATAGCAAATATAATTTTGAAAAATTTTTCTTTAGTCTTTAATTGATTCATAACTATTTAATTTCACTAAACTTTGTAACTTTTCCTGTATAAATATTTTTAAGTATTTCTGCAGTTACATTTGAAATTTGATCATTATCTTTGTTAACAATTACTGCTACTGCATCTAAACAAATTGTTGTTTCTGTATAAGCATCATTCTTTGAAGATGAACTAGCAACACCAATAACTGTACCATTTGTATCACCCTTAGCAGCTGTTCTTCCTTCGCTTGATCCGTTAAAGCTAATTGTAAATTTAACGTTTGCAACTTTATCTCCAAGTAATGCTTTATAGTTTGCAATTAATTTTTCCATTAAATCTGTCATTGATGTAGAACCCTTTACTACAACATCACCACTTAGCGCTGTTGCTGGAACAGTGTATTCACTACGGCTTGAGAAATCACTTGGTAGAATACCATGAGTTGCTGTAATACCATCTTTTGCTGTTGAAGACATACAATAATTAAAGAAGTCTTGAGCTGCTGGTTGTAAAGTAACACTATTATTTGTTAATAATAAGAATGGTCTTTGAATCTTATATTCTCCTGAACGAACATTTTCTTCAGTTGCCTCTACTCCATTTACCTTTAAAGCCTTAACGCTATCATCAACTGATGCTAAGGAAATATAACCAATAGCTGTCTTTGTTGTAGCAACTTTTTCACGAACGTTAGCTGTAGAACTATACTCTTCCTTATCTGAGATTAATTCACTAGCTTGAAGTCCAACGAACTTATCAAAAGCTTCTCTTGTTCCACTTGCTGCATCTCTACATACAACTAGAATGTTTTTCTCTGTATTGCTAGAACAACTAGCAAAAGTAAATAATGTAACAACTGCCATAATACCTGCAATTATCATTAATAATTTCTTTTTCATATTTTTTTTCTCCTTTTTTTTCGTGATATAAAATTGTTTTTTCATATCTACACTTAAAATATATACAAAACAAAAATTATTAACTGACAAACTTTAGTAAAACAATTGTAATGTTTTTGTAAAGTGACCTATTATTTCTACTTATTTATTTAAAACAATAATTGACTTAATAAAATACTTTTGCTATTATAAATTTGTCAAATCGTAATTAGACTAATCGTGATTATACAAAATTAAACAAAGGAGAATCATACAAATGTTTATAGGAAGGGAAAATGAATTAAAATTTCTTAATGATGCATATTTTTCTAATAAAGCTGAATTCATTATTTTATATGGTAGACGCCGTATAGGAAAAACTGAACTTTTAAATGAGTTCGCTAAAGGTAAAAAATGCATTTTTTATACTTGTAGAGAATATACTGACAAAATTCAATTACAATCATTTACAAACAAAATTCATTCCTATAATATTTCAGAGTTTAAATATGTTGATTGTTTTTCAGATTGGGAAAAAGCTTTTTCTTCTGTCTTACATATTGATTCTAACGAAAAAAAATTAATAATAATAGATGAATTTCCTTATGCTTGCAAGGTTAATAAAAGTATACCTTCTATATTGCAAGTTTTATGGGATGAAAAATTACGTCATGAAAATGTTATGATTGTTCTTTGTGGAAGTGCTATGAGTTTTATCGAAAAAGACTTACTTGCAGAAAAAAATCCACTGTATGGAAGAACTACAGGAATTTATAAAATGAATCCACTTCCCTATCTTGATGCTTTTAAGTTCTTCCCTAATTTTTCAGATGAAGATAAATTATTAGCTTATTCCATTTTAGGTGGAGTTCCTCAGTATTTAAGACAATTTAATGATAAATTATCTTTAGAAGATAATATAAAACAAAATATATTAAAAAAAGGCTGCTCTCTTTATAACGAGGTAGAGTTTTTATTAAAACAAGAATTACGTGAAACTTCTGTTTACAATACAATTGTAGAAGCCATTGCTCTTGGTAATAATTCTTTTAATGATATTTTAAACAAAACACACCTAGAGAAAAGCAAACTAAGTGTCTATCTTAAAAGTTTAATAGATTTATCTATCATAGAAAAAGAAACACCTGCTTTATCTTCCAATAAAGATATACACAATATATCAAAAGGCAATTATGTCCTTGTAGATAATTTCTTCCGTTTTTGGTATGCTTTTGCATATCCTAATTTTACGGATCTTGAAAATGATGATATAGATGGTGTATGGGAAAATGATATAAAAAATAACCTACATAATTTTGCGGCTCGACCTTTTGAGAAAATTTGCTTGGATTATTTATATATTCTAAATAAAAATAAAAAATTACCATTTAGAATCCATAATGCTTCTAGATACTGGGGGAAAACCCTTCAACTAATCAATGGTAAAAAAGAATCTATTAATCTTGAAATAGATATCCTTGCACCAGATGAAAAAAAGGAAAACTTTATTTTTGGGGAATGCAAATTCACAAAAGAAGCCTTTGATATGCAACAACTAAAAAAATTGCAAAATAAAGTATTTTTAAATGGAAATATATATTATTACCTATTCTCTCTTTCTGGTTTTACTAGTTCAATAAAAGAATATGCATTAAATAATAAAAATTTAATTTTAATAGAAACAAAAGACATTATAAATGTGAATTAAAAAAACAATGGTAAAATCTCCTTACCATTGCTTTTTATATTCGTTGCTTAATTATTAATTTGTTTATAGTATAAACTTCTATTTACGAATGTTTCTATACATAGGACCAAGTGCATCACAGGCTCTATAATCTTGTCCTTCCTTATCCATTCCGAATGCATTCCATGTTGATGGACGGAAAATATCTTTCTCATCTACATTATGCATACAAACTGGAATACGTAACATACTGCACATTGTAATTAAATCTGCACCAATATGACCATAAGAAATAGCTCCATGGTTTGCTCCCCAGTTATTCATTACATCGTAAGCTGAGGCGAATGCGCCCTTACCTGTAACTCTTGGAGTAAACCAAGTACAAGGCCATGTATAGTCTGTACGTTTCCAAAGCGTATCAGTAACCTCATCTGGAAGTTTTACAGTCCAACCTTCAACTATTTGCATTACAGGTCCTAATCCCTTTATAAGGTTAAGACGGATCATAGTTGCTGGCATTTCTGCTCTTGTTACAAATCTACTTGAATAACCACCGCCACGGAAATATCCTAGATCAGCATAAGGCCATGTTACATGAGACATAATAGTATCTATATCTTTATCTGTAACATTCCACCACTGCTTCATAACGGCATTGCCTTTTTCATCTTTTAATTCACCACAAGCATCAACACAACAAGCACCTGAGTTAATTAAATGAATAAATCCATCAGCCTCTTTTGCTTTACCCTCTAACTTATATCCAGTAACACGTTTAACTGCATCACCTGACCAATATGTACGAACATCGGCAAACATTTGAGCTCTTCCTGTTAATAATTTCATAAACAACATACTTGTTGCATTTAAAGTATCATTTTCTGTACCTAAAACATATGGTTCTCTTGCACCATTCCAATCGAATGATGAATTAAGTATACTTTCTGGGAAATCGCAGTTTGGATAGAAATCTGTCCATTGACGTTGTCCTTGGAAGCCACCGACGATTGCATTATGTCCAACAGATTCTTCTGTAAAGTTCTTACGAAGTGCTTTATTACCATTATAAAGGTCCTTTATAATACAAGCCATCTTAGCTGTAAATTCCCAATCTTTTTCTTTTTGAGCAGGAGTTTTTTGCATTTCTACTGGGTTCTTATCAAAATCTGGACGACATTTTTCTTTTACCCAAGCTAGAGCTTTCTTGTATTCATTCTTATCATAAATACCTTCAGTCATTCTACGAATAATTTCAACTTCATCAACTGATTCAACTCTCATACCAAGATATTCTTCAAAGAAATCTGGAGAAATAATACTTCCACCAATACCCATAGTAACGGAACCAATTTGCAAATAAGATTTACCACGCATTGTAGCAACAGCAACTGCAGCTCTAGCAAAACGTAAAATCTTTTCTTGAACGTCATTAGGAATAGTTGTATCATCAGCATCTTGAACTTCATGTCCATAGATACCAAATGCAGGTAATCCTTTTTGGCTATGTGTAGCAAGTACAGAAGCTAAATATACAGCCCCTGGTCTTTCAGTACCATTAAATCCCCAAACAGCTTTAATTGTCATTGGGTCCATATCCATTGTCTCTGCACCATAGCACCAACATGGAGTAACTGTAAGTGTAATATCTACATTGTTCTTTTTAAATTTATCTGCACATGCTGCAGCCTCAGCTACTCTACCTATTGTTGTATCAGCAATAATAACCTTAACTGGCTCACCATTTGAGTATCTAACATTTTCAGAAATTAATTTAGCGGCAGCCTTAGCCATATTCATAGTTTGGTCCTCTAGGCTCTCTCTAACCTTAATTTTGCCTCTACGTCCATCAATTGTTGGACGAATTCCAATAACAGGATAATCTCCTATCAATCTTGATTGTGCCATAATAATCTCCTTTATTTCTTATTTTTTATATTTAATTTTGTTTAATGAAAATCTAAATATCTTACTTTTAAATCATAACACAATTAATTTAATAAATAAATAGCAAAAATGTCGACAAAATAGATATTTTCTAATTCAAATTACTTATATTTTTCATAAAAGACTATTTATTTTTTCTCAATATTTTTTTATTCACTTAAAATGCTTATACGTGTTGAAATTATATTATTTAATCTCTCTTTTATATTTTCTCCAATATATGATTCTTCAACCATTTTAAGTAGATTTTCTTTTTCTTTGATAATTTTAGTAATAAATTTTTCAGCTGTTATTTTTTCTATACCAATATCTTTTGCAAAATTTAAGAAATCTTTTCTACAAAGTTTATTTCTTTTGCTACACATTGTTAAAACAAATTCTTCTTTATCTTCAGGTATAATAGCATTAACAGGAAGCATGTCATAAGCACTAGATAGAACATATACACCACTGCCTTCTTTCTTTTCTATTAATGAAAAATTTTTCAAATGCATATCAGAATTTCCTACAACAAAAGAAAAAACTAATCTAAAATAAAGCTCTGTTAAATCAAACATTTTCATAGAGGAATATTTATTTATAACCTTTGCGCATCGCTCATAAGAACCTTTATACTTATCCTCAGTTAATCGCTCATCAAGTTGACAAAAATCCTCCATAGCAAGCATTTGAATATTACCATCACTTTGATCTCTATCAATTCTTTTTGTTATATAAGCAAGTTCTCCTTTATTATTCATTTTAATTAAAGCAAAAGGTACAGTTTTAATTCCCAATTTCTTTGCCATTTGCATAACTAAATATTCTGCTTCTGGCAAGTTTTCATAATCCTTTGTTTGTGGCTTAAATATATAACCTGTTGGATAATTTACAAGAGTTAGCCTTGGATGTTTTTCATTTGTTAAATGTAAAGATAATTTCTTTTGAACTCCAGGAACAGTAAATCCCTTATCTACTGTTTCATTGGTAAGTTTTTTTAATGTTTCTTCTGAAATATCTAAAAGTGGCAATTCTTTACTTCCAAAAAAAGCTTTTATACATTTTCTATGCCAGCCATTTTCTAATTCTTCTATAGGAGCATTAAGTGCAAATTCTTTGCCACAACACAAGCATTTCATAGTCTTTCACTCCTTACACTTACATTTCCTATTGCATCTCTACATGCAACTAAAAGTACCCCAAATCTATCATTTGGGGATATTTTCCAATTATGTGTCACAACATCAAACAACCAGCCTTCTGGAATTAGTCCATCAAAAAATGGAAATAGTGTTTTTGATTGATACTCTTTTTTAGAAATAGGCAATGTTAAACTTACTGCTAATGCTTTGTCATTTTTTAAATATTTTTCATCATATGAAAAAGAATATCCATAATCATTTTCTGACAATACCCCTGCAAAGACATTGCAAACATATATATAAGCATTTCTATATGTATCACTCATCACGCTCTATTCTCCCAACAGTTACTTGTGCTCCAAAAACAGCAAGTGCTTGATTTACTTTATCTAAACGTAAAGTTTTTTTGCCTTGCTCTAGTTCACGAACGAACCTTAAGCCAAGTCCAGCGCGCATGGCAAACTCTTCCTGCGTTAAACCTAATTCTTTTCTATTTAGCTTTATAAACTCACTTATGTTGTTCATATTATTCCTTTATAGATTGATTTATAACATAATTTTATACCCTTTCGGTACTCTTTACAATATATTTTACTTGTTTTATACCCAAACGGGTATTATTTACTATAATTATACCAAATTTATACCTAATCGGGTATAAATTTATTTTTTATCTAATACATAAAAATAGGCAACCAATATTCTTGATTGCCTATAAATTTTACTTTAAAATCCGTTTATTCTAATTATTTTCTAGGATTCTTTATATTAGCTTGAGCAGCTGCAAGTCTTGCAATAGGTACTCTGAATGGAGAACAAGATACATAATCTAATCCGATATTATGACAGAATTCGATTGATGATGGATCTCCACCATGTTCACCACAAATACCACAATGGATATCAGGTCTTTGTTCATGTCCTAACTTAACAGCCATATTCATTAACTTACCTACACCTACTGTATCTAACTTAGCAAATGGGTCAAATTCATAAATCTTTGCACCATAGTAAGCAGGAAGGAACTTACCAGCATCATCTCTTGAGAAACCAAATGTCATTTGTGTTAAGTCATTTGTTCCGAAGCAGAAGAATTCAGCTTCCTTAGCAATTTCATCAGCAGTTAAAGCAGCTCTTGGAATTTCAATCATTGTACCAACTTCATACTTTAAGTTAGAACCTGATTCTTTAATGATTGCATCAGCTGTTTCTACAACAGTCTTTTTACAATATGCTAATTCCTTAACGTCTCCAACAAGTGGAATCATGATTTCTGGAACAACGTTCCAATCTGGATGTCTCTTTTGTACAGCGATAGCAGCCTTAATTACAGCCTTTGTTTGCATTACAGCAATTTCAGGATATGTAACAGCTAAACGGCAGCCTCTATGTCCCATCATTGGGTTAAATTCATGTAATGAATCACAGAATAATTTAATTTCTTGTTTTGTCTTACCTTGAGCATTAGCTAACTTTTCAATATCTTGCTCTGTTGTAGGAACGAACTCATGTAGAGGTGGGTCTAAGAAACGAATTGTAACTGGTTGACCTTTTAATGCTTCCATTAATCCTTCAAAGTCTGATTGTTGCATTGGCTCAATTGCATCAAGAGCTTTAACTCTCTCTTCAGCTGTTTCTGAACAAATCATTTCACGGAACTTATCAATTCTTCCTTCACCAAAGAACATATGCTCTGTACGGCAAAGACCAATACCTTGTGCTCCTAATTCTGCAGCTCTTTGAGCATCAGCTGGAGTATCAGCGTTTGTTCTTACACCTAAAGCTTTATATTTATCTGCAAGCTTCATGATTCTTCCAAAGTATCCTGTGTTAGGATCTGCTGGAACTGTATGAATCATAATGTCATAAATATTTCCTGTTGAACCATCTAAAGATAAATCATCACCTTCATGGAATACCTTTCCACCAAGTTCAAACTTCTTGTTTTCTTCATCCATCTTGATATCGCCACAACCAGATACACAACATGTTCCCATACCACGAGCAACAACTGCAGCATGTGATGTTTGTCCACCACGAACTGTTAAAATACCTTGAGCATATTTCATACCTTCAATATCTTCTGGAGATGTTTCAAGTCTTACTAAGATAACTTTCTTACCCTTCTTTCCTTCTGTAACTGCATCTTCTGGAGTAAATACAATCTTACCAGCAGCAGCACCTGGAGAAGCAGCAATACCCTTACCTACAATATTCTTCTTATCTGCTTCTTTTAATGCTTTAGAATCAAATGTTGGGTGTAATAACATATCTAAAGTCTTTGCATCAATTTGCATTAAAGCTTCTTGCTCTGTAATCATACCCTCATCAATTAAATCACAAGCAATTCTAATAGCTGCTTGAGCTGTTCTCTTACCGCTACGACATTGAAGCATATATAACTTACCATTTTCAACAGTAAATTCCATATCTTGCATATCTCTATAGTGGTTCTCAAGTTTATCACAAACTGCTAAGAAATCTTTATAAGCTTCTGGGAATCTTTCTTCCATTTCAGAAATCTTCATTGGAGTTCTAATACCAGCAACAACGTCTTCACCTTGTGCGTTTACTAGGAATTCACCCATAAGACCTTTTTCACCTGTAGCTGGGTTTCTTGTGAATGCAACACCTGTACCAGAGTTATTGTTTAAGTTACCAAATACCATTGGCATAACGTTAACAGCTGTACCCCAACTATATGGAATATCATGATCCATACGATATACGTTAGCTCTTGGGTTATCCCATGATCTAAATACGGCTTTAATAGCTTCATTTAATTGAACTTTTGGATCATCTGGGAAATCCTTTCCTAATGTTTCTCTATATTTATTCTTAAATTGTCTTGCTAAATCTTTTAAATCATCAGCTGTTAATTGAACATCGAATTCAACTTGCTTTTCAGCCTTTTTAGCATCAATTAATTTTTCAAATTCTTTCTTAGAAACTTCCATAACTACATCTGAGAACATTTGGATAAATCTTCTATATGAGTCATATACGAATCTAGCAAACTTTGGATCTGGATTTTTCTTTATCATTGCATTAACAACTGCATCATTTAAACCAAGGTTAAGAATTGTATCCATCATACCTGGCATTGATGCTCTAGCACCAGAACGAACTGAAACTAATAATGGGTTCTCTAAATCTCCGAACTTCTTGCCGTTGATTTCTTCCATCTTAGCAACATTCTCCATGATTTCTGCCATGATATCATCATTGATCTTTCTGCCATCCTCATAGTATTGAGTACAAGCTTCAGTAGTAATTGTGAAACCTTGTGGAACTGGCATTCCAATGTTTGTCATTTCAGCAAGGTTAGCCCCCTTTCCTCCTAAAAGTTCACGCATTTTTGCGTTACCTTCAGTGAATAAATAAACATACTTTTTCTTCATTTTACTCCTCCTTAAGAGTCTTTTTTATTTATTTTTTTCAAAAATTTATGCGTAAATATTTTACTATATAAAATATAAATATACAAGCACTATTGACTTGTTATTATGTATTTTTTAGGTTTTTAGTGTTATTCTATAACTTCAATTGCACTTGTTGGGCAGTTATCTACAGCCTCCATTGCTTCCTTGATAGTTTTTTCATCTATAATAACTTTATCTACAGCCTCTGCTTTTTCATCATTTACAACAGTAAAAACACTAGGACAGTGATATTCACACGAACCACAACCTATGCACGAATCATTAACAACAAATTTCATTTTTTGCCTCCTTTAAGTTAGTTTTATAAGTTCTTTTAGAGAATTAATATTTACTCCATGCGTATGCAATAAGTAATTGTAATATTCCATAAAGGTAACTGCATTACACTTATAACCAAGTGAACTTAAAATTTCTCTAAGATATGTAAATAAAACTTTTTTGGTTTCTTCTTTTCCATAAGCAATTTCTTTCAAGCATTTTAAGCAAGTTACCAAAAGATTATTGTTATAGTCATCTTCCATGCCCATTTTCTCTAAAATCTCAACTATAACCGCTGCTGAATAAAATTTTTCTGGATCTAATGCTAAATCATAAAAACTATCTATTAAGTCACACCCAGTTAATGTGTACATTGAACCTTTCTTTGTTAAATAGTAATGTCCAAAACAAAAAATAGATGCAGCAAACTTTAATTTAGCTTTTGGTTTTTTACAGCCTTTTGCACAAACTGTAATTTTGCCAAGTCCTGATGCATACAATGTAATTAACTTATCATTGTCTTTATAATCTACGGCTTTTAAGCAAATTGCATCTGTTTCTTTTATTTCCATAATTACATTACACGTATTTATAATTCACTTGGCTTATACCCTAATGAATTTAATAGTTCAGGTCTATTTCTCCAATCTTCTTTTACTCTTACAAAAACAGTCAAGAATACTTTTGTTTGTAAAAGATTTTCTATATCTTTTCTTGATTGTGTGGAAATTTCTTTTATCATGCTTCCACCCTTTCCAATAATTATTGATTTATGGGCTTGTTTTTCGCAGATAATATCTGCATCAATATCCACAATACCATCCTCTCTTTGAGAAAACTTATTAACAACAACTCCTACACCATAAGGAATTTCATCACCTAATAATTTTAAAGCCTTTTCTCTTATATACTCAGATACTATAAATGATGTCGATTTATCTGTCATTTCGTCATCTACAAATCGCATCTCACCTTCTGGCAATAGTTTTACAAGTTCGTTTTTTAATTCATCAACGTTTTTACCTGTTCTTGCAGAGATAGGAATAATTGCTTTTACATTTTTTATATCTTTAAGCATATCTATTCTAGATAAGATATCTTCTTGTTTTGCTTCGTCGCACTTATTTATAGCAATTACAAGTGGAGTTCCTGCTTTTGCATATTTTGAAATAGATTCTATTTCCTCATCATTTAGTTTTTTATCACAAGAAATCATGTAGACAATACCATCAACGCCTTCAACAGCACTTGTCACACTCTTCATCATATATTCTGACAATTTATTCTTCGGATTATGGATTCCTGGAGTATCTACAATAATTAATTGATAATCCTTTTCTGTACAAATTCCTAAAATTCTATCCCTTGTTGTTTGTGGTCTAAATGTTACAATAGAAACCTTCTCACCTACAATTTTATTTGTAAGTGTAGATTTTCCAACATTTGCCTTTCCTATAATTGTTATAAAACCTGTTTTAAACATCTCTTGTTAAGTTTAATTCCTTTAGTATATTTTCAGCATGGCCCATCATTACAACTTCATCTTCCTTTTTTATATGATCAAAGCCTAATAAGTGTAACATTCCATGTAAAACCAAAAATCCTACTTCTCTATCAAAAGAATGGCCAAACTCTTGTGCTTGCTCTCTTGCTTTTGCTTCGCAAAGCATTAAATCTCCAAGCATAATTTTACCATCCTCTGGATTTATGGCATCTATATAATCTTCTTTGTTAAATGGAAAAGAAAAATTAACAGTAGGAAAAGATAGAACATCAGTCACTCTATCTATTCCCCTTGTTTCTTTATTTGTCTCTTGAATAGTCTTTTCATCAACTAAAGTTATCTCAATTGAAAAGATATCCTTTAGATTAAAATATTTTAACGTTGATTTATAAATAGCCCTTAATAATTTTGTGTCAATTTTTGTACCTTTAACTTCTTTATAAATCTTTAATCCCATTATCTATTCTCCTCGGCCTTCTTATAGTCAATTCTTTGATGAAGAAGTGCTGGCATTACTTCACAAATTGTATCTTTAATCTTACTTAATTCTAATAGAGATATATCACAATTTGTAAATTGTCCATCAGTAATTCTACCTTGAATTATGTTATAAACGATATTTTCCATATCATCCTTTGTTTGAGGTTTAACGGCACGAATTGTAGCTTCTGCCATATCACAAATCATAATAATAGCGCTATACTTTGTTGAAGGCTTTGGATCGTTATATCTATATTCATCAGTCTCCAAATCTCCTTCTGTTAAACCCTTAGCTTTTAGATAGAAAAACATTAATGTTGAGTTACCATGGTGTTCATGTGCAACTTTAACAATTGTATCTGGCATATGATGTTGTTTTAAGATTTCGGCGCCTTCTTCTGGGTGCTCTGTTATCATCTTAACTGAAACATCAATAATTAAGTCATCATGAGGATTGTATCCACCCTCTTGGTTTTCTGTGAAAAATTGTGGATTTTTAATTTTACCAATATCATGGTACATAGCACATGCTTTTGCCATAAATGGATTTAATCCTATAGCTAAAGCTGAAGCTTCGGCAAGTATTGAAACTGTCATTGAGTGAGAGAATGTTCCTGGAGCCTTTTCTCTTAATTCTTTCAAAAGCGGTTGGTTCATAGAACAAATTTCAGCCAATCTAAAGTCAGTCCAAATTCTAAATAGTCTTTCAAATATAGGTAACAAAATTGTTGTTGTACCGATTGATATTGCATTTCCTATAAAAATATAACCAACTGTTAAAGTTATACTCTTGTAAGTATAATTCTTTTCTATAAATCCAAGTGGTATTCCAAGCAATGAAACAATAACAGCAATTATTAAAGCTCCTAATGTTATTTTTAATCTTGTGTAACCCCTATGTACTAAAAAACACATAGAAACTGATGAAATTAAACCAACCATCAAACCTAATATCTGAGATAAAGAACCATTTAAAAGTGTAGAATCTTTAGTTATAAAACATGTTGTTGTTGGACATAAAATCATCAATATAAAGAAAGTCGAAACGCTTGTCATAACAGCAATTCTTTGACCTATTAAAATGGCAACTAAAAGCGCTGCTGCAGACATTGGAACTACATATGGGTTTTTAATAGATAGCGTACAAGTAAATGCAACTATTAGTGTTACCATAGTAAATATTATTAAAACTTCCCTTAATTGAGATCCATTTATAAACTTATGCTTAATGATATAACTTTGATAAATAAACAACATCATTAATGCAAACAATACTGCAAATATCATTGGAATCATTACACCATACGAAGACACAATAGAATCTATCTTGTTTGTTAGTAATGCGACTCCTAAAAATACAATTAGCACACTATATAAAAACGCTATAAGCGTATATAATGCTATATTTTTTACACTAAATTTTGTAGACATATAATTTTCCTACTTTTTATATTTTATTAGTTAATGCTTGTTGATTCTTCTCATATTTTTCATAAGCATTAACTATATTTTGTACTAATTCACTTCTTACAACATCCTTTGATGCCAAATTTATTATAGCAATATCTTCAACATCTTTTAAGGCTTTTTGTGCTTGGATAAGTCCAGAGTTTTTATCTTTTGGTAAATCTATTTGTGTTATATCACCAGTAACAACAACTTTCGACCCATCTCCAATTCTTGTTAAGAACATTTTCATTTGTTCTTGAGTGGTATTTTGTGCTTCGTCTAATATTATAAAAGCATTAGATAAAGTTCTACCTCTCATATATGCTAGTGGCGCAATTTCTATTGCTCCTCTTTCTAACAATTTACTAAATACATCAAGCCCAAACATTTCTTGCAGTGCATCGTAAAGAGGTCTTAAATAAGGATCTACTTTGGCTTCCAAATCACCTGGTAAAAATCCTAGTTTTTCTCCTGCCTCAACTGCTGGCCTTGTTAATATTATTTTATCTACTTGCTTGTTTCTATAAGCTATAGAAGCCATAGCTACAGCAAGATATGTTTTACCTGTTCCTGCAGGGCCTATTCCAAATACAACACTGTTTTTCTTTATTGCATTAATGTATTTTAATTGCCCTAAGGTTTTACAAGAAATAGGTTTACCCTTTGCATTTATTGTTATATTTTGACTGATATCTGATAACATATCTAAATTGTTTTCATCAATCAAGTCTATAATCATATCAATAAATACTTTGTTAATATTAGTATTGTTGGCTTTTGTTAGTAAAACCTCTATTATTTTCTTGGCTCTATTAACATCATCGTCATCGCCAGCAATCACTATTGATTCACCATCTAACCTAATATTTACATTACATTTTTTCTTTAAATATTTAACATTACTATCTCTCATACCAAATAAAGATATTTGATCTTGTATGTTATCTATCTTAATTGAAGCTTCTATGTGGGCCTCCTATATCTTTAATTTATTCTTTAGTATTATATTATATTTAGAGAAAATTGTAAAACTTGAATTAATATAGTTAAACGAAAGTTAATTGAAAAATAATTTAATCTTAATATTTTTTTGTTCGGTTTTTGCAAGTTTTATACCGGCGTTTTCATTATTTACACCGGTATTTACATTTTTTGTCTTACAACATTTATTATCCAAATAAATGAAAATTTTAATCTCAATTTTTTTAATTTAAATTATTCTTCTATATTTGGATTATCGTCTGGATTATCATTTAAATTATATAAACTCTCTCCAGCTGAAGCCTGTAAGGATTCTAATAAGTCACTTGGCATTGGTTCACCACTAAACTCTGGCTCATACTCCTCGCTATATTCTTCATTTTCCATTTGAGATCCACTATAAGAATCTTCATCTTTATTTTTATTATTAGCAGATTCGTTATTTGTATTTTCTTTTCCTTCTCTGTTTACATGCTCTCTTTCATAGAATGAAGATGTATCTAGTTGCCATTCATAATATAAGTCTCTTAACTCACCTGCTCTGTTTTTAAGTACACAAGCTTTTATTGGTTTTCTATTTTCAACTTGTTTAGCAAGTATAAAATCATCATCTGTTAAGAATATAATCATATCAGCATCTTGCTCTATAGCACCAGATTCTCTTAAATCTGACATCTTAGGCTCTCTTTTTATTCCAGGTTGTTTATTTTCATCTTGCTCAACAGAACGTGATGTTTGAGAAAGTACTATTACTGGGACTCCAAGTTCTTTGGCCATAATTTTAACCATACGAGAAACTTCAGTCATTAATTCGTATCTTGATTTACCTTTCTTTGAATTTTTATCTTCGGATATTAATTGCATATGGTCAATAATAACTAAATCCAAACGACCTTCTCTAACTTTTAATCTTCTAGCTTTCATCATGATATCTGAAGCTGAAACATCTGAAGAATCATCTATGAATAATTTTTGTCTTGCAAATTCTGCTTTCTTCATTATTAATTTTTGGTAATCTTCAGGACTTAATTCAACTTTTGAAATAAGTTTTGAATCTATACCTGTATAGGTAGCTAATAATCTTTTTACAAGTTCTGCGGCTGACATTTCTAAGTTAAATACAGCTACTACTTTTTTAGGATCGCTTCTTACAATATTTGCTGCGACATTCATTGCAAAAGATGTTTTACCACAACCTGGACGAGCAGCAAGTACTATCATTTGACCAGGCAAGAAGCCACCATTAGTAATATCGTCTAAAAGTCTAAAACCTGTCTTTAAACCTATATTTTTAAGTGTAGGATTATTATATTTATCTGTTATATCATTAAGAACTGAATCAACTGCTTCATATGCACTTGTTAAATCCTTTTTATTTAATACACCAGTTACTTCATAAATTTGAGTTTGTGCAAAAGATAGAACACTTGCAGCATCTTCATTATTAAATGCTTTATCACAAATAGCATCGGATACAAATATAACCTTTCTAAGTTGAGATAATTGTTGTAATTGAGCAATATCATTTTCAAGAGTTGCAGATGAAATATAACTACCACTTAAATCAGTTAAATAAGCAAACCCACCTACTTTATCTTTAACATCTTCAGTCATACTTGAACTTAAAGATACTAAATCATAAGGCAAACCTTGAGTTATTCTATTTTTTATCTCATTGAAAATAATTTTGTGTCTTGCAGAATAAAAGTCATCTTCAGCAACTCTGCCAATAAAATCAAAAGCTCCCTCAGGATCTGTCATGAAAGTACCTAAAATTTGTTTTTCAAGTTCCAAATTATTAGGCATAATTTTATTTCGCACTGCTGCCGCTTGTTTTTCTTTTTTTTCTGCCATCTTTACAATTCCTCCAAATCACTTAGTGTTATTAAATTATATATTTATACTATTATTTCAAGCAAGACAAAATTATACCCTATCCAATTCTTCAAGAGTTTCTTTATAGAAATTCATCGCTTTTATGTAAGGTTCATCACTTGTTAAATCTACTTGTGCTAGTTTTAAAATTTCAACTGGTGACATAGAACCGCCTGCTGATAAGAATTTCTTATAATAATTTTCAACATAATCCTCGCCTTTTTCTAAGATATTTTTAGCAATACAAACAGCTGAAATTAACCCTGTTGAATACTTGTATACATAGAAAGATCTATAAAAATGCGGAATTCTTGCCCATTCATATTTTATAAGTTCATCAGAAACAACATCTTTTCCATAATATTCTTTATTTAATTCATAGTATATATCACAAAGAACATCTGAAGTTATTGGTTCATCATTTTCAACAAGTTTATGTGCTTTTTCTTCAAACTCAGCAAATTGGGCTTGTCTAAATACTGTTGTTCTAAACATATTTAAAAGATAAGATAATAAATATTTCTTATAATCTCCACTTGCTTCTTTTAATAAATCCATTACTAGTAATGTTTCATTAACAGTAGATGCAACCTCTGCTACAAATATTTCATAATTTGCTTTAGAAAATGGTTGGTTTAGATTTGAATAATAAGTATGCATTGAATGACCAAGTTCATGAGCTATTGTAAATACTTCATTTAACACAGGTTGATAGTTTAACAAAACATAAGGGTGAACACCATAACAACCTGTACTATATGCACCACTTCTCTTTCCTTTATTTTCATAAATATCTATCCATCTTTCATTAAATGCTCTATTTAATAGTCCTTGATATTCTTTACCTAATGGTTTTAGTGCCTTAAGTACCATATTTTTTGCTTCATCATAGTTTATTTCTTTATCTACATTATCAATGGTAGGTACATGTAAATCCCACATATGAAGCTCTTTATATTTCATTGCCTTTTTTCTATATGACATGTGTTTATGAAGCAAAGGTAAATTTTTATGAATATTTTCAATCAACTTATAGTAAACATCCATTGTTACATCTTCATTTGATGTTGCTCTATCTAAACATGATTTATAGTTTCTAATTGAAGCATAAAAATAATCTTGCTCTAGATTACCTTTATAAAGTGTAGATATAACATCTATGTTTTGCTTATATGCATTAAACATACTATTAAATGCTTTTTCTCTATCTTCTCTTTTTCCAGTTTGTAGAATTAGTCCATAAATTCCATGAGACAATTGTACGTTATCTCCATTGCTATCTACAAAGTCTTCAAACTTAACATCGGCATCATCAAACATATGAAATGCATCACTAAATAATCCTGTTATTTTTTGAGACTTTACAAGTATTGTTTCTTCCTTCGTTGAAAGTGTATGAGACTTATCTTTTATTATTTTCTTTAAATTATAGTCATAGTCTTTAAAGTCTTTATCTTTAGATAGTTTGTCTAAGAATTCTACAGAGTTTTCAACAATCTCTGGAGATATAAAAGCAAGTGATGTATTTATTTTTGTATATACATTAGAAAGTTTTTCAAGAAGTGCTTTATTTTTATTTTGAGTACAATCTTGATCTAATTTCATTGAAGCATAGCAAAATAAGTGATCAAATAAATAATCTATCTCATCATCAAGTTTAAAAGCCTTTAGTATGTTATCTCTATTGTTTAATAATTTACCCTCAAGTTTTAAACTCTCATCTTTTAGTGTTTCAATTTTTTTTAAATCTGACTCCAAGTCCTCTTCATTTTTGTAAATATCCTCTAAATTCCATTTAAAATTATCAGATATTTCATCTCTTTGTAAAACCTTCATTTTCTATTCCCTTCTTTTTTAGTTTGTAGATGGAAGCAATAAATCTCCATCTTTTATTTTTCCTGTTTTTCTTAATAAATAGCATACTGCCCAAGATATAATGCCAGGCAAAACAAACATTAATAATATTACTCCAATCCAAGTTAATGCATTATTTGGCGAGTAAGTAAAAACGTCTATTACACCTACAAGTCCACTTGTTCCCATTCCGCCACCAGAAGCTCCGCATTTTAATTTAAATAAACACGTAGAAAGTGGTCCACATATAGCAGATGCTACAATTGGTGGCACAAATGTCCAACCGTTTTTCATAATATTAGGAATTTGTAGCATACTAGTTCCAAGACCTTGAGATACAAGTCCTGACCAGCCATTTTCTTTAAAACTCATAACGGCAAATCCTACCATTTGACTTGCACAACCAACAGTTGCAGCTCCTCCTGCTAATAAAATTGCGTTATAGTTTTCTACACTTACACTACCATCGGCGTAACCTGTAATTACAGGAGTTGCAACAGCAACCCATATGGCAGCTGATGATGTAGGCATAGTAAGAATTATTCCTAAAAGCACAGATATTACTATACCCATTACAAAAGGCGTTGCCTTTGTTGCTACTGCTATTAGTAAACCAAGTTTATTAATAAGCCAGCTAAATGGATAAGCTACATATACACCAACAAGCGATATTAACATCATTCCAAGAGGAATTAATATGATATCAAACTTGGTTTTTCCAGCATATAGGCTTGCAATCTCTATTGTAAGCAACGCTACTACATATGCTCCAATTGGATTTCCAGGTGCGCCTAAAGATAAAACAAAACTTAATGCTATAATCTTTTCTGAAAATGCACCAACAAATCCAGCAAAGGCAGCTGAAAATATAACCAAAGGTTTTGCATTTAATTTATATGCAATACCTACACCTATTCCTGCTCCCATTAAAGTCTTAGCTATACAACCTATTGAGTTTAGTAAATAATAAATTTTACTGTCAGCATTAAAAAGTTTAGCAATAGTACATAAAATTGTTCCTGCAATTAATGTTGCAAACAATCCAAGTGCCATTCCAGTAAATGCATCAATAAACCATCTTTTACATAGCTTTTTGGTGATTGTCCAAACTTTATTTTCGTTTGGAGTGCGTGGGCTTTTTAAATCTACATCTTCCACTTTGGTTTCATTGTCGGCTCTCTTGTCCAACTGTTCGATATTTTCTTCCATACGAACCTCCCAAAGTATATATTATTTTTTGTGTTTTTATTATAAATATTTAATATATATAAGTCAAAAAAATTGAGTGTCCTAAAACACTCAACCTTTTTTAGTTTTTAAAATTCAAGTTATTTCTTGAAAGCTTTGATAGCTTCAGCATCGCCTGTTAGAACCCACTTTCCAGATACTACAGCATCTGAATCTTTTGCAGCAGCAGCCTTAGCTTGCTTAGAAGATGCATATAATGTAGCAACAACTGATTTAGCTGTTCCGTTTAAAGCACTCTTTATGCTAGCATTTGTAGCTGTTAATGTAGCAACAGCACCTGAATCTGTAGCAGAATATTCAGAACCAACTACTGTGTAACCAGCTGCTTCCATCTTAGCAACTGCTTTCTCATAATTAGCTGGAGCACAAGCTACGAAAACAACTGAACAAATTACTACGATTGCAACGATTGAAGCAATAACTAATAAATTCTTCTTCATTTTTTAAATCCTCCGAGTTTTAAATTTTTTGTTTTTTATTTCTTGTTTGTCTTATTTTAGCAAATTGTAAAATTTATGTAAAGAAAATAATCGCCTCTAATTTTCATTATTTGCCAAATTTTCTTTACTTGTTGCCTCTAAGTCTTTTTTGTCTTTTACTTTTATTATTTGAGGCGGAATATATTCAATATCTTTTTCTTCAACTAGGTTGTTTTTAACTTTAAATCTATCTTTTGTTGCAAATAAAACACATATTGTAATAAGAGCTACAGCAAGAATAGCAAGTATAATGTAAAACTTTACATCATTTAACAAACTTGAATCATATACACTTGCAGATAAAAATATATTCAACATGGCTTTATTATATATCACTTGTTAAATTTAGTAAATTTAATTTTATATTTTAATGCGATATTGAAATCTTTCTATAAAATTTTTATAATTTATTTAAGGTTATTTAAGGTAGGTTTGAACTAATGACATTAAATGAAGAAAAAAAATTAGAAGCAGTAGACTTTGTTTTATCTGAAACAAACAACATAATAAACACTTGTGAATCAAGAATTCCAGGATCTAGTGGCGAAAATCAAGCTCTTGATCATATTATGGAAGAGTTAACCCCTCTATGTGGACAAGAAAATGTTGTAAAACAAAGATTTAAAGTTGCACCTCGTGCATTCTTTGGTTGGACATACTTTACCATTATTTTCTTAATTTTGGGTATTGGCCTATATTACATGACTCCAGTTTTTTCTATTTTATGTTATGTAATAGCCTTTATCCCTTTTCTTTTAGAATCGCTTCTCCATATACCTTTTTTAGATTCACTATTTGAATATGGAACATCTGCAAATGTAATAGGTATGGTTAAACCTAATAGCGATATTAAAAGAAGAATAGTTTTTTCTAGCAATATTGACTCATCCTATGAGTGGCACCTTAATAAAATTGGTGGATATAAATTAATACTTGCATTTAGCATAATTTCCATCATAGGACTTATCTACTCTTTAGCTATAGCAATTGTTACATGTATAGTAAATGGTCCTGTAGGCACACCTAAAGGTGGAATCTTCTATGCAAGTTTTGCAACAATTATATTTGTTCCTTTTTATTTATCATTCTTCAAGTTTTGTAATTATAAAAAGGTATCAGGTGGCGCAAGTGTAAACTTGGCTGCATGCGAACTTAACGTAGCTATATTAAAAACCTTAAAAGAAAACAATGTATCTTTAGAAAACACTGAAGTTGATGTTTTAATTTTAGGTTCTAAAAATGCTGGACTTCGTGGTTCTAAAGCATTTACAAGAATGAATCAAGGCTTTGGCAAAGAAGAAAATATTGAAACAATTTTTATAAACTACGATTCACTTTGTAACGCAGACAAATTATCTATATGCAAAAAAGATCTAAATGGTTTAGTTAAGAATAATATTGATGTTTGTAATTTTGTTCAAAGTACTGCAAAAGATATGAATCTTAATTTATCTTATACAACAAAAATTGGCGCTTCAGATTCGGCAGCTTTTTCTAAAGCAGGATTAAAATCTATTTCAATTAATGGTGTAAATCTTTCCATTCCAAGATACTATAACACAACAACCGACACTATAGATACAGTATCAAAAGATTGCCTATCTAAAATGTTAGATTTATCTTTAAACTTAATTGAAAATTTCGATAAAAATGGGATTTTAAAATAAAATCCCATAAAATCAATTTATATAAGGTTTTTAACTTTATTGTAAATATACATCCTTAAGGAAACTTTCGCCACTTGTGTCTTTTTTATCTACATTAAAATACTCTAAAATTGTTGCCGAAATATCTGCAAAGGTTCCTCTCGTTTTTAAATCAACTCCACTTTTTATGTGTTTTCCATACACAAGCATTGGCACATATTCTCTGGAGTGATCTGTAGATGGCGTAGATGGGTCACATCCATGATCTGCAGTTATAAATAAAATGTCATCATCCCTCATATTATTTATAAAATCTTTTAATTGCATATCAAAATCTGTGGCTGCGCTTGCGTATCCATCGATATCATTTCTATGTCCATAAATCATGTCCATATCTACAAGATTTACAAAACATAACCCCTCAAAATCCCTCTTTTGAATATCTAACGTTACTTCCATCCCATTATGATTAGATGTAGTTCTATTGCTTTCACTTATGCTTTTACCTGCAAATATATCGTAAATCTTACCTACAGAAATTGTAGATAGATTATTTTCCATTAATAAATCCATCATCGTTGTCTTTGGTGGAACTAGTGAAAAATCATGTCTATTGGTTGTTCTTTTATAAGGCCATTCGCCTGTAAATGGACGAGCTATAACTCTACCTACAGCATGGTCTCCTTTTAATATATTTCTTGCAATCTCGCAGTATCTATAAAGTTCTTTAACTGGAACATAATCTTCATGAGCTGCTATTTGAAAAACGGAATCTGCGGATGTGTATACAATTAATTCATCATTTTCTATAGCTTGTTTCCCATAATCCTTTATAACTTCAGTTCCAGAGTATGGTTTATTTACTATTGTTTTCTTACCAGTTTGTTTTTCAAACTCGTCAATGATTTCTTTTGGGAAACCATTAGGATAAGTTGGAAAAGGTTTTTTAGAAATTATTCCAGCCATCTCCCAATGTCCTATTGTTGTATCTTTTCCCATTGAAGCTTCTTTAAGTCTAGCAAATGAACCTGATGGTTTACTAACTCCACCGCCTACTCCCTCTATATTAAAAAGGCCCATATTTATCATATTAGGACAATTAAATTTTGGACTTTTTCTTATAGCACCTAAAGTATTAGAACCCTCATCATGCCATAAATAAGCATCTGGTGCTTCTCCACAACCCATACTATCCAACACAATTATAAATACTCTTTTTGACATACTTTATTTACGCAAGTTCTAACGCAATCTCCATCATTGTTGTAAAAGTTTTTTCTCTCTCTTGAGGTGTTGTTTCTTTTTCATCTTTATTTACTATACTGTCACTAACCGTACATATACAAAGTGCTTTTTTACCTAATCTTGCTGCATTACAATATAAAGCAGCTGATTCCATCTCAACACCAAGCACTCCCATTTTTGCCCATTCCATTCCAGAGTTTGAATCATCATAAAATGTATCTGAAGATAAAATGTTTCCTACCTTATAGTTAACACCCTTTTCTTCACAAAGTTTTGCTGCGTTTTTAACTAATTCAAAATCCGCAATTGGAGCAAATGTTCCTGGAAGTTTATACTGCATTGCATAATTTCCATTTGTGCAAGCACCCATTGCAATAATTAAATCTTTTATATGTAAATCTTTATCATATGAGCCACAAGAACCAATTCTTATAATTTGTTCTACATCATAAAATTTAAATAATTCATATGAATATATTCCAATTGAAGGTTGTCCCATACCTGAGGCCATAACAGATACTCTTTTTCCTTTATAAAATCCTGTGTATCCATTTACTCCTCTTACATTATTAACTAACACGGCATTTTCAAGATAAGTCTCTGCAATAAATTTTGCACGAAGTGGATCTCCTGGCATTAAAACTGTTCTTGCAAAATCTCCTTTATTTGCTGTTATATGTGGTGTTGACATACTCTATTCTCCTTTTTCTCTACTTTTAACTATTTTTACAATTCTTGATGTTCCTAATCTTGAGGCACCAAGCTCAATAAATTTTTCTGCATCTTCAATTGAAGATATTCCACCGGCTGCCTTTATATTTTGATCATTACTACAATATTTTCTCATAAGTGCTACATCATCAAAAGTGGCTCCAGCTTTTGAAAACCCAGTTGATGTTTTTATATAATCAGCTTTACTTGCAGATACTGTATGGCACATTGCTATCTTTTCTTCTTCAGTAAGTAGACATGTTTCTATAATAACTTTTAATATTGCATGATTTTTATGGCAAATATCTGCAAGCGTATCTATCTCATTTCCAACATCTTCATACTTACCTTCTTTTACCCATCCAATATTTATAACCATATCTATTTCACTAGCACCATTTTTTATTGCATCCTTAGTTTCAAAAGCTTTAACTTTTGTTGTGTTATAACCATTTGGAAATCCAATAACTGTGCATATAGTTATTCTATCTTTTACATAGTCTTTTGCTTGTTTTACAAAACATGGTGGAATACAAATTGATGCTGTCTTATACTTTATTCCATCATCACAAACCGTCTTTATATCTTCCCAAGTTGCACTTTGAGATAATAAGGTATGGTCACACTTAGATAAAATTTCTTTAATATCCATAAATTCTCCCTACTTTACAATACTAAGAATAAGTGGCCTTTGTATAGGCTTTTCGCTACTTATAATTGTAGCATTAATTATTTTTTCTTCGGCAAGATTAAACTTATCCTCACTTGATGTATACATTGTAGCAATAACATCCCCTTCGTTTACAAAATCCCCTGTCTTTTTATTCAAGATTAATCCAGCAGATGGGTCTATTTCATCTTCCTTTTTATTTCTACCAGCACCAAGTAGTAAACTTGCCATTCCATACTCTTCCGTATTTACATGATTTATATAACCGCTCTTTTTAGATTTAATTTCCTTTTTAAATGGAGCCTGCTTAAAATTACTTGTGTCTAGAATAACACTTTCATCCCCACCTTGAGCTTTTACCATTTCAACAAATTTATTAAATGCACTTCCATCTTTAATAGATTGTTTTACTTTTACCTTACACTCTTCGTATGAGCCAATTTTAGCAAGTTCTAGCATGTTTGTTGCTAAAATAACACAAATATCTTCTAAATCCTTTGGTCCGTTTCCTTTAAGCGTATTTACAGCCTCAATAACTTCAAGCGAGTTTCCTATAGCATTGCCAAGTGGTCTATCCATATCGGTTATAAGTGCAAGCATCTCTTTACCTGCCTTTTTACCTATGTCTACCATTATTTGCGCAAGGTTTTTAGATTCCTCTAGTGTTTTACAAAGAGCTCCTGAGCCTGTTTTTACATCTAAGACAATACAATCATCATCGGCAGCTAATTTCTTACCCATAATGCTTGAAACAATAAGTGGCACAGAATCAACAGTTGCGGTAACATCACGAAGTGCATAAAGTTTTTTATCTGCAGGTGTTAATTCCTTATTTTGTCCAACTATTGCTATACCTGTTTTATTTACGATATCTATAAAGTCTTTTTCAGATATATCTGTTTTAAATCCTGGAATTGATTCAAGTTTATCTATTGTGCCACCAGTGTGACCAAGCCCCCTACCACTCATCTTAGCAACCTTAACGCCAAGAGAAGCAACAATTGGGGACACAACTAAAGATGTTTTATCTCCAACACCACCTGTTGAGTGTTTATCTACTCTAATTCCATTAACTTCTTTTAAATCAAGTTTAACGCCAGAATCTCGAACTGCAAAAGTTAAGAAAGCCGTTTCCTTTAGGGTCATTCCCTTAAAATAAATAGCCATGCATAAAGCTGCTGCCTGATAATCTGGAATAGATTCATCAACATAGCCTTTTATAAAAAAGTCTATTTCTTCTTTTGTAAGTTCTTCTCCATCTCTTTTCTTACGAATAATATCGTACATTCTCATAGTAATCCCTCTATAAAATATTATATTATTTTTTATTTTAAATTAAAAGAAAGACGTTTTTTCATTTTTCAACCACAATATCTTGTATTTTTTTAGATTTATTAAAGAAATTTTACACAACATCTTGTTTTTTAATGAATTATTTAATAATCATTTAATAAAACTCAGGTAATATAAAGGTGTCAAAAATAAAGAAAACTTTTAGAACAATCCCCTGATGAAGGATGTGCAACCTCTCATCAGGGATGTCTCCAAAGAGGAATTAGAAAACTTTTAGATGACTACAAGGGAGTTGTGCCCCAAGTAGAAGTCTCCAAATATAAATGAATTATAGGAACGAGTGATGCCGTTCCTTTTTTCATGACAAAAAAAGAGACTCTCAAGTTTTTATCTTAAGAGCCTCTAACTAATTTTTATTTAATAAATTATCTTATAATATCATTTTCATATAATGGATATTTTTCACAAAGTGCTACAACTTTCTTTGTACATCTTTCAACTGCTTCTTCTCCATTATCTATTAAGTCTGCAATACAATCAGCAATAACAAGCATGTCATCTTCCTTCATACCTCTTGCAGTAACGGCTGGAGTTCCAATTCTAATACCACTTGTAACAAAAGGTTTTTGAGTATCAAATGGTATAGCATTCTTATTAGCAGTAATATGAGCAGCATCAAGTAAAGCTTCAATTTCCTTACCTGTTTTACCTTTTTTAGTTAAATCAACAAGCATTAAATGGTTATCAGTACCACCAGATACTAAATCTATTCCTCTTGCAAGTAATGCTTCAGATAAAACTTTTGCATTCTTTACAATTTGTTGTTGATAAGCTTTAAATTCAGGTGTTAATGCTTCCTTTAAAGCAACAGCTTTGGCAGCAATAACATGCATTAATGGACCACCTTGTGTTCCTGGGAATATTGCTTTATTAATCTTTAAGTATAATTCTTCATCATTAGTTAAAATTAATCCACCTCTAGGTCCACGAAGTGTCTTATGAGTTGTTGTTGTAACAACATCAGCAACGCCTACTGGACTTGGATGACAACCAGCAGCAACTAGTCCTGCAATATGTGCCATATCTACCATTAAATAAGCACCAACTTTATTTGCAATTTCTTTAAATCTCTTAAAATCAATAATTCTTGGATAAGCAGAGGCGCCTGCTAAAATTAATTTTGGTTTACACTCAAGTGCAATTCTTTCAACTTCGTCATAATCGATCATACAAGTTTCCTTGCTAACTTCATATGGAACAATATTGAAATATTTTCCTGAAATGTTTACTGGACTTCCATGAGATAAGTGTCCACCATGTGCAAGAGACATAGATAAAACTGTATCACCTGGTTGTAATAAAGCAAAAAATACTGCAAGATTTGCATTTGCCCCAGAGTGAGGTTGAACGTTAGCGTATTTTGCTCCAAATAATTCACAAGCTCTATTTCTAGCTAGATCTTCAACAATATCAACATATTGACATCCACCATAATATCTTTTACCTGGATATCCTTCAGCATATTTGTTTGTTAAATGAGAACCCATTGCTGCCATAACTGCAGGTGAAACTATATTTTCACTAGCAATAAGTTCAATATTATGTTGTTGTCTTGCTAATTCTTTTTCAAAAGCATCAGCAATCTCTGGATCTGTTGCTTTAATTGTCTTAAAGTCTATCATGAAATTACCTCCTAAATGTTTTTATTTATAAATTCTTTTAATTCGGATAAGTCTACATAACCTATAGACTTATCAACCATTTTTCCATTTTTGAAAATTCCTAAATATGGTACAGCTTGAATATTGTAAGACATTGCTATATCTAATGCCTCATCAATATTTAATTTACCACATTCAATTACACCTTCCTCATCAACCTTCTCTACATTTGGTGCTAACATTTTGCAAGGTCCACACCATGATGCATAGAAATCTACAAGTACTAAATCTTTATTTATAAAGTCATTAAAGTTTTCAGAATTTAATATCTTTACCATATTATTCCTCACATTTAATTTTTAAATCTTTTAATTGTTGTTGATCAACCTCTGATGGAGCATCACTCATTAAACATGAAGCGTTTTGAACTTTAGGGAATGCAATAACATCTTTAATGTTATCTATTTGGCCACAAAGCATTGTCATTCTATCTAGTCCAAATGCTAAACCACCATGAGGAGGTGCACCATACTTAAATGCATCAACGAAGAATCCAAATTTAACTTTGATTTGCTCTTCTGTTAATCCAATTAAACTAAATATCTTTTCTTGTAATTTTGGATTGTGAATTCTTACTGAACCACCACCTGCTTCTTGACCATTAATTACTATATCGTAAGCATTTGATCTAACGCTTAATGGATCTGTATCTAATAGTGGATAATCTTCAACCATTGGAGCTGTAAATGGATGGTGCATAGCAACTAATCTTTGTTCTTCTTCACTCCACTCGAACATTGGGAATTCTGTAACCCATAGGAAATCATATGTAGATTTATCATATAAGTTATATTTATTTGCAATCTCACAACGAAGTGCTCCTAAAGAGTTAAATGTTACACTTGCCTTATCTGACGCTACAAAGAATAATACATCCCCTACCTCAGCATTTAACTTTTGCATAATTGCATTCTTTTCATCCTCGCTTAAGAATTTAAAGAATGATGATGTAACTCCATCTTCCTTTACCATAGCCCAAGCAAGTCCTTTAGCGCCATATGTTTTAACAAACTCACCATATGCGTCCATATCTTTTCTTGTCATTTTTGATGCTAAGCCTTTAGCATTAATAGCACGAACAGCACCGCCATTATTTACTGCATTTGCAAATACTCCAAATCCACAGTTTTTAACAATATCAGATAAGTTATTTAACTCTAAGCCATATCTTGTATCTGGCTTATCACTTCCCCATCTTTCCATTGCTTCTTTCCATGTAATTCTTCTAAATGGACCATCAAATTTACAACCACAGCATTCACTGAATACTTTCTTAACTAATCCCTCAGCAACACCCATAACATCTTCACAAGATTCTACATAACTCATTTCCATATCGATTTGAGTAAATTCTGGTTGTCTATTAGCTCTTAAATCTTCATCTCTAAAGCATCTTGCAATTTGATAATATCTATCCATACCTGCAATCATTAATAATTGCTTATAAATTTGTGGTGATTGTGGTAATGCATAAAACTCTCCTGGATGAACACGGGATGGAACTAAATAATCTCTAGCGCCCTCTGGAGTTGATTTACCTAAGCATGGAGTTTCAATATCTAAGAATTCATTGTCTGCTAAATAATTTCTTACAATGTGAGTAATCTTATTTCTTAAAACTAATGCCTTTTGAAGCGATGGTCTTCTTAAATCAAGATATCTATATTTTAATCTTAGATTTTCATTAACATTAACATCATCTTTTATTTCAAAAGGTGTTGTTTCAGCTTCAGATAAAATCTTTAACTCTGTAGCTAAAATTTCAATTTCACCTGTTGGAAGTGTTTTATTAATGTTTGTTCCTCTAGATCTTACAGTACCTGTGATTGCAACTACATATTCTGTACGAAGTGTTGTAGCTTTATCAAAAACAGCCTTATCTACTTTGTCATCAAATGCAACTTGTACAAGTCCAGAGATATCTCTTACATCAATAAATACTAGACTTCCTAAATTTCTGTATTTAGCAACAAAGCCCATTACAGTAACGACTTTACCCTCGTCACTTCCTCTTAATACACCACATTTGTGTGTTCTTTTTGTACTACCTAAATTGTCTATCATATTTTGCCTCTACTTAAAGTATTGTACTAATTTATCTAAATCAACTGATGTTTGTTCACCACTTGACATATTTTTAACATTAACTTTGTTATTTTGTATTTCATCATCACCTAAAACAATTAAGTTTTTAGCTGAGATTTTATCTGCATATTTCATTTGTGCTTTAAATGATCTATCCATTAAATCTATATCTGTACTAACGCCTGCGCTTCTTAAACTTTGCGCCAATTGCATTACTATATCTTTAGCATTATCTCCCATTGGAATAATATATAAATCTGGCACTTCTTCCTCACCAACAGATAATCCTAAAGATTCTAGCGTTAATATTAGTCTTTCAAGTCCCATTCCAAAACCAACTGCTGGTGTTGGTTTTCCACCAACTTCTTCAACAAGGTTATTGTATCTTCCACCACCGCAAACTGTACCTTGAGCTCCAATGTTATTAGAAACAAATTCAAAGACTGTTCTTGTATAATAATCTAATCCTCTAACAATGTGTGGATTAACTACATAATCTATCTTTAATTTATCTAATTCTTTAATAACATTTTCATGATGCGCTCTACACTCATCACATAAATAATCCAATACAATAGGAGCTTTTGCTGCAATTTCTTTGCAGTGTTCAACTTTGCAATCTAAAATTCTTAATGGATTCTTTTCAAATCTTTCACGACATGTTTCGCAAAGTTCATCAAGCTTAGAGCCAAAGTATTCCTTTAATGCTACATTGTATCTTTTTCTACACTCTGGGCATCCAATACTATTTATATTTAAAGTTAAGTTTTTAATACCTAATTTATCAAAAATGGATTTAGCAACCATCATTACTTCAACATCTGCCATATATGAATATGAACCATAATATTCAATACCAAATTGATGGTGTTCACGAAGTCTACCAGCTTGTGGTTTTTCATATCTAAATACTGGTGTAATATAGAACATCTTTGTTGGTTGTGGATTATTGTATAGTGCATTTTCAATAAAAGAACGAGCAACACCTGCTGTTCCTTCTGGCTTTAGAGTAATGCTTCTTTCTCCTTTATCTAAGAAAGTATACATTTCCTTATTTACTATATCTGTTGTATCACCAACACCTCTTAAGAAAAGTTCTGTATGTTCAAAAACTGGAGTTCTAATTTCTTTAATGTTAAAACTCTTTGCAACATCTTTAACAACTTTTTCTACATAGTGCCACTTATATGATTCTTGTGGTAATACGTCTTTTGTACCCTTAGGTATATTTATCATCTTACGCCTCTTATAAAATAAACTTATTTAAATTCAATGATCTAATTGATGAACCCATATGGTCTTCAACATACTTTTTATCTACAACTAAATCATGCTCTTCATTATAGTCTGCAGCTTCAAAAGATACATCCTCTAAAAGTTTTTCCATAATTGTAGATAATCTTCTAGCACCAATATCTTCATTTGTTTCATTTTGAGCAGCAGCAATTTCTGCAATATATTCAATAGCATCATTTGTAAACTTTAACTTAATGTTATCTACTTTTAATAATTCTGTATATTGCATTAAAATAGCGTTATCTGGCTTTGTTAAAATTTCAACGAAGTCTTCTTTTGTTAAGCTATTTAAATCTACTCTAATTGGGAATCTTCCTTGAAGTTCTGGAATTAAATCAGAAACTGAAGATACATGGAAAGCACCCGCTGCAATAAATAATATGTAATCTGTCTTAACATTTCCATGTTTTGTATTTACGGTAGATCCTTCAACTATTGGTAAAATATCTCTTTGAACACCTTCTCTTGATACATCTTGACCTGATGTGTTGCCTTTTGATGCAATCTTATCTATTTCATCAATAAAGATAATTCCATCGTTTTCTGCTCTTCTTATTGCCTCTGCATCAATATCTTCTTTATCTACAAGTGATTCAACAGCTTCATCTACTAAAATCTTATATGCGTTAGCAACAGATATACTTCTCTTCTTTAATGGTGCTTTTCCCCCCATCATTTGCTTTGTTATATCTGCGATAGAGAATTGAATACTTCCGCCTTGTCCCATAATCATAGGATTCTTTTGAGTCTCAGGAAGTGCAATATCTATAACTAAATCGTCAATTTTACCTTCTCTTAATTCTTGTAAAACATAAGCTCTAATTTGGCTTTCAGATAAATCTGAGAAAGAGTCTTTTCTCTTTTCTATAATTGCTGGAATAATTTTAGCTTCAGCCATTTCCTTAGCTCTTTGTTCAACACTTTTAGATTGTTCTTCTTTAACTAATCTATATGAAGCCTCAACTAATTCTCTTACCATAGATTCAACGTCACGACCAACGTAACCTACTTCAGTAAATTTTGTAGCCTCAACCTTTACAAATGGAGCCTTTACAAGTTTTGCAAGTCTTCTTGCAATTTCTGTCTTACCAACTCCAGTAGGTCCCTTCATAATAATATTCTTTGGTGTAATTTCATCTTGAAGTTCCTTTGGAAGTCTAGATCTTCTATATCTATTTCTTAAAGCAACAGCAACTGCTCTTTTTGCTTCATCTTGACCGATTATAAATCTATTTAATTCGCTAACTATTTGTTTTGGGGTTAATTCGTCTACCATTTTATACCTCCTCTACAATAATGTGATCGTTTGTAAATACACATAATTCACTAGCTATCTTTAATGACTTATAAGCAATATCTTTAGCTGGAAGGTCTGTTTCATTTACTAAAGCTCTTGCAGCAGCTAGTGCATAATTACCACCAGAACCAATTGCACAAACTCCACCATCTGGCTCAATAACTTCGCCAGATCCTGAAACAATAAGTAATGTCTCATTATCTGCAACAATCATCATGGCATCTAATTTTCTTGGTAATTTATCATCTCTCCAAAGTTCAGCAAGTTCTACTGCACTTCTCATTAAATTACCACTATATTTTTGTAACATTTTTTCTAATTTTTCGCTAAGGGCCATAGCATCAGCAACAGAACCAGCAAATCCCATAACAACCTTATCATTAAAGATTCTTCTTACTTTTCTTGCTGTTCCTTTTAAAATAACGCTTTGTCCCATAGTAATTTGACCATCACCTGCAATTGCGGTTTGGCCATTTTTTCTAACAGCACAAATTGTTGTTCCTCTTAATTCTATTTCCATTTTTCACCTCATAATTTCACTGTAGCTAAATATTTATCTATAGCTTCAAGTGAGCGCATTGTATATTGCAATTTTCTTTCTTTTTTATCCCTTTTTGGGTTTTCAAGTATTGGTAAAATTCCAAAGTTAGCATTCATTGGCTCATAATCTACATTCTCTTGTGATATATGTCTTTGAAGCGTTCCAATTATACTTTCTTTTGGCATTACCAAGTAATCTTTTTCTTTTAACATTAAATCCATATTTATTGCGGCAATCATACCACTCATAATAGATTCAACATATCCTTCAACTCCAGTTATTTGTCCTGCAAAGAATATATTCTTATTAGACTTTAACTGAAAAGCTTCATTTAATACTTTAGGTGCATTTATATAAGTATTTCTATGCATTACGCCATATCTTTCAAACTCAACATTTTCAAGACCTGGAATCATTCTAAATACTCTTTGTTGCTCTCCAAACTTTAAGTTTGTTTGGAAACCAACTATATTATATGCATCCCCTTCTATATTTTCCTTTCTTAATTGAACTACAGCATAAAATCTTTCATCGCTTCCAGGTCTTCTTATACCCTTTGGACGAAGTGGTCCAAAACGCATTGTGTCTTCACCCCTTGATGCCATAATTTCTATTGGCATACAATTTTCAAAAACATTAACCTCAAAGTCATGAAGTTCAGCTCTTTCTGCATGAATTAGTTCATTATAGAAGTTTAAGTATTCTTCTTTATTCATTGGACAGTTTATATAATCGTCTCCGCCTTTATCATATCTTGCAGCAAAGAATGCTTTATTAAAGTCAATTCCCTCTTTAGATACAATAGGAGCTACTGCATCATAAAATTGTAAATACTCATCAGTTCCTAAAACTCTAGATATTTCTTTAGATAAAGCATCTGATGTTAGTGGTCCTGAAGCAATTATTGTCGGAATAGATTCATCAATTTTAACAAACTCTTCACGAATTATATTTAAGTTTTCAAACTTAGTTAATTCATCATAAACATACTTGCTAAATAATTCTCTATCAACAGCAAGTGCTCCACCTGCTGGAACCTGAGCTTTATAAGCACAAGCAAGTAGCAAGCTGCCCAATTTTTCCATCTCTAGTTTTAAAAGTCCATGTCCTGTATCTTTATTCACACTCTTTAGAGAGTTTGAACATACAAGTTCTGCTAAATTATTTGTTTTATGACAAGGAGTATTTTTAACTCCTCTCATTTCATAAAGGTCAACTAAATAACCTCTTTTTAGTAATTGATATGCAGCTTCACACCCTGCAAGGCCACCACCTATTACTCTTATTCTATTCATTGTCGTTAGAAGAATCTTGATTGTCTTCTATTGCATTTACTACTGTCTTACAATTTCTGTCTTGGCAGATGTATTTTTTAGTGCCATCTTTTGCTGTAAATATCCTCATTGGAGAATTACACTTAGGACACAAAATTGGTGCTGGTATATCCCAACTTATAAACTTACAAGCTGGATATCCTGTACATGTATAATATGGCTTACCACTCTTTCCAATTCTCTTGCATACGTCCTTTCCACATACTGGACACTTAGCAACTGGCTCTTCAATTGGCTCTGTGTGTTTGCAAACTGGGAATCTAGAACAACCTAAGAATGGACCATTTTTACCATTTCTTATAAGCATCTTTGCTCCACATACTTTACAAATGACATTACTTTCTTTTGGTTCATTTTTTACATGAGGCCCAATTATCTTCTTGTGGAATTCAGGATAGAATTCATCAATGACTTTTTGCCACTTTTCCTTACCTTCTGCGATTTTATCTAAGTTAGTTTCCATCTCAGCTGTAAACTTAACGTTCATAATATCTGGGAAATTCTTATTTAGATATTCTACAACTTGGCATCCAAGCTCTGTTGGAACTAATTCCTTTTTCTTATTTTCTGTATTTTTTACAAACTCAACATACTTTCTATTTAGTAAAACTGTTACAGTACTTGAATATGTAGATGGTCTTCCAATACCATTATCTTCCATAGTCTTTATGATTGTACCATCTGTATATCTTGGTTCTGGCTTTGTAAACTTTTGCTCGCCTTTTACATCTTGTACAAATACATTTTCTTGCTCAGTAAAGTTTGGAAGAGACTTTGTTTCATCTTTTTCATCACTTACACTATATGCAGCTGTAAAGCCTTTAAATACACAAGTTTTACCCTTTAATTTATATTCATATGTATCTGCATTATTTTTAGATAATACTTGAACATCAAGCGTATCATAAACAGCAGATGCCATTTGAGATGCTAAGAATCTCTTATAAATTAAGTTATATAATCTCCATTCTTCTTTTTTCATTTTATCTTTTAGTGAATCTGGAGTTCTATTCATATCAATTGGACGAATAGCTTCGTGCGCATCTTGTGCATCACCTTTTGTTGCATAGAAGTTTGGAGTGTTTGGAACATAATCAGGTCCATAGTTTTCATTGTTTTTAATGAAATCTAAACATGCCCTTTGCGCTTCTGGTGAAACTCTTACAGAGTCTGTTCTTATGTATGTAACTAATGCTATTTGACCCTCTCCTTGAACATCTGCGCCTTCATATAACTTTTGTGCACATGAAGTTACCATTGCTGCTGTAAAGCCTAATTTACTTATGGCTTCTTGTTGCATTGAAGATGTTGTAAATGGAGCTGGAGCGTGTGCTTTAGATTGTGATCTCTTTACATTACCAATGCTCCAATCACCAGCTTTTGAATTATCTATTATGCTTTGAGCATCAGTTGAGTTGTTTACTTTAACTTTTTTACCATTTAATTTTTCTAAATCACATTTATATGATTTTGAATCTTTTGTCTTAGAGATATATGCTGATATATTCCAATATTCTTCTGGTTTAAAGTTTTTAATTTCATTTTCTCTATCTACAATAAGCTTTAGAGTAACTGATTGAACACGACCTGCAGATAAGCCTGATTGAATAGCTTTTGATACAACTGGAGATAATTCATAACCTACAAGTCTATCTAGAACTCTTCTTGCTTGATAAGCATCAACAAGATTCATATCTATAGCTCTTGGCATTGTTAATGCCTTTTCTACAGCTTTTTTAGAAATTTCGTTAAACTCTATACGAATATCATTTCCTGAAATATTACAAACCTCAGAAATGTGCCAAGAAATTGCTTCTCCTTCTCTATCAGGGTCGCCTGCTAAATATACTTTATCTGCTTTTGCAGCTTCTTGTTTTATATATTTAATCGTAGCTTCCTTTGCAGGAGATATTACATATTCAGGTTTATAGTTGTTCTTTACATCTACACCAGTAGATTTTTCAGGTAAATCTCTAACATGACCTTTAGATGCTATTACCTTATAACCACTGCCTAAATATTTCGATATTGTTGTTGCCTTGTGAGGCGATTCTACTATAATTAATTTCATTATTTGCCTTTTCTATTTAGATTTTCTATCTAATTTCTTTGGTTTAACTTGACTAAATAGTTTCTTTGTTTCGCTTAATATATTTCCATCTAATGGAGTAATCATACTTGATTGGTTAAACATTGCAATGTCTAAACTTACATATAACAAATAGAAAGTTGAAATCATTGTTAAAACGCTAAACACAATTAAGAATGCACTATTTGATGCAAATGCTGTATATGTAGCACCTTCAACTCCTGATATATAACCACTTTGTGATGCAAGTTGTGCAATATTTAAGAAAGATAATGTCGAAAGCGCCATGAAGCATAGATATAATCTATTTTCTGGAACGATGACAAGATATAGAAGTAGAAGAGCAAGTCCCATTGGTAGAACATAAACAGTTGATTGTGCTCCCCATGTTCCATAAAGAATAAATGTTATTGCTCCAAATAAAACTAAATCTGATCTATTTTGATTCTTGAAGAATAAATATCCAGGAATAGCACTAAGTCCTACTACAAATAACCAGTTCAATACTTCAAACATAGTATTTCTTGTCTTTGCGTTTGCTTGACCAAACATTCCGTACATACCAAATGAATCTGCAGATAAATATGAACTATCTTTAAATGATTGGTACATTCTCTTAAAGTATACGAATAAATCTCCGCCTTTTACGCTTGACCAAGTCATCAACATTCCAAACACATAGAATACTGCAAGAGATAGTATCATAGTAATTGCCATGTATACTCTCTCTTCACTGCTCTTAATTAATCCGTAAACTTCAAATATAAGAAGAACAGGAAGGGCAAGAAGTGCGTAATTGCTAAATAGTAATGCAAAAGTAAATAAAACTCCACTTACTGTATATTTCTTCTCCAATATACAAATAAACATAGCAACTAAAAATGCTATAGCTATTACTTCTGTTGCTGCATAGAAGCTTCCAAAGAAGAACATTACAGGAACAAAAGCATAAATTGAAGAGTAAACAGCTGCTGACTTTTCATCTTTGTGTTTTGCAGCAAAAGTGTAAATTAAGTATGTTATAACGATATCTGCAATAACCATTGGAAGTCTCATTAAAATAGCATATCCAAGTGAGGCTGACTTTATTTTCATCCAATTAGCAACATCGGCTAAGAATGTATATAAAACAGTATTTCCAATAGTTGATGTTGAGCTTTCATTTAATGCATAGAATGATAAAAGACCACTCTTCTTTCCAAGTTGAGCAAGAGACTCTAGTGCATCAACTGAACTTTGCATACCATATGAGCAAGCAATAATTATAAATCTAACTAAAAGTGCACCAAGCATTACATAAATAAACACTGCAAAGTTAGATGTTAAAGCTTTCTTTACCTTTTCTACATCCATATACTTTCCAAAGAATTTATCTATCTTTGATGGCTCCTTATTTGAGCTTTCTACAACTTCTACTCTATCTTTTGGTGTTGTAGCTTTAATAGCGATATATAAAGCACCAGCAATTAGCAAGCTTGCAATAGACATTAATACTACAAATGTAATTGAACCACCATTAGATAATCCTGTGCTTTCTTTCAATTTTAATATTTCAACAGTATTTGATTCAGTAAATGAAGCAGGTATTGATTCAACCTTCTTTAGTGAAACATTATCTACATAGGCAACAACTGAAACGCTTGTTACATCTTTTGAACCTGCACCAATTGTAAATTTAACTGAATCTGAAACACCAGATGTGAAATAATATACAATTTCAGTCCATTCATCATCTGTTGCTTTTAAAACATTTAAACCATTAAATTCTGTATCTGTTTCAAAACCAAATCTTAAACCAATATCGTCTTGATAAGTAATTGATTCTACTTTTACATATGCTTTAATTTCATAAGATGCATTCTTTTCTAATTCAACATTTTGATAGATGTATGTATATGCACTTGAAACATCAAACTTTGCATAATAACTTCCAAGTTTTGGATCGTAATCATCCCCTCTTGTATTTTTAGGGAATGAAATTGTAGAACCACTTGCAGTCCAAGATTGAACTGTTGTACTTGCAGTATCTAAAGTTTCAAAATCCGAGTTTGATAAAATATTAACATCATAATCTTGCTTTTTTGAGCATGCTACAAAACATGAGCATGTTAATGTCAAAATACAGATTATTGCTAATATGATTAAAATTTTCTTTTTCATTTAAAATCACCTTTTGCAACTACGTTATTTATATAATAAGAGAAATTGTTTCTTTTTACAACACATAAATATATTATTTTATTTATATTATAATAATTATATATATTTTATAGCCAAATTTTTCTTAAATTAAACGTCATTAAATCTATTTCTTTTTCTTTAAATAAATCTATCATCCATGCCTGAAAGATAATTCATTAAAAGATCATCGTCATCATCATCGTCATCATCGTCATCGTCATCATCATCGTCATCATCAAGAAAAACATCATCTTTTTCTTCCTGACAAATGTTTTTATAACTAAGGTGTTTTTTTATTCTAATACTCTCTATGGCTTTATCTTTTTTTTGCAACATTTTCCCATGAGCACTATCTAAAAGACCATTTTTCTCATCATATACATATACACTATAGCCATTTTTAAATAATACATCTGCCATCTCAATTGCATCATTTAATAATTCTACTTGTGAGTACGAAACTATTCTTGTTTGGTTTGGTTTATGAGCGAATATTTTATACATATAATTTTCTCCTTAAAAAAATAATAGCACATATAAGTTCTACTTAATACGGCATTTTTTAAATTAAAAATTATTTTATTAATGTTTGATAAACATAAAAAAGCTCCCGATTTCTCGAGAGCCTCTTTTAAATTCTAATTTAAGATTATTCAGCATCTTCTACTAATCTAGCAGCTTTACCAATTCTATCTCTTAGATAGTATAATTTAGCTCTTCTTGTCTTACCATGCTTTAATACATCGATATGATCAATCATAGGAGAATGTAATGGGAATGTTCTTTCTACTCCAACACCATAAGAAATCTTTCTTACTACAAATGTTTCACGAACACTACCATGTTTGAAAGCGATAACAACACCTTCAAATGCTTGTAATCTTTCCTTGTTTCCTTCTTTAATCTTTACGTATACTTTAACTGTATCTCCAACCTTCATTTCTGGAAGATCTGTACGTAAACTTTCCTTTTCAATAACGTCTATTATGTTACTCATTTGACTTACCTCCACTATATTTTGACGAAGCATTCTTATCTATTTTAGTTTTGATAGAAAGCGGACTACCCCGAAGTCATTGCTCGTATATAATACAAGAAAAATAAACTTGTCGCAACTATTTTGACTATCTTTCAATAAAATTCTTAATGAAAGTTCTTCTATGTATTTCACATGGCCCGATTTCTTTTAATGCTTGTATATGTTTTGCAGATCCATACCCCTTATTTGAAGCAAAATCGTACCCAGGATAAATCTTATCATATTCAACCATCATTCTATCTCTTGTTACCTTTGCAAGAATTGATGCACATGCTATAGAATAACTTTTTGCATCGCCCTTAATTATAGGTTCTATCGGAACGAATGTATCTATTTTTACTGCATCAATTAAAACAACATCTGGCTTGCAAACTTTAGATATATCCTCTATTGCTTTTTGCATACATTTTTTAGTTGCAGCTAATATATTCATTTCATCTATTGCTTTTTCATCCAATAGTTCAATTTGATAAGCAATAGCTTTTTCTTTTATTTTATCAAAGAGAATTTCTCTATTTTTTTCAGAAACTTTCTTTGAATCATTTACACCTTGTATTATATCTTCATCATCAAGTTTCATAATACAACAACAAACTACAACCGGGCCTGCAAGTGGACCTCTACCAACCTCATCAATCCCTGCAATATACTTTGCTCCCTTTTCTTTGTATAAATGCTCATACTCAAGCATTGTCATTGTATCATGCTTTGTTTTCATATTATTCCTTTGGGAAATCTAACATAACTTTCCCTAATTTTTGCTTTCTAAAATCGTCTATAACTGCTCTATAAACTCTATCGTAATCATAGTTATTTTTATTAAGTAAAAATCCTCTATTTTTAGCAATATTATCTATAACTTCAACATTATCATCTGAGAAATCTTGAAGCTTATATCTATCCATAAAAATATCCTTATGATTATCTCTATAAAACTTTATAAGCTCTATTGTTAATTCATCTAAATAAACTACATCGTCCTTAATAGAACCAATAAATGCTAACTTTTTAGCTCTTTCTTGATCATCAAATGCCGGAGGAAGCGTTCCTGGTGTGTCTAAAAGTTCTACACCTTCTGCAAGTGATACCCATTGTTTACCACGAGTAACTCCAGGTCTATTTCCTGTTACTAATCTTTTTTGTTTGCAAAGAGAATTTATAAGAGTAGATTTTCCAGTATTAGGAACACCAACAACCATAGCTCTTATAGATTTTATAGCACCCTTTAGGGCAAATCTATCTATGCTTTTTTTATTTAAATTCTTTAGTTTTTCTATTACTAAATCCTTTTGTTTACCAGACACAGAGTCTGCTATAACATAGTCTAAGCCTTTATTTGTTAGATATTTTTGCCAAGTTTGAAGATCGGCTTTTTCAACTAAATCTTGCTTGTTTATAACATACAAAATAGGCTTATTTCCTATTAGTTCATTAAACTTTGGATTAACACATGATTCAATGGCTCTTGCATCCAAAACATATATTACGCAATCAACTTGCTTAATACTGTCTTGCATCATACGCATAGCTTTTGTCATATGACCTGGAAACCATTGAATATGCATAATTAGTTGTCTTCCTTTTCTTCAAATAATCTATCGTAAATTTCAAAAATTGTACTTATAATATTTACGTTTTTAACTAATTTTATAGTTTGTTTTATCTCGTCAATTTCAAATACATCTCCGGCATTTTCAAAATCTTCATTTTTTATTGCCTCCATGTCTGCTAAAATTGCGTACATTTTGTTATCAAAAGGAATTAATGCTTCCTGTTCATATTCATGCTTTACACCCTTCTCGTCTACTAAAACGATAGGATCTAAACAATTTTCATCCATTATACAGTCTATTGGATTATTGTATTTCATTTTTCCCCTCTAATAAATCTGGTCTTCTTTCTTTTGTAATTTCTAATTGTTTTTCATATCTCCACTTAGCAATATTTTGATGATTACCACTAAGTAAAACTTCTGGTACTTCTAGCCCTTCAAACACTTGTGGATGAGTATATTGAGGATACTCTAAAAGTCCGTTAGAAAAACTTTCCTCTGATGTTGATTCTTGATTTCCAAGAACACCATCTATATATCTTGTAACACTGTTTATTACTACCATTGCCGCAAGTTCACCACTTGTTAAAACGTAATCTCCAATAGATAATTCCATATCTACATCAAGGTCAATGACTCTTTGATCAATTCCCTCATAGCTTCCACAAATAAACATTAAGTTTTCTTCTTTAGCAAGCTTTTCGACTACACCTTGAGACAATGTTTCACCTTTAGGTGAAAGATATATTCTTTTATATTTATGTTCTTTATCTAAAGCATTTATGCAATCATGAAGAGGCTGAGGTGTCATAACCATACCTGCACCGCCACCAAATGGAGTATCATCAACTTTCTTATGTTTATCCAAAGAATAATCTCGTATGTTTGTTGTATTTATTGAAAAAAGCCCCTTTTCTTGTGCTCTTCCTAAAATCCCAACACTCATACAAGAAAACATTTCTGGAAACAAAGTAAGTACTTCAATCTTCATATACTGCTACTTCCTTAAATACTTTTGAATTAAGAATTATTTTCTTATTTTCGGTATCTACATTTTCAAGTAAAGCTTTTATTGCTGGAACCATAATTTGTTTATTTTCTTTTTCAATAACATAAACATCTGCAGCTCCATATTGTAAAACATCTACAACACTACCAATTGAGTTATTATCTACAAAAACTTCACACCCTACAATATCTACAATAAAATAACTATCTTCAGGAAGTTTTACTGCATCTTCCTTATTTACTTGTATTTCCTTGTTTTTTAGAGCTTCTGCTTTATCTCTATCTGAGATATTTTCAAATGTTAAATAAACTTCTGTTTTTGAAACTTGGGTATTTGTTATAGTGAATTCTTTATTATCTATAAAAACTTTTTTTAAATCTTTAAATCTAGACACATCATCAGTAAGAGGATTAACCTTAACGGCTCCTCTTACTCCATGAGGTCTTGCTATAATGCCTACAGTATATCTGTCCATTATTTTTCAATAATTTCTACAGATACCTTTATCTTTGATCTATTAGCGCCAGCTTTTACAATTGTACGAATAGCTTTAGCAATTCTACCTTGCTTACCTATTATTTTTCCAATTTGTTCTTTTTCAGCTATAACGTTAATAACCAAAATGCCATCTTGTTCACTAGACTTTACTTCTACTGCACTTGGATCATCAACAAGTTGATCTACAATAAACTTAACTAATTCTTCCATATTACTCAATAATACCTTGTTTCTTTAGTAAAGCTCTAACAGTGTCTGTAGGTTGTGCACCATTTGCTAACCATTTCTTAGCTAATTCAGCATCGATTTTAACTTCTTCAGCTTGAGGATTGTATGTACCAATATTTGCTAAATATTCAGCACCTCTAGCTTTTCTTGAATCAATTGCTACAATTCTGTAGAAAGGTGAATGTGTTTTTCCCATTCTTGTTAATCTTAACTTAACCATTTTTTATTCTCCTTTTATATATTAATTTTTTATTTTTTCTTTATATTTTAGAAAGGAAATTTTCCGCCTCTAAAGCCAAATCTTCCCATATTCTTCATCTTTTTCATCATTTCTCTCATTTGAGCAAATTGTTTTAAAAGTGAATTTACATCTTGAATCTCTGTTCCAGAGCCAGCTGCAATTCTCTTTTTCCTTGAAGATGAGATTATATCTGGGTTTTCCCTTTCTTTTTTAGTCATAGACAAAATAATAGCTTTTATTTTATCCATTTGTTTTTCATCTACTTGAACATCCTTTACTTTATTTGCAAGTCCTGGAACCATTTGAAGTATTTGATTCATATCTCCCATAGACTTCATTTTATCTAATTGAACTAAATAGTCTTCTAAAGTAAATGAGTTCTCTTTGAATTTCTTTTGCATTTCAAGAGCTTCTTTTTCTGAATAAGCATTTTGTGCTTTTTCAATAATTGTTAGAACATCTCCCATGCCAAGAATTCTTGATGCCATTCTATCTGGATGGAACACCTCTATATCTGTCATCTTTTCACCGATACCACAGAATTTAATAGGTTTTCCAGTTACAGCTTTAATAGATAATGCTGCACCGCCTCTTGTATCACCATCAAGTTTTGTTAATACAACACCTGTTATATCCATTACTTCATTAAACTTTTGTGCTACATTAACAGCATCTTGACCAGTCATAGAATCTACAACAAGTAAGATTTCATTTGGATTAAATGTTTTCTTTAATCCTGCAATTTCATCCATTAATTTTTCATCGATTTGTAGTCTTCCGGCTGTATCTATAATTACAATATCATTTTGATTTTTCTCTGCTTCAACAAGAGCATTTTTAACTATCTTTTGTGGATCTATTTGTCCCATTTCAAAAACAGGAACTCCTGCATTTGAACCTACTACTTGTAATTGTTTTATAGCAGCTGGACGATATATATCACAGGCAACTAAAAGTGGCTTCTTCCCTTGTTTTTTAAGCATTAAACCAAGTTTACCACACATTGTAGTTTTACCAGAACCTTGAAGACCACACATCAAGATTATTGTAGGAGGCTTTGGAGCTATCTCAATTTTTGATGAAGTTCCACCCATTAGGGCAATTAATTCCTCATTAACAATTTTTATTACTTGTTGAGTTGGATTTAATCCAGTTAAAATATTTTCACCACTTGCCTTTTCAGAAACAGCATTAATAAACTTCTTTACAACATCAAAGTTTACATCAGCTTCAAGTAAAGCAATACGAATCTCTCTCATTGCTTGCTTAACTTCTAATTCTGACAATTTACCTTTATTCTTTAATTTTGAAAAAACGTGATTTATTTTTTCTGATAAAGTTCCAAATGATGCCATGCTTCTCCTATTTATCTAAAAGATTTATTACTTCTTCTATTTTCTTTTTATTTTCTTTATTTGCGCCTTCTTTTAACTCTTCTAAAAGTTTTTTAGCGCTTTCTACTTTATTTACAAGCATTAATTTATTCTCTAAGTTTATTAAGGTTTTTTCTGCCCTACTTAAAGTGTCTTTAACAGCTTGTGGCGAAATACTTAAATTCTCTGCAATTTCATTTAAAGACAAGTCTTCATCATAGTACATTTTAATTAGATTGCTTTGATACTCTGTCAAAACACCACCATAATAATCATTGTATATGCTTATATATAGTTTATCTTTCTTTTCCATAGATTCAAGTATTTTTACTTTAATAAAGTATTTTTCCTTTATAGGATATCAACCTTTTTAATTTTTGTCAAACCTTTTAATTAAACATTAGCCATAAATAAAAAAAACTTTATGACGTGCATAAAGTCTTTAATTTTTGATATTAATTTCAAATGTTATTAAAATAATCCATCAACGAAATCTTTTGCATTAAAAGGAATTAAATCATCAACGCCTTCACCAACGCCACAGAATACAACTGGCATTTCTTTTTCAGCTGAGATTGCAAATACTACACCACCTTTTGCAGTACCATCTAATTTATTTAAAATAATTCCATCCATATCAATGATTTCATCAAAAGCTTCTACTTGAGAAATTGCATTTTGACCAGTTGTAGCATCAATTACAATGTATGTTCTATAATCAGCATTAGGACATTCTTTTTCTACAACCTTATTAATTTTAGAAAGCTCATTCATTAAGTTTTTCTTATTTTGTAGTCTACCTGCAGTATCTATTAAAACAACATCTGTATTTTTAGCTTTAGCAGAAGCAAGTGCATCGTAAACTACTGCTGCTGCATCAGAACCTTCTTCATGTTTAATTAAACGTAAATCAGATCTATCTGCCCAAACTTGTAATTGTTCAGAAGCGGCTGCACGGAATGTGTCTGCAGCTGCAAGTACAACACTTTTTCCTTTGTTTTTAAAATATCTACCAAGTTTACCAATAGCTGTTGTTTTTCCAACGCCATTTACGCCTGCTACAAGTATAATTAAAGGATAAGAATAAGGCTCAATTTCATAATCTATTTCCTCTACCATTGTTTCTTTTAAAAGTTCTCTTGCATCGTCTGCTTTTTTAACTCTTTTTTCAAAACATTTTTCTTTAAAGTTTTCGATTATTTGTTCAGAAGCCTCTGCTCCTAAATCTGCAGAAATTAATGCATATTCTAAGTCTTCATAGAACTCATCATCTAATTCTCTACCAGTAAATAATGTATAAATTTTCTTTTGAAATGCTTCCTTTATTTTACTAAAAAATCCCATTATATTTTCTCCGCAACTGTTGTACTATGTTCAATAGCCTCTTTAATATTAACATTAACCATCTTAGATACACCCTTCTCTTGCATTGTTACACCAAACAAGATATCAGATTTTTCCATTGTTGGTTTTCTATGTGTAATAACAATAAATTGTGTTTCTTTACTAAATTTCTTTAAGTATTTAGCATATATTCCTACGTTACCTTCATCTAAAGCTGCATCAACTTCGTCTAATACGCAGAATGGAAGAGATCTTAATTTTAATATAGCAAATAATATAGCCATAGCTGTTAATGCTTGCTCACCGCCTGAGAATAATGCCATATGTTGAACTCTCTTTCCTGGTGGTTGTATCTTTACTTCAATACCTGCATCTAGTGGGTCTTGGCCCTCCTCTGGCTCTAGAATTTCTAATCTTCCAGTACCACCGCCAAATAACTCTTTAAATACTTCTTGGAAGTTTTCATTTATCTTATTAAACTCTGTTGTAAACTTCTCTAATATATCTTTAGATAAATCATCAATAATCTTCTTACAATCAGCCTCAGCTTTAATTAAATCATCATATTCTGTCTTTTTAGCATCAAAACGTTCTTTTTCTTCGTCAAATTGTTGAACAGCATCCAAGTTAACTGGTCCTATACTTGCTTTTGATGCCTTTAGAGATTTAATCTTTGATTGAGCTTCTACATAATCAAACTCAGCAAGTCTTAACTCTAAACATGAATCATAATCAAGTTCGTATTCCTCTTTTATTCTATTTTCAAGACTTATCATCTTTTCATCAATGCTTATTAAACTTGCCTCTGCCTTAGCCTTTTTGTCTGTTAAATCAACTATACTACTTGAAATTTCATCTTTCTTTTTAGTTACTATCTTTAACTCTTCAATAATTTCATTCTTTCTTGCGTTGTATTTCTTTATAACAGCTTCAATTTCGCTTAGTCTCTTTAAATCTTCTTTAGATATAACAGTTTTTCTAATGCTTAAATCTGCTTGATTAATATTTGTTTCATTAGTTTTTAATACGCCACGACAAATTTCAATTTCAGAGTTAGTAGAAACTTTTTCTTTTTCTAATCTTTCAATATTTGTTTGTTGAGTTTTAATATCATTTTCAAGTTCTTGAATTTTCATCTTCATATCAAGAATCTTTGCATCTAATTTAGCCTTTTCTTCCTTCTTAGAATTAAAGTAGTCTCTACCAGTTTTAGCTTCACCGTCTTTTCCTACTTTATCTACAGTTATAGAATCACTTTGAGCATTAGCTCTACTTAATGCTTCATTAATTATATTTATAGAATCCTCAACTTTTTTCTTGTTTTCTAATGCCTTATCTTTTGAATTATTTAAATCAATAATAATATTTACGATAGCCTCATATTTACCATTATCTTGAAGGTACTTTTTAACAGCATCATTAAACTCTTTATCGTATTCATCAAGTTGATCATTTATATCTTCTTTTTCTTCTTTATATTCTTTATATTTAACATTTAATTCATTATATTTTTTAGCAACTTCGTTATATTCTTTCTTTAATTGTTTTAACTTATCTTCTTGAGCAATAAGTCCTGTTGTAGTTGCTTTTTGAGAACCACCAGAGATAGAACCTGTAGTATTTAAAATTTCGCCATCAAGTGTTACTATCTTAACTTGATAGTGGTATTTTCTAGCAATATCTATAGCATTATCTATTGTATCTATAACAACAGTATTTCCTAAAAGTCCTGCAAAAATAACATTAAACTTTGGATCATAAGATATTAATTTACTAGCAACACCTAAACATCCTTTTTCTCTAACGATACTTAAACATGTTGGGTCTAATTCTCTTGGTCTATAAGAAGTTAGTGGTAGGAATGTAATTCTTCCTATTCTATTTTGTTTTTGATATTGTATTAAATCTCTTGCTGTATATTCGTCATTAACAATAATATTTTGAAGCGCATTACCAAGAGCTGCCTCAATTGCAAGTTGAAGTCTATCCTCTACCTTTATAACTGAAGCTACTACACCTAAAATCTTTTGTTTGATTTTTGGATCATTATCTGCTGCCTTTAATAATTGTTGTACTGGAGCTGCAAAACCTTCATGGTTTTTAACCATTTCGTCTAAGTAATTAATTTTACCAAGTCTTAAAGAAGCATCTTCTCTTAACTTATTAATTGTTTCTTCAGCTTCATCTATTAAATCAATAAGTTCTGCATTTCTATTTGAAAGCTTTTCAATAGTTGACTCAAGATTATCTCTTGTTGTCTTAGATTTATTTACAGCTTTTTCTAATTCTGCGCTAATTTTTTCATTATTATCTATTTTTTCATCAAGAGATTTAATTTCTTCTTCAATCTCTTTTAATCTTTCTTTTTGGGATTCAGCTTGACCTTGAATTTTTCCTAAATTAGCTTTAATATCTCCAACTGATTCTAAAAGTTTATTAATTTCAGAATTTTTATCTTCAAGAGCTTGCTCTCTATCTAAAATTTCTTTCATTAATTCATTTTGAACTTTTATTGAATCGTTATAATCTTTTTCAATGTCTAACTTTTCTTCATTATCCATTGAAATTTTATTATTTGCGTCTCTAATTTCTTTATCTTTATCTCTTATATCTTGCTCTAATTTTGCAAGTCTATCTGAGTAATCTTGTTTAGTATTTAAAAGACCTTCCTTCTTTGCAAGCAAAGTATTTCCTTGACCTGTTATATTTTCCTTTTTAACAGCAAGTTTTGTTTGCTCTTCCATTATATCGCTTAATCTTGAGTCTAAATCTCTTTGCTCGTCTGTTAGTTTATCGAACTTTTCATTCCAGTCTTTTGAATCTATATCAAGTTTTTCTAGGTTTTCAATATATCCTTTTATTTTTGCATTTATCTTTTCTTTTTGTACAACATTGTTTTCCTTTTGGAATAAATAAGCATTAGCTTCTAAAACCTTTAAATCAGCGACAATTGAAGTATATTTCTTAGCGTTTTCTGCTTGTTTTTCTAAAGAGGTTAAGTTTCTTTGCATTTCTGCCATTAAACTTTCTATTGTCTTTTTATTGGTTTCATATTCCTCAAGGTTTCTCATTGCGTCACGTCTTGCAATTTTACTACCTAAAACTCCAGCAGCATCTTCAAATATTGCACGTCTATTTTCTGGCTTTGCACTAATAATTTCTGCAATTTTACCTTGACCTATAATAGAATAACCTTCTCTTCCTAAACCAGTTCCTCTTACAAGGGCTCTTATATCTGTATATCTAGCTCTAACTCCGTTTATAGAATACTCAGAGCTATCGTCTCTATACATTTTACGAGAGATTGTAACTTCATCCATTTCAAGTGTTGGGAAAATTCTATCAGGACCAGCGTTATTAAATCTTAAAGAAACTTCAGCATAAGACATTGATTTACGTTTTTCAGTACCGGCGAAGATGACATCTGACATCTTTTTACCACGCAATAATTTGACACTTTGTTCACCAAGTACCCATCTTATTGCATCTACGATATTACTCTTTCCGCATCCATTTGGTCCTACAATAGCTGTAATACCATCATTAAAAGATACAGAAACCTTATCCGCAAATGACTTAAATCCGTAAAATTCTATGCCTTCAAACTTCATTTAAATCCTTTGTCTTTAACACTAAAATAATGTGTAACGAAAATTACACATATATAATATTATCATATTATACCCATATTTTAAAATGAAAAAATCTAAATATTTAAAAACTTTTTAGCTGCCTCAACTTCAGCATCTTCCTTTGATCTTCCTTGGCCTGAACTGCACTTTTTATCGTTAATATACAAGATGGCTTCAAATAGATGTTCATTCCTTTTTGCATCATATGAAATTTCTCTATGTCCATACCTTACAAGGCCAGGATATTTTTCATTTAACTTTGACTTATAATCTATTTTATTTAACACTTCCATATTGTTAAAACTATCTTTTAAAAGTTCAAGAACAAAATTTTTTGTTATATCTAAAGAATTAGAATCTAGATATATTGCTGCAATAATTGATTCTATGACATCAGATAAAGTTTTTTTACCACCTATGCTTCCTTTACCTAAAAATATACAATCTTGAAGTAAAATGCTATTTGCAATAGGTGTTAAACCTTCCTCAGATACTAAATTAGCACGTTTTTTTGTTAATTCTTTTTCTGTATCTAATGGATAATCTTTATATAATTTTTCGGCTACTATCATGTTTATTAATGAGTCGCCTAAAAACTCTAATCTATTGTAATCTTCAATACCTCTTTGATTTGCATAAGATGCATGTGTTAAAGCTGTTTCAATTAATGAAACATCCTTAAAAACATATCCGCACTTTTCATATATTATTTTTTGTGCTTTTTCAACTTTTTGAGAATCAGTCATTTACCTTTAAACCTTTTTCAATTAACTCACATACATTCTTTTGAGCTAAAGTTGCTGCTTGCATAATTGCTGCCTTAAATGGCACTTCCTTGCTTGAGCCATGAGCCTTTACAATTACCTTTTTACATCCTAAAAGTACAGCGCCACCAACCTCGTCTGTAGACATTTTATTTTTAACGCTCTTTAGAGCAGGTTTTAGCAATAAGTATCCAATTTTTGCTCTTAATCCACCATTTAAAATGGCTTCTTTTATCATGCCAAATAAATTCTTGCATGCACCTTCTGTAGACTTAATTGCAATATTTCCAGCAAAGCCATCACAAACTATTACATCTACCTTGCCAGATACAAAATCAGTAGGTTCAACATTACCTACAAAGTTTAATTCTTTTTCATTCTTTAATATTTGATGAACCTCTTTAGTAAGAGCGCATCCTTTTTCTTCTTCAGCGCCATTGTTTAAAAGACCAATTTTAGGGCTATCTATATTAAATAAAGACTTAACATATACATTTCCCATTATTGCAAATTCTTTTAGCATATTAGGCTTACAATCTACATTTGCTCCAGCATCACAAACAATTGTATATTTTCCATTAATAAGTGTTGGAACAATAGGAGCAAGCATAGCACGTGTTACGCCATCAACTAACTTTACAAGAAGAGTTCCGCCGCATAAAAGTGCTCCTGTGTTTCCTGAGGATACCATTCCATCATACTCTCCATCACATAGAGCTTTAAGACCTACAACCATAGAAGATTCTTTTTTTCTTCTAATTGCCATAACAGGATGATCATCATTTGTAATAACATCAGTTGCATCTAATATTTCAACTTGAGATTTGTTATAAGATAAAGTACTTAATACTTTTTCTATTTCATCTTTCTTTCCAGCTAGTGAAACAATTAAATCTTTATTTTCATTTATTGCAAGAACAGCTCCCTTAACTGGTGCTTCTGGACAATTATCTCCGCCAAAGCAATCTACTATAATCTTCATTTATTTACCTCTTTTTGTATATATTGTTAGTATATCAAACTTCTATTAAAAATAATATTAAATAATCTAAAACTTAAACAAATCTTCCAATGTTATATTGTTAACGAAAACATCCGAATATTCATTTCTCTTTACACCATATGTAGATATTAATGTATTTCTAATTGAAAACTTATTACTAATTTTTTCATATAATAAATTAGTCCTTCTATGCACCTTTAGATAATAATCTTTATCTACTACAAACTTATCTGAATAAAACTTAATTTCACAAACATTTATAATATTATCTTTTCTTGTTAATATTAAATCAATTTGATATCCATCTTCTTTATTAAAATAAGCACTTGCACTTGTTGAAACACCTAAGATTTCTAAAGCATACTTAATTTGTTCAATATGATTGAAGCATACATTTTCAAATGCAAATCCAGCCCATGAGTTCAATTCATTTGTGGATATGTTTTGACTAAAATAATGTTCATTTTCAGCTCTACCTTCGCAAAAATTCAAATAAAATAAACAAAATGGATCAACTAATTTATAATATGATTCCCTTTTTGGATATCCAAAAGGATAATACTTTATTATAAAATCACTCGCCATAAGTCCATTTAGATAATTAGATAATGAGCCACCCTCTTTTATATGTAGTGCTTGGGCGATTTCTTTTCTTGTAAAACCTAAGTTTTTTGTATATAAAAATTTAACTATACTTTTTGCTTTTTCACTATAGATAAAAACTGATTTAAATAATCTATCAAACTCCAATTTCAATTGAGCATTTTTCTTAAAAAATATATTATCTATATTTTGACTTAGTGAATACTCTTTTTCAATATAGTTTAAATAGTAAGGAATCCCACCAAATATCATGTAAAGTTGAACTATATTATATCTTGAAAAATCAATTCCCTTACTTATTAAAAATTCTTCTGTTTCTTTTAAAGAAAATGGAGACAATTTAATTTCATATGTAACTCTACCATACAATCCACCATGATTATTTATAAGATTATTTTCCATCCAAGATGTTGCGCTACCACAAATTATTAACATTAAATTATCTACAGCGCATGCATATGAATTCCAAAAGCCTTCAAAAGCACTAATAAAACTTGAGCCTTTTGTATCCATCCATGGTAGTTCATCAATAAATACAACCATTCTTTTCCCATTATCTTTGCTGGTAAGTAATTGTCTTAGCAAATAGAAAGCTTCAAACCAATCTTCTGGTTTTTTAGTTGGCTTTAAACCATATGATAGTAAGTTTAAATAAAATTGATTTAATTGTCTTTTAGTTTCACTTTCATTATTTTTTTCATCTGGAGATAAACCGGCATGCTTAAAAACAAAATTATCTGAAAAAACCTGATTTATTAAAAATGTTTTTCCAACTCTTCTTCTACCATATATAGCAACAAGCTCTGCCTTATTTGAATTATATAATCTTTCTAATTCCTCTATTTCTTTTTTTCTTCCTATCATAATCTTATGCTATGTAGTTTCCGCCCACATAGACTTCTCCTTAACTTAATTATAGTTATATTCATTTCAGCCGTCAAGCCGTTTTTTTTGGCTTCACGGCTGAAATGAATTGTATAAGTTTTGTCAATTTTTCCCCGAATTATATAGCAATTATCGATAGTTTACTCTATTTTATTATAATTTTGCTTTTTAGCCGTGAGACCACTTTTTTGGTGCTTCACGGCTGAATAGCCGTTTTTTGTCTTTTTATTTCTTGGCAAAAAAAAAGACTGTCATTTTTCATAACAGTCCTAATCTTATTAACAATTAAATGTTATTTTGCCTCTTTCTTTGAAACTACTTCAACACCATCATAGTAACCACAATTTGGACAAACTTGATGATTTTTCTTTAGTTCATGACAATGAGGACACTCTACTAAAGCTGGAGCTGAGATTTTCCAGTTAGCTGCTCTTGTATGCTTTCTTTCTTTAGATGTTTTTCTCTTTGGTACTGCCATTTTAAGTCACCTCCAACTATACTTCTTCGTTAAAATGCTTTATCATTTTATATTATTTACTTTTTTATGTCAAACAAAAATCTATAATTATATTTTCTCTACAATAGATTTTGTTTCTCTTGCAATTACAAGTTCCTCATTTGTTGGAATAACTAGTACTCTAACATGTGATCCTTCAGCTGTTAAATCACACCAACATCCACGAGGATTCTTTGCATTTTTCTCTTTATCTATCTTAATACCCAAGAACTCTAGATTGTCTGTTATTGACTCTCTTGATTCATAAGCATTTTCACCAATACCACCTGTAAATACTAAGCAATCAAGGCCGTTCATTGCAGCAGCATATGCTCCAATATACTTTTGTGTTTGATATACGAATATTTCAAGTGCTAAAGCTGCTCTTTCATTGCCTTCAGCCTTTGCTGCATATAAATCTCTTGAATCAGAAGATACTCCAGATACGCCTAAATATCCACACTTCTTATTTAAGTATGTTACAGTTTCAGCAAATGTCATACCTTTTAATTTAGCTAAAGTTTCTGCAGCTCCTACATCAATATCTCCACAACGTGTTCCCATTGGGATACCTGCAAGTGGTGTCATACCCATTGATGTATCAATAGATTTACCATTCTTAACTGCAGTAATTGATGAACCATTGCCTAAGTGACATGTAACAATATTTTCATATGGAAGGTTCTTAGATTTTAAGTACTTAATTGCTTCTTCAGATACATACTTATGAGATGAACCATGAGCACCATATCTACGAACTTTGTACTTTTCATAATCTTCATAATCTATAGCATATAATTCTGCCTTCTTTGGCATTGTTGCATGGAAACCTGTATCTAAAACTATTACGTTTGGAATATTTGGTAATAATTCTCTACAAGCCTTAATACAAGATAAATGTGCTGGGTCATGAAGTGGAGCAAAATATGTATTTGCCTCAAGTTCTTTAATTACTTTTTCATCAACTAATGTTGAATGTAAATATGTTTCACCAGCATTTACGTATCTATGACCAAAAGCTGCAATTTCATTTAAATCTTTAATAACACCCATCTTTTCATCTAATAATAGTTTGAAAGAAAGTTCTAGTGCTTCAATATGATCTTTTAAATCTTGCATTATTACATGCTTTTCCCCTTTTGATTTATATGTTATTTTAGTTCCACCAATACCAATTCTTTCAATACCACCATTACATAAAGATTCTTCTGTAGACATATCTATTAATTGGAATTTTAAAGACGAACTACCTGCATTTACTACTAATATTTTCATATGTTTTTCCTCACCTATCTTAATTATTCTGCTTGACAAGCTGTAACTGCAACAGTGTTTATAATTTCTTCAACATCGCAGCCTCTTGATAAATCATTTAATGGTTTAGCAAAACCTTGACATACAGGTCCTATTGCCTTATAACCACCAAATCTTTGTGCAATCTTATAACCAATGTTACCAGCATTAATATTTGGGAATACAAATACATTTGCATGTCCTGCAACACTTGATCCTGGAGCCTTTAGTGCAGCTACCTTTGGAGATACAGCAGCATCAAATTGGAACTCACCATCAATAGCAAGTGATGGAGCTGCCTCTTTAGCAATTGCTACAGCTTCTTGAACTTTTGGAACTGATTTAAAGAACTTATCATCATTACCTGAACCCTTTGTAGAGAAAGATAACATAGCAACCTTTGGCTCAATTCCTGTAATTGTCTTTGCTGTATTTGCTGAAGATATAGCAATATCTGCAAGTTGTTGAGCATCTGGCTCAATGTTAATTGCACAATCAGCAAAAACTGCAACACCATCTTCATTATATGGATGTGGAAGATTTTCATCTGCAATCATAATGAAACAAGATGAAACTGTCTTAACACCTGGTGCTGTTTTAATTACTTGTAAACCTGGTCTTAATGTATTTGCTGTTGAGTGACATGCACCTGATACATAACCATCAACATCGCCAGCCTTTAACATTAAAGCTCCAAACATTGTTCTATCCTCTGCTTGAATTGCAGCTTGCTCTTCTGTCATACCTTTAGCTTTTCTACATTCATATAAGATATTTGCATATTCTTTAGTCTTTTCACTTGTTTTTGGATCAATAAGTGTAATACCACTTAAATCTACATCTGGAGCTACCTTTTTACATTCAGCTTCATTTCCTACTAATACAATTTTAGCAATTCCTAACTTTGTAACTTCTGCAGCAGCTCTTACAACTCTTTCATCCTCGCCTTCGCAAAGAACTATTGTCTTATTTAAAGCTTTTGCTTTATTTCTAATACTTTCAATTAAACTCATCTTCTAGCCTCCAAAAACTTTATTTATATAATTATTTTTAATATAATATAAACATTATACGCACCTTGAGCGATTAAAGTAAAGGAAATTAAACAATGAGAATAGGTTTTATAGTAGCAGAATATAATCCACTTCATAATGGACATGTTAAGCATATTCAAAAGACAAAAGAGGATCTTCATTGCGACAGTATAGTTGTTGTAATGAGCGGAGATATAGTACAACGTGGTGAACTTGCAATAGTAGACAAATACACAAGAGCTACATGGGCAATTGAAGCAGGAGCTGACATGGTAATTGAACTTCCTGTTGAATATACATTAGGCTCTGCACAAGTATTTGCAACCGGCGCTAGCAAACTTATATCTTATTTTGATGCTGAAAAATATATCTCATTTGGCTCAGAGTGCGGAAGTACTTACGTTTTAGAAAAAGTTGTAGAAATGTTAGATTCTGAAGAAAATCAGGGATATATAAGAGAGTTTTTAAACGAAGGAAATACATACGCAAAAGCAAATGCTCTTGCCTTTTCAAAATATCTAAATGCACATAATATTGACCAATCAATTGCCTCTATTTTAGATACACCAAATAATATTTTAGGACTTGAATATATTCGTGCAATCAAATACATGGACGTAAAACCATACACTATAAAAAGAGAAGGTTCATATAATTCATCACTAGATAAAGATAACCCCTCTGCCCTTTCTATAAGAGAAGCTCTTTATAAAAAAGACCCTATATTTGATATGGTTCCTTCCTTTGTTGCAAAAGATTTAGGAAATGTTAAAGACAACCGCGAAAAATTATTTAGCGTTATTAAATATGAACTTTCAAAGAAACAAAACTTAGATAAAATTTTTGGAATGCATGAGGGACTTCATAATAGATTTTTATCCTTCCTATCTAAAAGTTCTACCTATGAAGAGTTTATGCAAAATGTAAAAACAAAGAGATTTACAATGACATCTTTATCTCGCTCACTAATGTGCGCCCTTATAGATAACACATACACTTTAAATCAGGTTTTAGACTTAGATGTAAATTATATAAATGTTTTAGCAATAAAGGATAAAAAACAAAATCTATTATCCACAATTGATACAAATGTTGTTACAAAACCTAGTGAACTAATGAAATTAAAGGATAGAGTTGATACAACTCTTCAAGACAAATCTGAATCTTTATTTAAGGCAATAAACTATGAATATGAGCCTTATATGCGTATTGTGAAATAAATAAAAAAAAGCCAAATCATTAAGGCATCGAAGATTTTGGCTTTTTTATATAATTCATAGGATTTTTAGTAGAACTATCCCATAAAATATCATATTCACAATTAAATTATAACATTATTTTAACGCATATCAACGCATTTTTTTACTTTTTTTTGCAAAAAAAATGCCTCAAGGCTTTTTCTTGAAGCATTTGACATGTAAAATTATTTCTTTTATTGATTACCCATTGGAGGTTGCATATTGTCGTCCATATTTTGTTGTTGATTATATTGTGGGAACAATTGAGCCTTCTTTTGCATAATTGCATCAAGTACTTGTCTTGCGCAAATTTCTGCATTATCCATAAATGCACCAACATCTGCGTATGCTTGGTTTGCTAGATTATTTGCATAGTTTACTGCATTTTGTGTTGTTTCATAAGCTTCTTTATTAGCTTGATCAATAATTGCACTTTCAGATACTAATTTTTGAGCATCAGCTTCTGCCTTTTTAATAATTTCATTTGCTCTTGCTTCTGCATCAGCAATTATAGCTTGTGCATTTTTAGTAATATTTCTAGCTTGAGATAATTCACTTGGTAAGATATCTCTTATTCTTTGTATACACTCTAAACAAGCGGCCTCATCAACCATCTTTAAATCAGACATAAAACCTTTTTTAGCTAAAGTAATTGTTGTCTCTAACTTCGATAATAATTCTTCAACATTCATTTCTACCATTTCTATTGGTTCTCCTTATATAATTTAACAATAATATTATAAACACATTTTGGAACTAAATCCTTAATATTTTCATTATTTATTAAAGCTTGTCTTACTTTTGTAGAACTTATATCTACCTTTTCATCCTTTGCTTTATATAAAATTGTTTCAATATTTCCATGCTCTTTATTATACTTTGCCATATCTATTTCATAAGCATAATCAGTATCATTTCTATATCCACGTACTATTATATCAATTTTATGCTCATTTAAATACTTAAAAATATATCCATCACAAATATCTACTAAAACATTTGGATAATTAAAGACTGCTTTTTGAACAATCTCTTTTCGTTGCTCTAAAGTAAATAAACTTTTCTTTGTTTCATTTTGAGCTATTACCACTACAACTTTATCATACTCATTTAGTGCTTTTTCTATTATGTCTAAGTGTCCTTTTGTAATTGGATCAAAGCTTCCAGTTACTGCACACACTTTATTTGCTAGCTTTATAAAATCAACTTGAATCTTTCCAAAAGTTTTACTCTTTTCAATATAAAATTCTTGAGATAAGGTATAATTTCTTTCTATATCGTGTTCGTAAATTATATACCCGCTCTTATCTATTAATTTTCTCTTACCTACAATTAAACATATTTCATTTATACAATCAAGGGCAAAAGGAGCATCTACAAATATGTAGTCTACACTTCCTTGAATAGAGTTTAAAGTTTCTCTATAATCTCTATTTAAAATCTTATAATTTCCATCTATTCCTTTTAGGTTATATTTAACAAAATCAAGAGATGTTTTCGATATATCTGAAAAAATAGTTTCACAAGCGCCTCTAGATATAGCCTCTATTCCCATAGAACCAGTGCCAGCAAATAAGTCTACAAATTTGCTATTCATAACACCAAATTGAATAACATTAAATATGGATTCCTTGACTCTATCTATGGTAGGTCTTACATCCTTTCCTTCTGGTGCTACTAAATTTTTTCCTCTATATTTTCCGCTTATTACTCGCAATTTATTACTCCAAATTCATTTACTATACAATCAAGTTTCACATCAAACTCTTTTGCTTGTATTTTATCTACTTCCTGACACGCGTACGCTAGTCCTACCTTTAAACAATTCTTTTGCTTAGAAAAGAATCTATCATAGTAACCTTTGCCTTTTCCTAGTCTATTTAATGCTTTATCATATCCAAGAAGTGGCGTTATACATACATCAAACAAAATGTCACTGTCTAAATATTCTTTTCCAATAGGCTCTTTTATATTAAATGGTCCAACTTCAAATACTGTATTTTTATCTAACTTTACATATACCATATCATCGCCTATAACTTTTGGCATATAAAGATTAACTTTTCCCATATAGTAATCTACTATCTTTTTTGTAGATACTTCACTTTTAAGCGAATTGTATATAAGAACATTTCCTTTTATAAAATCAGCATTTACAAGATTCTCAAAAATCTTATCATCAAGACAATCTTTGTTTTCCAAAGACTTTAGTTTTTCTTTGATAAGATTTCGTTGGATCTCTTTTTCCATTTACATTTGGCTTTTATAGTAATTAATTAAGCAACCTTGTTTAATAATTTCTCTTTCATCATCTGTAAGTGGATCAATTCTTAATGTTATATCAATAACCTCACCTTTTCTTACGATTTTTGCTGGGAATACTAAATCATTATTAACTAACTTTTCTTTAATATTTGGAATAACTATAATATCGTCAATATTAAATTCTGCATCATCACAGATAAATGGGAACATACCCCAGTTAATTAAGTTACTTCTATATCTCTTTGTTGCATATTCTCTTGCAATATTACAAACACCACCTAAAACTCTTTGACATGATGCAGCTTGCTCTCTTGCAGAACCATCGCCTGGCTTAATTGCAAACACGCCAGAACCTAATGATACGCTTCCCTTAAGTTCAAGTTTAGTAGCTTTAATTGCAGCTTTATACTCATCACTTAAGTCTTTTTCTCTTCTTTCTAACTCTGATGCATAAACTGCTTTTGCACGAGATACATATTGTGGGTCTTTTCTAGATAAAGCAAACTCTGCAAGCTTTAATGGATTTGACCTATATGATGAAGTTTCACCTGATGGAATTAATTCATCAGTTGTTGTTACTGGGTCATTTATAACAGATGCAAGTTTAACAACAACATTATCTGTTAAATTAATAACTTCTGGCCAATCTCTAATATTTGGACCATATTGAAGTGGTAAATCTTCTTGAGCCTTGCCATAACCTTGATAACATCTATTCTTATAGATTGTACTATCAAAATTAAATGCTGGAATTGTGTTATCGTAATCTAAATCCATAGCACTTGTAAGTGCACCACCATTTGCAGCTGTTGCAGCAATTGATCTTGCGTCCATTAATGCAACTGATGCAATTTGTCCATTAGCTGGCTTTGATCCTTCTCTATTTTCAAAGTTTCTTGTTGAATGTCTAATAGATAATGCATTATTAGCAGGAACATCTCCAGCACCAAAACATGGGCCACAGAAACATGTCTTTATAATTGCACCTGAATCAATTAAATCACCAAGAGCACCTTTTTGTAATAAGTCCTTATAAATTGGAGTAGATGCAGGATATACGCTCATTGTGAACTTTCCTGTTCCTACATACTTTCCTTTTAAAATTGAAGCAGCTTCAATAATGTTATCATATGTACCACCAGCACATCCTGCGATAACACCTTGCTCTACCATAACTTTTCCATCTTTAATCTTATCTAAAAGAGAGATTTTTACATTCTTTAATAGTTTGTTTCCGTCTTCTTCAACCTTAGCTAATATATCATGTGGATTTTCTATTACATCCTTTAAGTTATATACATTACTTGGATGGAATGGAAGCGCAATTTGTGGTTCAATTGTAGATAAATCTACATTTACAACTCCATCATAATAAGCCACCTTTTCTGGAGTTATAGCCTTATAATCATTTAATCTTCCACGTACTGTGTAATAATTTTTAACTTCATCATCATTTGTTTCCCAAATAGAAGATAAACATGTTGTTTCAGTTGTCATTACATCAATACCGTTTCTATATTCAATTGGTAAGTTCTTAATACCTTCGCCAACGAATTCCATAACTTTATTCTTAACAAAACCGCATTTAAATACAGCACCAATTATAGATAATGCAACGTCTTGAGGTCCTACTCCTTTTCTTGGCTTTCCTGTTAAGTTTATAGCAATAACATCAGGATATTTTATATCATATGTTCTATTTAATAATTGTTTAACAAGTTCAGGACCACCCTCGCCCATTGCCATTGTACCAAGTGCTCCGTAACGAGTATGAGAGTCACTACCTAAAATCATCTTGCCACATCCTGACATCATTTCTCTCATATATGTATGAATAACTGCTTGATGAGGAGGAACAAATATACCACCATACTTTTTAGCAGCAGATAATCCAAATACGTGATCATCTTCGTTAATAGTTCCACCTACTGCACATAAAGAATTGTGACAATTAGTTAAAACATAAGGAATTGGGAATTTTTTCAATCCACTTGCCTTTGCTGTTTGAATGATACCAACATATGTGATGTCATGAGATGCCATTGCATCAAATTTAATTTTTAAAGGAGCACCTTTTTCTGTAACGCCTAGCGTGTTATGTGCTTTTAAAATTGAATATGCCATTGTGCCTTTATAGGCTTCATCTAATTCTCTTTTTTGATACCCTTGTTGAATTGCATCATTTTCACTTAGAAACTTACCATCAATGTAGTACTTTCCATCTGATATTAACTTAATCATCTTATATCTCCTAAAATCTTTTTATTTCTTTGTAATTATAATTATATGGACATTATCATAACCACTAATATTCACATAACTTACTGAGTATCCAGTATAGTTTTGAGTACTCCATTTAGATTTAGATAATATACTATCCAAATCCTCACAATATATCATTACAGCTATACTATCGTTAGATACAAAATCGCCATTTGATGCTTCTTGAACTAAACTACTCAACAAAGCATTATACTCATCAACTGATGTTGTATCAATTGAGTAATCGTAAGTTATATTATTATAAACGAATTTTATATTTTTATAAACATCAATTTGACTATCACAAGCTTGGCCCATTTCAAAATATGTGGCCTTTGTAATTGTATGCTTAGAACTTACACATTCGTCCTCTGTCATTAAGAAGTAGTTGTAATTTGTTGCCTCATAGATACTTGGATTTGTGGATGTACCAATGTTGACTCTATAGTTTGCCCATGTAGCATCAGATAAATACCAATTTCCACCTATCTTTAATTTAACCCAAGCATGAGCGCCACCACTAGCTACACCTGTAAGTTTATGGCATTCAATTCCCATCATATTACAAAGTGCTGAATAAGCGGCTGAAATTCCATTACATACAGCTAAACCATAATTAAATACACCTTCCATATAGAAGCATGACCAACCATAAACATCGTTATATGCATCAGTTCCATAAAGAGCGGTTGCATCATCTGCACCTGCGTAATCGTAAACAATTCCATAAGATAAATAATCATATATTGCAAGAGCTATTTCGTAATCATTCATGTTTTCATCCAAAATAGTTTTCAAAACTGTTTTCATTTTCTTATACATTGTCTTTAAATCATTATTAACAATTACTGGGTTATAACCATTTTCAAGTGCTAAATATAGCTCAATTGAGGTATTTACATTTGCATCCCCTTTATTATTTTTCTCTATAGGGAATACATAATCTAAAGCAAGTCCACTTCCTGTGTGTTGAGGAAGATAAGCAAAGTTTTCATAAGTACCATTATCCGCTGCTGTTCTTATTGTTGTAGGCTTATTTGCACCTGTATATCTTATGTATAAAATATGACATTGGTCAGGTATTAAGCTGCAAGTAGATTGAGTATAATTCATTCCATAAGATACTGCCTCTGGAATGTTGTAATAAACCTCTTGTAATAATCTAATTATAAAATTACCATTTGTTAAGTCGTTATTCATAGTAGTTGGATCGTAAGAACTATCTTTTGAGTAATAAGTTGAAGATAAATCAATTTGATCACAATTTGCAGTATCAAAGTCTATACAATAACTAAGTTTTATATATGTTTTATCTGACAATGTTTCTGTTGGAAGTGAGTCTTTATATAAATACGTATACATTAAAAAGTCATAAAGCTCTTCCCAACTTGTTATATAGAAGTTGCAAGTTTTTCCATATACTGTATATGTATCAAACATATCTTCAACACCTTCTGCGTATGTTGTTGAAGATAATGAAGAATATAAATTAAGTTTAAATGTTACACTGCTAGCTGAATGCAATATGTTATCGTAGTATGCTGATACAACTACCTTTTGACCTGCTATTTTTAACTTTCCCGTTGCGTTAAATGAATTACCATTAAATAAATCACTATCGCTTATTGATGTATAAGTATTTGAATCAATACTTACTTCAAAATAATCTGGAGTAAAATCATAATCCCATGTTACATATACATTTGGGAATGTAGAATCTACATCGATTTTAACATTGTATGGATTATATTTTGAGTTATCAGAAATATTAAAATATCCATTAGAAATTCCCTTATCAGTTTGAACCTCAATATAGTGTTTTCCTAGGGATAATTTATCTAATATTTCACCACTTATTGTAATTTGGCCATCAGATATTGTTGTCTTTACGTTTACATTATCTATACTAACACCTTTAATGCTTGAACTTGAAGTTGCAGATGTTTGAATAGTATATGATGTAGCACCTTTTAGGTATTGAGATAATGTTAATGTATACGATGTTGTTTCAACTACTGTTACATAGTAATTTAAAATATCGCCACTACTTAATGTGAATTTTAATCTTACTTTTTCACCTATTTCAAAATCATTAAAATAATCTGCTTTTACAACTAAAATTGATTTTTCTGAATCTATATAATTTACAAAATTATCTGAAGTTAAATTTGAAGATGAAACAACATTATCTTCACTTAGCGTTACACATAAATTCTTTGTATCCCCTTTAGTAAAATATAAAGATGGAGCATTTACAACTTCTGTATATTTTGTAGAATCTATTAAATCAGATTCTGTAAACTTTGGATATAAATCAAGGGATGTTGTATATTTTTTGTTATAAACTAATCGTTCGCTTAATGCACTATCTAAATACCATGCAACAAATACATAACCTGACTTAGTTGCCCTTGGAAGATATGTAGATAAATCTTTTTCAACATTAAACGTGTCTATTCCTGTTTCTGTTAAACTCTCTCCACTGCTTAAGTGGTAAGTAATATTGTAAGAAACTATGCTCCATGATGGATATAAATCTAAATCTCTTAGGTAATTTGTAGAAGCATCATATGCTTCAGTTAAATCTTGATTTAAAAACCATCCATTAAATGTATACCCTTCTTTACTTGGATTTTCTAGTGTAAGTCCTGAGAAGTACAAATAATACTCGGGATTATTTGAATTATTAACGTTACTATCTATATGGTAATTTACATTAAACTTTGTTTCCTCTATCTTTGCATATAGTGTTACAGTATCTAACTTATTTGTATCAGCAAAGCTACATAAACTACTTAAATCTGTATATTTTGTTTTATACGTTGAGTCAAAATACCAACCAACAAATGTATATCCTGTTTTTGTTGGAGTATTTATAGTTATAGTATCGGTAACTTTAACGCTAGATATTCCACCATCATCAAAACTTACATCATCTGGAACGCTAAATAAAACATTATATGTTTTAATATCAAATTTTGCGTAAAGCGTTAAATCTTTAGTTAACTTTTCGCCACCTAAATATTCTTCTTTAAATTCGCTATCTAAATACCAACCAGAAAACTCATAACCTACTTTACTTGGAGCATAAAGAGTAAGTACTTCATCCTGTTCAATAGCATCTTTATTTAGTGAATTATTAGTACCCCCATCAAGTTCATAGTTTATAGAAAAACCATTAATATTCCACTTTGCATAAAGCACAATATTTTTTCTAATTCTACCATAATCTACATCCCACTCAATGGTTAAATCCTTATCTAAATACCATCCTAAAAATTCATAACCATCACGTGTTGTTGTTATTTTTGTTTTATCTAAAGTGGCACCATAACTATAAGCTTGCATGGCAACTTCACTTCCACCATTTGTTTCAAAAACAACAGCATAAACATCATTAACTGAGCTTTTTAAAACAAATTTTGCATAAACATCTATATCTTCTGTTATTTCTTTTGTTAAATAGGAATTAGGTTTAACTTCAGAGCTTGTAGAAAATAATTTGTCTAAATACCATCCATCAAAAACATAACCATCACGTGTTGGGTCTTTTGGAAATCTAATAAGTTCGTTACCCTTAGATCTAAAAGCAGCGCCATAAAGCTCATAACCGCTTCCACTATCAACATAAAATCTAATTGTATGTTTTGACGAAGAACTTGAATCTACATCTGTACTACAAGATAAAAATGTAGCCAAAGTTAAGATTAAGCAAAAAACTAGTACTAAATATAGGATAAACTTTCTTTTCATATTATTAAATATATATTATTTAATATAATAAGTCAATGTTGAGTCGTTTAAAATTACTTTTAAATTCCCTAATTTGCTATTTATTCTTGGAAAATATCTTCTTTAAAATTCTTTATAAAATATTTTTCACAAAAAGCTACAGGCTTATATGAAAGTTTACTTTTTCTTAAACCTTCATCTCCCATGTCTTCTTGTCTATTAACATACCTACAATCATTAAATGCTTCTTTTGCTACAAGATTTAGAAGTTTTGGATAAGCTCCATCATAATTTATATCAGCTTTTTCTATATGCTCTATAACTATATTTGAAGCTGTTTTTTCAATTAAGGAGAAACCTATTAATTTATCTTCTACATATAAAACATAAGCAAAAATATTACTCTCACTTTCTAATAATTCAAGCGATATATCTATAGCTTTTTCTTCTGCGCTTTTATCTTCAAGAGAATAATCTTCTTTTCCATTTTCCCAATTTTTTATTAGCAAAATTAGGTTCTTGTAATCTAATTCTTTGTTGTATTGTCTAAATACATATGAATATTTTTTATCAAAATCGGCGATATGGTTTCTCTTTGAATGGTATTTCTTTCCACTAAAGTTTATAAGGTCGTTAGGGTCATATAAATACTCTTTATAGTCATCACTTTTTATAACTTCAAACTTTGATTTATCTACATACTCAACTTGTTCTTGTGAAAGACTATCAATAAGCATTAACTCATCATCATCTTTAGTTTGCTTCTCTACCATTAAGATTGCATCTTTCATTTTATCTAATGTAGTTAGTGGTGGAATATAAATGTGCTTTAATTTTTCAGGACCTTTTATATACTCAGGATTTGGAACAAAACGCATAAAGATAATGTCGTTTTCATAAGCTATTTCAAAACTATCAAAATCATAGTAATCCCACGCCATCAAATAAAGCTTAGAATACTCACAGCCATTGTATTGAGTCTTGGCTAAAAGTTCATTTATTCTATCAAAGTCTTCTTTATTTATATTTTTAAAATACACGCGTATTTCCTTGCTACCTATTTTTTTCTTGTGTTATAATAGCGTCTATGAAAAAGCACTTCTTTTTTAAGCAAAGATTGTGGATGTACATAGTCTCAATTTTGGTGATAATTATATTATTAGCTACATCAATTGTCAATATTCTTGCAGTATGTAATGTTGCTAATTTAGTGTCACACCAACCACCGGTAGATATTATGGCAACTATTATAATGCTTTTTGTTGCATTGATTCTTTCCATATTTATATTCTTCTCTGGCTACACTTTAAGAAGTACTGACATAATTATAAACATCGGGTTTGCTCCACTTAAGGTAAAGTATGATGACATACTACTTGTAAGAACAAATTCAGATAAATCGCTTTTATTTATTTATGTTGAAACAACTGATGCGAAAGCTGATGTTATTGATGAACAAAATAATTTAAAAGCTAATATAATCCAGATATTTATAGCTGAGAAAAATGTTGACGATTTTATCTCTACTGTAAAACAACACAACAAGTTAGTTCCTGTTGAAATAATAACATTGGAGAACAATAAAAAATGATATTAGTAGTTGCTTCAAATAATGCCCATAAGGTCGAAGAGATAAAGTCATATCTTAAAGATTATTTTGAAGATATTAAGTCTTTAAAAGAAATGGGAATCTCTATAGATATTGAAGAAACTGGAACAACATTTTTAGAAAATTCTCTAATAAAAGCAAGAGCTATAACCTCTCTTACTGGATATGCATCAATTGCTGATGATTCAGGTTTATGTGTAGATAAGCTAAATGGAGAGCCTGGAGTATATTCTGCAAGATATGCTGGTGAGCCTTGCAATGATGATAATAACAACAATAAGCTTTTAAAAGTTCTAAAGGAAAAAGGACTTGAAAAAGATGAAGATAGAAAAGCCCACTTTACATCAGTAGTTGTACTAAACTACCCTGATGGAACATATAAGGTAGGCGAAGGAAAAGTAGAAGGAATTATCCTTCATGAAAGAAGAGGAAATGGTGGTTTTGGTTATGATCCACTATTTTTAAGTACTGAGCTTAATAAAACTTTTGCTGAGATAAATCTTAGCGAAAAAAATACTGTTAGCCATAGAGCTAGAGCTCTTGAGAATTTATTAAAACAACTATGAAATCTATTATAGTTTTATCAGATTCTCATGGAATGCTACCAAAGGATGACAATTTTTGGACAGTACTTGATGAAGCAGACTACATATTCCATTTAGGTGATGGAATAAATGAAATAAATACATTAAAAAGCATATACAAAGATAAGTTCTACTATGTCTATGGAAATTGCGATACATTTAATGCAGAGCCATTTAAAATTGTAGAAGTTGAAGGTGTTAAGTTCTTGTTAACTCACGGAAACAGCTTTGGTGTTAAACATGATTTATATAACCTTGCTTTTGAATGTAAGTATCAAAATGTAAAATATGGTCTTTATGGCCATACACACATAGCAAAAGTCGATGAAATTGATGGTGTTACATTAATTAATCCAGGATCAATTGGTTATGAAAGATCCTATTGCTATATAGCTATACAGAATAAAAATTTAGTGTACAAAATAGTACAACAATGAGGATAAATATATGCAAAGAGAAGATGTTAGAAACATTGCAATAATAGCACACGTAGACCATGGTAAAACTACACTAGTAAATCAATTACTAGCTCAAAATGGTACTTTTAGAACAAATGAAACTATTGTAGATAGAGTTATGGATAATGGCGCTATTGAAAGAGAAAGAGGAATAACAATCTTAGCAAAGAACACTTCTGTTCACTATAAGGGTATAAAAATTAATATTATTGATACCCCAGGACACGCAGACTTCGGTGGCGAAGTAGAACGTATTCTATCTATGGTTGATGGTGTTGTTTTACTTGTAGATGCAGTTGAAGGATGTATGCCTCAAACTAGATATGTTTTAAAGAAAGCTTTAGGTCTTTCAAAAACTGTTGTTTGCTGTATAAATAAAATCGATAGAGGTGGAGATCCTAACAAGGTTATAGATGAATTACTTGATTTATTTATTGAACTTGGTGCTAATGATGAGCAATTAGATTTTGAAACAGTATTTGCATCAGGAAAACAAGGTTGGGCTACATTAGATCCTACAAAGCCTGGAACTAATATGGATCCACTTTTAGATACAATTATAAAGAAAATTCCTGCTCCAGAGGGTGAATTAAATAACGGACTACAAACAGTTATTTGTAATATTGATTATGATGAATATGTTGGTAGAATTGGTGTAGGTAAAATCAATAGAGGTTCTATAAAAGAAGGACAACAAGCAGTTGTTTGTCATAGAGATGGAACTTCAACTCAAGTTAAAATCGTTAAATTATATCAATTTGAAGGTTTAAAGAGAGTTGAATGTGAAAGTGCATCACTTGGTGATATAGTTGCTATCTCAGGCGTAGATAATCTAAATATTGGTGAAACAATTTGTGATGTAGATAAAGTAGAACCACTACCATTCGTTGCAATTGATGAACCTACTCTATCTATGAACTTTATGGTTAACAATTCACCATTTGCAGGAAAAGAAGGAAAATTTGTTACATCAAGACATTTACGTGCTAGATTATTTAAAGAAGTAGAAACAAACGTTTCAATGAGAGTTGAAGAAACTGAATCTCCAGATTGTTTTAAAGTATACGGAAGAGGCGAACTTCACTTATCTATCTTAATTGAAACAATGAGACGTGAAGGATTTGAGTTCCAAGTTTCTCGTCCTAAGGTTATCTATAAGACAATTAATGGCGTAAAGTGCGAACCAATTGAAGAATTAGTAATTGACGTTCCAGATGAATATGTTGGAGCTATCATGAATAAAGTTGGTGCAAGAAAAGGTGAACTTACAAAGATGGATCCTGATGGAAGAGGTGGTACAAGACTTGAATTTAAGATTCCATCAAGATGTATCATCGGATATAGAAGCGAAATGTTAACTGATACTCGTGGTTACGGTGTAATGAGCCACGTACTTGTAGGTTATGAAGAATATAAGGGAGATATCCCAGAGAGAAATAGAGGTTCAATTGTAGCATTTGAAGATGGAACTTCTACAACATATGGATTATTTAATGCACAAGAAAGATCTACCCTATTTATAGGCCCTGGTGTTAAGGTTTATGAAGGTATGATTGTTGGCGAAAACTCAAGAGAAGAAGATATGCCAGTAAATGTATGTAAAGAAAAGCATTTAACAAACTGTAGATCTTCAGGCGCTGACGAAGCATTAAAATTAATTACACCAACTACACTATCCCTTGAGCAATGCTTAGAATTTATTAAAGAAGATGAACTTGTTGAAGTAACACCAAAGAGCATCAGACTTAGAAAAGTAATTTTAAGTAAAGCAGAAAGAATGAGACAACAAGCAAGACAAATGCGTGCAAACAACTAAAATTTAAAAATAATATTTGCTAAAATTGTTGACACATACTTTTAACTTTGTTATACTTTTTTAGCATTGATATTATGCGAGTGTAGTTCAATGGTAGAATATCAGCCTTCCAAGCTGACCGCGTGGGTCCGATTCCCATCACTCGCTCCACTATAATTTTAGTGGGTCTGTAGCTCAGCTGGATAGAGCATCGCCCTTCTAAGGCGGTTGTCGGGGGTTCGAATCCCTCCAGGCTCACCACTGTGGTGGGTATAGCGCAGTTGGTTAGCGCGCAAGTTTGTGGCACTTGAGGCCAAGGGTTCGAATCCCTTTACCCACCCCAGTTATACTAAGCCACAAAACGACAATGTAGGGGTATCGCCAAGTGGTAAGGCAACAGACTTTGACTCTGTTATTCGTTGGTTCAAGTCCAGCTACCCCTGCCAAAATAATTGAAACTTAAAAAACCTATGTTCCATTAGCTCAGTTGGTAGAGCACTTGACTTTTAATCAAGTTGTCCCGAGTTCGACTCTCGGATGGGGCACCACAAAATTTGTGCGGATGTGGCGGAATTGGCAGACGCGCTAGACTTAGGATCTAGTGTCACCGACGTGGGAGTTCAAGTCTCTTCATCCGCACCAGTTTTTGTAGATTTTATTATATGCGCCTCTAGCTCAGCTGGTAGAGCACCTGACTCTTAATCAGGGTGTCCGGAGTTCGATCCTCCGGAGGCGCACCAAAAAAAGCTGTTAAGATAAAACTTAGCAGCTTTTTTTTATTGTTGATTTTTAATCTATTATAAAAACATTATGAAATATATTGGATAATATGTTATTTTATCTATCGTTTTTATTTCTCTTTCATTACTTAAAACAAACCCCTTTGTCATTTTATAATTATCTATACTTAAAATCTTTGACAAAGCCTTAAAATTCTTATAATCCTTACCAGATTTTATTTCTAGAGGAAGAACGTTCAATGATTCATAATCATCAATTAAGAAATCTACTTCCCCAACCTTTTTCCTATCAAAATAATATAACTCATGGTCGTGAGCTTTTAATTCTTGTGCAACTACTGTTTCATAAACTGCACCTAAATTTATTCCTGTTTTATCATCTAAAATTGCGTTTATATTATTTTTATAAAGAATACTAGTTAATAAACCTACATCATTCATATATAACTTAATAAGATTCTTACTACTAGATTGAATTAATGGAAACCTAGGCTCACTGACAGCTTTAGTTGCTAAAGAAATGCCGGACGAAATTAAATATTCAAACTCATCATTATATTTTGTATATCTCACATCCTCTATATTTTCAATTTTTTTATACTGAATTCTTTTCACTTTATTTTCAATATTTGAAGGAATCATATCATAAATTCTTTTTATTACTAATTTATTTTCTTTATCATATTTTGATGCATCTTCTGAATAAAAATTAGTAATTTCCTTTTGAATATTTCTAATTTTTACAACATTTTTTGTTTCAATAAATGCTTTAACTGCATCTGGCATTCCTCCAACATATAAATATGTTTTAAACAAATATAAAATTTTATTGTGCAATGATTCATCTATTGAGGTTCTTTCTATAAAAGATTTTCTTAAATGATTTATAGCTAATTCCCCGACAGAGTTTGCAATTAAAAACTCTTCAAAATCCATAGGATACATTTTCTTTTCAATTATTGATCCCATTGGAGTTAATGTTGTTTTGTTTAAAGCAAGGCCTAATTCCGAGCCACTACAAATATATTTATATTTATTGTCTTTTTTTAGCGGTTTAAGCAATGTTAATAATTCTGGATATTCTTGGATTTCATCAATAAAAACAATTGTATTTTCCCTATCTTTAAGTTTTTCACCAGCAAATACGCTAAGTTCAATATAAAAAGATTCAACAGTTCTTACATTAGCAAATAATTTATCGCCAACTTTATCGTCGGCCATATTTATTTCTATGTAATTTTCAAAATATTTTTTAGATAATTCTCTTATTATGTAAGATTTACCAACTTGTCTTGCTCCATCTATACACAATATTTTGTCTTCATTACCTTTTAAATATTCTTCAATATATTTTGAAATCTTTCTATACATGCGCATTCCTCCGCTTTTCCAACAATATTATATCATTAAAAATACGCTTTTCCAACTTTTTTACTATCTATTTTTTACGCTTTTCCAACTTTTTAGACATATAAAAATCCCGCTTTTCCAACTTTTCTGTTGTTAAATTTTCACGCTTTTCCAACTTTCATATTTGTCTAAGATAAAAATAAATGTCCTTATAAAAAATGAGCTACTAAGATTTTATTTCTTAGTAGCCCATCTTTATTCAATATTTAAATTATAACAAATACCCCAATTTTTCGCAAACAAGGGATGCTAACCCACTATTTTATAGATATTTATCTAATTCTATTTCAACTTCTTTCATTTTCTTAGGTTTTGGATTTGCTATAACGCTTCCCTCTTTTATTACATAAGATAATTGTCTTAAATAAGATAGATTCTCTAGTGGATTTTTTGGACAAACTATAATATCTGCCATCTTTCCGCTCTCAATTGAACCTGTGTAACTATCTATTTTTGCAAGTTTAGCATTTAAAAGGGTTGCGCTATAAATTGCAAACATTGGTGTTACTCCACAATATTTAACAAAGTAATACAATTCTCTCCACATATCATAATGAGTAACATAAGGACATCCTGTATCTGTTCCTAAGCCTACTGGAATACCTTCTTTTAAGCATTCTTTTGCAAGATCAATAATTCCATCCATAACAACTTTACCATTCTCTTGTTGTTCATATGTTGCGTGAGAAATATTTCTATCAAATAAAGCATAAGGAAGAGCTGGAGATATTGTTGAAATTTGGAAAGCGTTTTTACTCTTAAATAATTTCATCATCTCATCATCATGTTTTGCACCATGCTCTATTGAATCAACTCCATTTTCAAGAGCAACTTTTACTCCTTGTGGACTTTCAACGTGTGCAGCAACTTTCATTCCAAGAGAGTGAGCTTTATCACATGCAGCTTTTACAATTTCTGGAGACATTCTTAAAACTCCTGGTTCTCCAACGACTTCTGCATCCATTACGCCACCTGTAATCATTAATTTAATTAAATCAGGTTTATCTTGTGCAATTTTTTCAACGAATTCTTCTGCTTCCTTTGGAGATGTTGCTTCATAGGCAAGAGAGCCTGCCATATGTCCACCAGGGACAGATACAGCCATATTTGAAGCAATAATTCTAGGTCCTACAACTTTACCTTCATTTACTAAATCTCTTATTTTAGTGTCATAATTTGAAATACCACCAACAGTTCTTATTGTGGTAACACCACCTAATAATTCTTGTTTTGCATATCCCTCGCAAATTTTTACACCTAAATAGTTTGTAAGCTTATTTGAAGTAATTAACTTAACTAATTTTTTATTATCTGCTTGTTTTTTCTTAGGTTTTCCATTTGCAGGTAAATGAACGTGCATATTAATAAGTCCTGGTAAAATATATCCACCTTTTACATCAATTACTTGATAACCATCTATAGATTCATTTTTATCTACAATTTTCTCTATTTTTTTGTCATTTATTAGTACAACTTTATCGCTCACTACTTGAGCATCTTTTGTTCCGTCTATAATGTTTCCATTTACTAATGCATATTTTGACATAACATCACCTCTTTATTTTTTAATACATATATTTTACAACAAATAAGGCATTCATTTGAATGCCTATTTTTTAAATTATGTAATTATCTGCAGCATTTATTTTTGCAAGAGAAGCTAAACTTATACCTTGTAGATAGTCCTCTATTACTTTGTATAGTCCTTTCCACATAGGAAGTGTTCTACATTCTTCTGCCCTTAAACATTGTTTTGCATCTTTTGTTAAGCATTCTATTGGAGCTAAGTCTCCTTCTTCAACAACTAAGATTTCAGCTACTGTATAATCTTGTGGATCCTTTGCAAGTTTATAGCCACCACCCTTTCCATGAAGCGCATCTAAAAGACCTGCTTTAGATAATTCTGCAACAATTCCCTCTAGATACTTTTGAGAAATTTCTTGGCGCTTTGCAATTTCCTTTAATGGAATATATTTTCCATTATTATTCTCTGCTAAATCTATCATTACACGTAGTGCGTATCTTCCTTTAGTTGAAATTTTCATACTTCTCCTTTAGTCTTGAAATAAAGGTGTAGATAGATATCTATCTCCAGAATCTGGAAGTAATACTACTATTGTTTTTCCTTCATTTTCAGGACGTTTAGCAATTTCAATTGCAGCATAAGTTGCTGCACCTGAGGAAATACCTACTAAGAATCCTTCTTTTTTACCTATCAATTTTCCAATAGTAAATGAATCTTCATTTGATACAGGGAAAACTTCATCATAAACTTTTGTATTTAAAATCTTTGGCACAAATCCTGCTCCAATCCCTTGAATTTTATGAGCTCCTGCTTTTCCTGTAGATAATACTGCAGATGTTGCTGGTTCTACTGCTACAACTTTAATATTTGGATTTTTAGATTTTAAATATTCTCCAACACCCGTAATTGTACCACCTGTTCCAACGCCTGCTACAAATATATCTACTTTTCCATCTGTGTCTTCATAAATTTCTGGACCTGTTGTTTCAATATGAGCTTTTGGATTTGCTGGATTTACAAATTGACCAGCTATGATACTATTTGGATTTTGAGCATGTAATTCTTCAGCTTTTTCAATAGCACCTGTCATTCCCTTTGCTCCATCAGACAATACAATTTCAGCACCATATGCTTTAATTAATTGTCTTCTCTCTATAGACATTGTTTCTGGCATAACAATAACAGACTTATAGCCACGAGCTGCTGAGATAGCTGCAATACCGATACCCGTGTTTCCTGATGTTGGTTCAATGATTACTGTATCCTTATTTAATTTTCCTTCTTTTTCTGCCTCATTTAAAATTGATACAGCTACTCTATCTTTTACAGAGCCTGCTGGATTAAATAATTCAACTTTTGCAAGAAGTCTTGCTTTTAAATTATAAAGTGCCTCTATATGTGTTAATTCTAAAAGAGGTGTTTTTCCTACTAATTGATCTACTGATGTATATATCTTTGACATAGTTTTGTCTCCTTTTTATTTTCTACTTTTCTATTATAGCATTAAATCCATTATCTAAATCAGCAATAATATCATCTATATGTTCTGTACCTATAGATAGTCTTATTGTATTTGGATAAATATTTTGATCTGCAGCTTCTTTTTCTGTTAATTGTGAGTGAGTTGTTGATGCTGGGTGAATAACAAGTGACTTAACATCTGCAACATTTGCTAGAAGTGAGAATATCTTTAAATTATCTATAAACTTCCATGCTTCTTCCTTTCCACCTTTAATGTTAAATGTAAATATTGAACCACCACCATTTGGAAAATATTTTTCATATAAATCATGTTGTGGATGATTCTTTAATGATGGGTGATTTACACTTTCAACAAGTGGATGTTTTGAAAGATATTCAACAACTAATTTTGTATTATATGCATGTCTATCTAGTCTTAAAGATAAAGTTTCTAATCCTTGCAATAAAAGCCATGCATTAAATGGAGAAATTGTAGCACCTTCATCTCTTAATAGTATTGCTCTAACATAAGTTACAAATGCAGCATCACCTACAGCCTTTGCAAAAGAGATTCCATGATAACTTGGATTTGGCTTTGCAATTTGAGGATACTTATCTTCATTTTTTAACCAATCAAATTTTCCTGAATCTACTATAATACCACCAAGTGTTGTACCATGACCTCCAATAAACTTTGTTGCTGAATGAACAACAATATCTGCCCCATGTTCTATCGGTCTTATTAAATATGGCGTTCCAAATGTATTGTCTATAACAAGTGGAATATTATTTTCATGAGCAATTATGGAAAGTGCGTCAATATCTGGAATATCTGAATTTGGATTTCCAAGTGTTTCAATATATAAAGCCTTTGTATTTGGTTTAATTGCCTTTTTCACTTCATCTAAATTATGAATATCTACAAAGGTTGTATTAATACCAAATCTAGTTAAAGTATGTGCAAGTAAATTATACGAACCACCATAAATAGTTTTTTGAGCAACTATATTATCTCCAGAGCTTGCTAAAGCTTGTATTGTATATGTAACTGCAGCAGCACCTGATGCAAGTGCAAGCGCTGCAACTCCACCCTCTAATGCCGCTATTCTTTCTTCAAGTACACTTTGTGTTGAATTTGTTAATCTACCATATATATTTCCGCTATCTGAAAGGTTAAATCTATCTGCTGCATGCTTTGAATTATGAAATACATATGATGTTGTTTGATAAATAGGTACAGCTCTTGAATCCGTAACAGGATCAGCTTGTTCTTGTCCTACATGTAATTGTAATGTTTCAAATTTATATTTTGTCATTTTTCTAATCTCCTTTTTTTAAATGTGTTTTTTTGGGTTTTAAAATTTCCCTATTTACACATTCGACCAAAACGAAAATTAGCCCTTACTAATTCTTCAAATAAATTATTAGATGTTTCTACAATAAACTTAAACATTTTATCTTTTATCCTTTTACCTACCAACTTAATAGGTTGATATGATTATAAACCTACCATTTTGGTATGTCAATAAGATTTTGAAAAAAATTTAAAAAATTAAAATAAATGTATTATTGCTTTAAAATAGAAGGAAAATCCTAATATTATCTTTACAATTGATTTCTATATTAAAATATGTTATAAGAAAATAAAAACACTATAAGGCAGTAATTCAATGAAAAATAAAGAAATTAACGTTCTAAACCAAGGGATTCATATTAATAAAGACGATTTTTTCTCTTTAACAGATATTGCAAAATACAAAAACTCTGAAGCTCCTGCAGATGTCGTAAAAAATTGGTTAAGACGAAAAGACACTATAGAATTTATAGGCTTATGGGAAAAATTAAATAACCCTAATTTTAACATGGTCGAATTCGACCAGTTTAAAAACGAAGCAGGGCATAACTATTTTACTTTATCTCCAAAAAAATGGATAGATAGCGTTAATGCTATAGGTATTATATCAAAAGCTGGCAAATATAATGCAGGCACCTATGCTCATAAAGACATTGCTTTACAATTTGCCTCATGGATTTCACCAGAAATTAATTTGTATATTATTAAAGAATTTCAAAGGCTAAAAGCTGACGAACAAAAACAACTTGGCTGGACAGTAAAACGTGAACTTACAAAAATAAACTACCGCATTCACACAAATTCTATCAAAGATAATATTATTATTCCACTTGAAATTTCAAAAGAACAAGCATCAATTATTTATGCAAACGAAGCTGACGTCCTAAATGTTGCATTATTTGGAATGACGGCCCGTGAATGGCGAGATAAAAATCCTAAAATAAAAGGTAACATCCGAGATACTGCCGAAGTAACACAACTTGTGTGTCTTTCTAATCTTGAAAACTTAAATTCGTATCTAATAGAACAAGGATTTAGCCAACAAGAGCGAATTATCGAACTGAACAAAACCGCTATTCGTCAAATGAAGATTTTAACAGAAACAGCAAACAATTTACCTGAAGATTTCAATAATTAATAAATTTTAAAAATAAATTTATTAATCAATTATTTTAGCACTATAGTTGTTATACTATTTGGTTCAAATTTAATTTGACCGTTAAATTTGCCACTAGTTTCTTGTAAATACTTTTCATCAGTTGAAGTATATTTTGCATAAGTTTCATATTGATCTTTTATGTTCCACTCATATTCATAGTCAGTTATGTTTATATATACTATAACGATAGAACCATCTGGGTTTTTAAAAACATTATATAAATCATCGGCAAAAACAGCATCTTCATCTCCGTTTTTATACCATTTTTTAACTTTATCTAAATCTGTTAAATAAGATTTTTCATTTAAAGGATTTACTTGGATATATTGAGCTCCCTCTTGAACAAACTTTGAGTAATGCTTCATCATATAATATCTTGGAGCAACCTTTACCTCTGCATTCTTTTCATCCCAGTTATTATATAGCAATCCATCCTCATAGTTATAATTAGAAACTGCTATCCACCATTGCCATGTATTTGAATGTAAGATTCCTATATCATAACACATAACATATCCTAAATATTGAGCTGTTTCAAATGTATTAGAAACACCACTAGATAATTGACAATATTCACTTTGGCTAAAACTTATATTGTATTTTGCAAGCTTCTCTAAAGCGGTTTCTCTTACGCTTCTTGAAGTTGGACTTTTATATGCATGGTATGAAATATAATCTAATTCTTTAAAATAATCATACTTAGACATCTGTTCTAAATATTCTGTGTTATAGTTTGCTGGATAGCCACCTGATTCATATGCATCTAACTTAATATTTTTACTATATTTTTCATTAAACGCTTTTAATTGAATATATATTTCATTTAAGCATTTGGCTGCATTTGCTGGCTCAAAATGACATCCTTCTTGGCTTGCATCACTGCCACCCCATTTCCATTGAGGTTCATTAATTGGACTTATATATGTAACAGGATAATTATTATCTACTACAAAGTATTTTAATATTTGCATTAAGTAAGCTGCAAAAACATCATAATTTTCTTCGGCTAGATTATCTGTACTTGGAGTTGTACTATGACATAAATTATTTTTAGTCATTAAATAATGTGGAGAGTTTACAAATAAAACTAGTGAATCTATACAGCCATATGATAAAGATTTTTTAAGAACGTTCATTGCATTTTTATCTTTTGTAAAATCATAATTATTTTCATTTGAAACATATGCTAAAAGCTCATCATGAGTGCTTCCTGTATAATTTTCACCTTTTAGGAAAGATTCACACATTCTTTCATCCTCATAATATGAATATACATCCTTTTTATCTACAGAACCACCGCCAATGTTGTATCTATAAATATTTAAACCTAAGCCTTCGCTACTATATAGATACTTAACTATTTCATCTGCATTATCATTACCACCAACAACTTGTGACCACCAAGCAGATGAAGCTCCAAACCCTTCCATTGTTTGATAAACAGTTCCTGAAGATATATTTACTAAATTATCTGCAGTATCTAATGTTTCATAAAAGGTTTTATCTTTACATGAAGTAAATGAACAAACCATTATACATCCTAGTAATAAAATTAAAACTCCGCTTATAAACTTTTTCATATTAACCCTTTCTTTCTCTTAATGAATCCCTTATTTTTTGCTTAGCCATTTTCTTAACATCTTCATCTTTTACATTACAAAGTAAATTCTCTGCATTTTTACTGTCTATAAAATATAATTTTTGTATAAGCCATGCTATAGCCATTTTAACATAATATTTATCACTTTTAATTTTTTGTATTTTTAAAACTATATTATCTATATGCTTTTCATCTAAAAAGTTAAATAAAAGATTTACTATTCCCCATCTACATATAAATTCTTGATCACTTTTTAAAAAATCTAAACACTTGTTGTAAAATTTTTCATCTTTGCTTTTCCAGTGAGTAGTATCACATATAGACCAATCATCTATTATTTTAACAAAATTATCTATAAGTTCAATATCCTTTGCGTAAGCTACTACCATTCCCTTTAGCATATTTATTTCAAATATATTAGATTTTGTTTTTAGAAATTCTAAATAATTTTTCTCTTTATATATTTTGCAGGCATACTTTCTTAATTTTGGAATTCTTACACCATAGATTTCATACTTTGTTGAAGTTAAATTTTTACTAAACTCTTTATATTTTTCTTCTTTATTTTCATTTAAAAATTGATTCACTTCATCAAGCATCTACGCATCTCCTGTAATTCTCAAATAAACTACATTTTGGAACCTTGTAATTGTGTTATTATTTAAATCTGCTCTTACAAAGTAAACAATATCTTCAAAGTTTGCATTAAATGTTGCGTGATTATTATAGTACTCCTCAAGCCATTCTCCGACCTTTAATGCCCCATTGCCAAGTCCTAAGACATTTAACTTAATGCTGAATTGAAGTGTCTCACCTGCCTTTATAATTCTATTTTCGCCTATTTGACAATAATAATCTATAAGGGTAAAGAATTCTTCTTTGCTTGTTATATATAAATCGTAAACATCGCTATTGTATGTAAATAAACTTGAAGCCCAATAATCATACTGGCCATCACCTGCATAATAATCTCCCGCTTCATATTGAGTGTATTCTGTTCTACCATTATATGATTCAGATTCGTATTCACTCATCATAAAGAAATCATAATCTATAAGCTCATATTTTTGCGTACCTGAACAATCAAGACCATTTGACCAGGTAATATCTATTGTGTACCAGTTTTCATCAAGTTGAACCTTTATCCATGTGTGATTTCCACTATCTACTTTTCCCATTGTCTTATATGTTTTAATTCCCTCAATATTACACATAATAGACATAGCAGCTGCAAGTCCATTACAAACTGCTACCTTATAGAAAAATACGCCTTCTGCATAGAATGATGTGTTCTTATAAATTGCAGCGTATTCAGTAGTAATTGCAGAAATTTTAGAAGATCTCGTTGTCATTCCTCTATCGTATATAGTGTTGTAATTAATATAGTCATAGATGGCTAATACTTTTTCATAATCTGTCATATTATCATCTACTATCTTTCTTAATATTTCTTTTGCTTTTGTATAAACTTTATCAGCATTAGAATTTGCAACTGGAATAGGTTTTAATCCTGCCTCTAGTGCTAGATACAATTCAACTGATGTACTTACTGTTGTAGTTTTTTCTATACTATCTACTTTAAAGCCATTAAATGTTGAACTTCTTGTACTTTCTCCTTTTGTATAATAATGTAGTTGAGAGTTTGGATATTCTTTATAATCAGCCGTGCCTTCATATGCATTATATGACGAATAAGGCCTTGCAGAGCCTGATCTTAATACTATAGAAAAGCCAAATTCATTTTCATCGTAATCGCTATTTGTTCTTGCCGTCTCTATACTAAGTGTACTTGAAGAATATTGAAGAGGTTCAATAAAATCACTATATGCATCCTTTATTGCTTGGGCTAAGGCATCATCTGTTGTATATGCGCTTAACATATAAGGAGAATAGAATCTATAAGATTCTTGAACCGTACACTCTGTCCTTCTAAATGTATCTGAATCTCCATAATGGATAATAGTATAAGCTATATAATCATTAAACTCGCTTTTACTACTTATAAAACTATTACAATTTTTACCTAAATATACAAATGAGTTACTTAAATGTTTTTTAACTGTTTCATCGGTTAAATTTAAATCAAGCATTTTATATTCTGATGTATAATAATCTTCACCATATACAAGTGTTACTCTTACATAAGTTCCCTTGTTTGAAAGTATATTTGCAGCATTAAACGAATTACCATTAAATAGCTTGCCATAGTTACTATCCTTGCTTGAGTAATTTACACCACCTATTGTTACTATTGCTTCATCATATGTATAGTCGCTATTCCAATTTACATAAACATTTGGATATGAAGAATCATAATCTATTTCAACATCATATGGAGTTTTATTTCCAGCATCAACGTTGACTTCAACGCTGCTATAACCCATATCAACGCCACTATAGTTATAATAGAATCTAATCTCATGAACTCCACACGAAAGTCCATTTAATTGTGTCTTATATAATGTAACATTATCACTTGTTGCCTTATACCATGTGCCAGATGGAACAATTTTATCATCCACTGTTACTTTATATAATACTTTAGAGTATGAAACATTAGAAATTTTATCTGTCCAATTTAAAACTACATCGTTAGCCGCAAGTTCCCTTGAATAAGATAAATAATTTTTATCTAAATTTAATGGCAATGACTTTACTAAAGATATATATGTTTTGCTTTCATTTCCATTTTCATAAGTTATAGTTAGTGGAACTTTGGCACCTGTTGAATATTTAGAAATATATTCTTTTTTCAAAACAATAAGGTTGCACTCTTCATCATAAGACCAATCACTGCTTGTTATTGCTGGCATACTTACATTTGTAACCTTGTTCTCTTGATTTAAAGATATTGCATAATCTATCTCTTGATTTACTAACATATCTATTTTACTTGAATATGTACAATAGTAATAATCGCCATCACCATGAATTGTATTTTCACCTGTTATAACATCTTCAGGTTCCTTTACTGGATAATCTGATACATCCTCGCTATAAACTATTTTTGTTGAAATAATATTTGAAGAATAAGAAGATTCTTGAGTAAATGCGATAATATATGCAGTTAAACTTCGCCATTGAGATAAACTATCTGGAAGACTTACTGTTTGTATCAATTCACCATTATCTTCAATTTTTTGAGAAAACACACATAAATCTTTATAATCATCTGAATAAACAGATATTTCATAAAAGGCAGCACCATCTGTTGTAAACCACATTAAAGAGTTTTGCCATTTGACAAATTTAAAACCGATTTTTTCGTTTAATACTAAATCAACCTCTTCGTTTTCCGCTTTTTTATCGCAAGCAATTAAGCCCATACACGAAAATAGAAGAGCTAATATTATTAGTACTGATACGAACAACCTTTTTCTCATAATTTAATTTTAATGAAATTAAATTAAAATAACCATAAACAATTTAAAATAATTATGGATAAAAAAGCCTAATTTGCGGAATTATGAACTTCGCCTTGGCTCTCTTCGATAACATCATGATCTGTTGAGTGTTTTTCTAAATCACTTAATGATGTATCTGGATACTTTTTAAATAATACTTTTAATAAAAGTGGGGTTAAGATAGAAGATATAATAATTAATAAAACAAATGCTGGATAGTATTCTTGAGTCATAATACCACTTCTAACACCTTCATTTGCTATGATTAAACATACCTCTCCTCTTACCATCATGCCAATTCCAACCTTTGCTGACTCGTCCCATGTATAACCACACACTTTTGCACCAAGTCCTGCTCCTAAGAATTTTCCAAGTAGTGCCACAACTACAAACGCTACGCTGAATAAAACCAAGTTCCAACTAAATGATTGAGCTATCGTTTCATAAGGAAGTGATACACCAATGTTTACAAAGAATATTGGAGAGAATATCATATAGGCACTTTGATCTACTCTTGTTTCAACATATTCTGTTTCTTTCATATTAGATAACATCATACCTGCCATAAAAGCACCTGTTATAGCTGCTATTCCAAATAATTCTTCTGCTGCCCATGAGTAAACAAAACATACACCTAAACTTACAACGGATAATCTTCTTGAGTGTGGCCATTTTTTAGAAGCCATTTTAAATAAATAATGTATTCCAAATCCAACTAGTATTGCCACCATAAAGAATAGTACAACATTTATTAAAACTACTAAGAAGGATAAATTGCTTGAGAAATTTAATAATTTTGCAATTCTACCAGCAATTGTTGTCTCTCCAGTGTTTGCTGTAAAGAATGCTAAAATAACGACACCTATAACATCATCAATTACAGCTGCAGTAACTATTGATGAACCTACCTTTCCATGTAATACATCTAACTCTTTTAAACTAGCTACTGTAATACCAACAGATGTTGCAGTAAGAATAGCACCGAAGAATAATCTCATTTTTGTAGATATTCCTGGAATTATAAAAGATACACCAAATCCAAATAAAAATGGAACTAAAACGCCTAAAGATGTAATTACTATAGATGGGCCTGCATTTTCCTTTAATTCTTTAAAGTTAGTACCCATACCTGCTGTGAACATTATTAAAATAACACCGATTTCTGCAAATAAATCTAGATTATCTGTTGAACGAACGATGTTAGTTAAACCAAAGATTACGCCGACAATTAGTGCTCCCAAAACTTGCGATAAGCCAATCTTTTTAAAGGCTACTCCAACAACCTTTGTAACAATCAATATTATGGCGATTTCTAATAAAAATCTATAATCCATGGTTTTCCTTTGATAAACGTTAATTTATCGTATTGAATTATAGTTTTACATATATAAAATGTCAAACAATAAAATATGCTTTCCTAAAAAGGAAAGCATACAAAATAACTATATTATTTTCTTATAATCTTATAAATCAATAGAATTTAAAATATTTCTTAATTCTTTAACTTCGTCTTGACTTAAAACTATACCCTTGCCAACGATTTTATCATCTGCTGACCAGTCTCTAATATCATATTTAGGTTCATTTCCATTCCAACTAATTAGTCTAACTTCTTTTGTCCATCCTGCCTTAGTTTCAGAAATAACACCTAACTTTTGAATAACTTCTACCTTATAATCTGCCATAATAACCTCCGAGTTAACTTTTTAAGTTGCTTTAATACTACCATAGAAATAAACACATTTCAATATATAATATTAAAACTTTTATTTTATTTTATATATTTTTATTCTTTTATATTTTTATATATAATCTTGTCTCTTTCTCTTTTTGCTATATCTTCCTTATCTAGTGGAACATAGATTTGCTTGTTCTTAATTACTGGAACCATTCTAAATTTATATTCAATTGGTTCTAAGCTCTTATGTCTAAACTCAACTCTTGTATCTGGTCCACAGCTGTTTGTTCCAATACCTCTAACAAAGGCATCTATCTTTACAACAGTTCTATTTTCATCATAAACATCCTTTGAGTGAGTAGCTTTATTAATTACCTCATCTCTATAAGGTTGAGTTGTGAAATTAAATGTAGTTTCATCTGTTATAAATCTAATACCATTACCCTCATCATTTGTAAGTTGTGCCCATCTTACATCTGTTCTATTACCACAATCTTGAGGTCTAATGTATACAGGTTGGAAAGTTTCTACTCTATCTGAGTAAATGCCTATTAAACTTTGCTTATTAACATCTGAATAGTTTTCAGCTTCACCTCTTCCATAATATAGAACATTTCTACAATCTGATGGAAGTTCAATATTTAATCCAAATTTTGGAAGATCATATGGTTTTGCTAAATCTAGAACTGAACTTACATCCATTACACCATTACCATAAATATCATATGTTGTTGTAACATTCATTCTATTTCTTCCAAGTACAAATATTCTTTGAAGCACTGTAGCTCTAACTCTATCTGGAAGTTTATTACATGTAAATGAATCAAAATGAATTGTAGTTCTATCTAAGCCATTTCTTCTCCATTTCTTTTCAACATACATATAGTTATCTACATTACCTCTAAATATATTTGGATACATAATTTGAGCATTTTCTTCTTGGCTTAAAAGTTCACAATCTTTAATATTGTAACTTAATAAGTTACCTGTTTCTTTATCAAAGATAATGCTTCCATTATTTGTTGCAATTCTATATCTTCCATTTTCTTCAATACATGCAATATTATCTGCTTCAATATTAGATAATCTATCTACAGACAAACATAACAATAATTGATCTCTTGCCATTTCTATACCAGTTTTCTTATCTAAATAATAAATGTTTAGGAAACAATCCTTTGATGGTATGATTAATGGATGGTTAAACTTAAAGTCATAACTAGATAGTGGTAAGATAGTAGCTTCAAACTCTTCTCCAGCTAACACTTCACCATTTTGAGAATATTCCCATCTAAATAAAACATTAGAAGAATCTGCAAAGAAATTAGTATTTGTAATCTTATAAACGTTATTAGATAAGTATGTTATCTTATATGGATTGTAAACGCAGCGCATTTCAAGAGCACTTGTTGATGGCTTTCTATCTGGAGTCATAAGACCATCTACGCAGAAGTTTGAATCATGTGCATATTCGCCATGGTCACCACCATATGTATATGTACCATCTTTTTCTAAAACTGCATGATCTGCCCATTCCCAAATACAGCCACCCATCATAAATGGAGTTGCATTTATAATTTCCCAATATTTATCTAAAGAACCTGGACCTACTCCCATTGCGTGAGCATATTCACATAAGAAATATGGAGAAGAATAATATCTTGCTGGAAGCTTATGTGCTGCCATCTTTTCCATTCTCTCTGTTGGAGTATACATTTGAGATAAAACATCATATTTCCATCTTATTGTTCTACAAACTGCTTCATAGTGAATTGGAACAGATGGATCTAGTTTCTTTAATTTTTCATAACAATAATCTTGGTTTTTCCAACCACCACTTTCATTACCTAAAGACCACATTGTAATACAAGGATTATTTCTATCTCTCATATACATTCTATAAACTCTATCCCAGAATCTATCTCTCCATCTTGGATCATTAGAAATTAAGTTTGGTTGTTTAAAATATTTAATACCAGTACCATGTGTCTCTATATCTGCCTCATCTATAATGTATAATCCTAGATAATTTGCCATTTTTATAAATAATGGATCTGGTGGATAATGAGATGTTCTAACGGCATTAACGTTCATAAGTTTCATTAATTCAACGTCCTTAAGCATTTCACTTACTGACATTGTAAAGCCGTTCTTTGGACTTGTATCGTGGTGATTTACACCCTTTATTTTAATTGGCATATTGTTGTAGTAGAATACAGAATTTTCTATTTCTATTTTTCTAAATCCTACTTCTTGTCTTACGCAAAATAAAGTTTGGTCACCTTTCTTTAGCGATATAACAAGTTTATACAAACATGGAACCTCAGCACTCCATAAATATGGTTTTTCAAGTGTATAGTTCCATAGAGTTTCACCCTCTTCTTGTGCTATAAGTTTTTTACCATAGTAAAGTTCGTAGCAAACTCTTACATTCTTTTCCATAACAGCATCAACATCAACAATTAACATCTTTGCCGTTTCATCTATACTTTCAACCTTAACATCATAATCCCAAATTCTATTGTGAGTATAATTTGTAATGTATACATCTCTAAAGATACCACTATTTCTAAACATATCTTGGCACTCTAAATATGTACCTGTACACCACTTATATACTAAGCATAAAATTTCATTAGGGCCATCAATAACAAATGGTGTTATATCAAACTCAGCAGTATTATGGCTTCCTTCTGAATAACCTACAAATCTACCATTACAATAAACTTGTACACATGAAGATACACCTAAGAATGTAAGTATATGCTTTGCTTTATGTTCAAGTTGGAATTTCTTTCTATAAATGCCCACTGTATTGTATACAGGAACAGTCTTTTCTTTTCCTCTTTTGCTATCTATTGGAAATGATTTTCCATAAATACCAATATCCTCTGGAACAAATGGAGGATCACAATCAAATTGATATCTTGTATTTATATAGAAAGGTTTTTCATAACCTTGGAATTGCCAACATCCAGGAACAGTAATTGATTCAAAATCATATGTGTATGAATCAATTTCTCTTGGCATATCAGATAGTCTATAGTAAAAACAAAAATCCCATTTACCAGAAAGCATTGTAATCATGTCTGATTTATATCTTTCATTTAGATAATTAATATCATCTAACTTTTCTCTACTTTCAAATGGAATGAAATAAGATCTTGGAGCAAGCTTATTTTGCTCATAATACTCCGGATTATTAAAATAATTATGATTGAACTTATATAACATAGTTTTCCCTACAATTTTTTATATATTATAACATTATAATACAACACGCGCAATATAATATAAAAAACTATTTTTGCCCACTTCTCCCATAATTATGGCCAGTTGAATATGTTTAATTGTGGCCAACTCAAAATGTTGTTTTTAGATTTTATATTTTTCTTCATAAAATAAAGAAACTCTATTATAATAAAAGTACATTTTAATTTTGAAAAACTAAATGGGGCAAATATGAAAAAATCTCTAAACGGCAAGTGGTTATTTAAATCAACAGATGATTCAATATGGAAAAACGCAACAGTCCCTGGATGCAACTTCCTTGATTTAATGGACAATAAAGATATTAAAGATCCTTTTATTTCAACATATGAAAAAGATGTATCTTTTGTTGGTGAAAAAGATTGGGAATATAAAAGAACTTTTTCAATAACCAAAGAAGAACTTGAATATGATGAAATTCTTTTGAATTGTAAAATGTTAGATACCATATGTAGCGTATATATAAACTCTAAACTTTTATTTGAAGGAAACAATTGTTTTATAGGCTATAGCAAAAGCATAAAATCCCTTTTAAATATTGGAGAAAATGAAATACATATTCTATTTAAATCTCCAGTAAAGTATGTTTCAGATAAATATAAAGAATGCCCAACTCCAGTAAACTCTAATGGTCAAAATGGTATAGTTCATATTCGTAAACCTCAAAGTCATTTTGGATGGGATTGGGGTCCTATATTACCACTATGCGGAATAACAAAAGATATTGAAATAGAGTTTGTAGATACAGCAAAGATTAACTACCTAAACATAGAGCAACGACTTAATAATAATGTAGCTTATATAAATGTAAATGTAGATATTGATTCATTTAAAGGTAGAAAATACGAATGCGAATTAAGCATTACCTCGCCATCTAATGAAACCATAAAAGCTACCAGAAATAGCACTGAATTTGTTATTAAAAATCCAGAACTTTGGTGGACTTATGAATTATCTAAAAAAGACATTCAACCACTATATACAGTTACTGCTGTTTTAAAAGATAACGAGAAAATCTTAGATAGTCAAAGTAAAAAAATTGGTATAAGAACAATTGAACTTAATAGAAGTTTAGATAAATACGGACGTAATTTCCAATTTATTTTAAATGGAGTTCCTTTATTTATTAAAGGCGCAAATTATATTCCACCAGACAGTTTTATAACAAGATTTAATAAAGAAAAGTTAGACTACATACTTGATGCTGTTCAATTTTCAAATATGAACATGATTAGAATTTGGGGCGGCGGATATTATGAAAGTGATGAGTTTTATAATGCATGTGATGAAAGAGGTATTTTAATTTGGCAAGATTTCCAATTTGCATGCCAAGCTTATCCATTTTTTAATGATGACTTTTTAGAAAATGTAAAAGAAGAAGTAAAGTACAATGTTAAAAGATTGCACCATCACTCTTCCCTTGCTTTATGGAATGGAAATAACGAAATTGAAGATATGCACATGGCATGGTTTACTATGTCTAAATATATTGAGTGGACTGAAAAATTCTTCTATCACATTCTTGAAAATGAAATAAGAAAATATGATTCCATAACTCCATACACGCCTGGCTCTCCAATTGGAGAAAAACATAATGTTGGCGTTGGCAGTGATAATGTTGGAGATACACATATTTGGGCGGTTTGGCATGGACTTAAACCTATGAATTACTATAGAAAGCGTATGACTCGTTTTTGTAGCGAATTTGGTTTTGAAAGTTTACCAGATGCAAAAACTATAGACATTTTTGCTGAGAATAAAGGCAATTACTCGCTTGATGATGAGATATTTAACGCTCATCAAAAATGTGCAAATGGTAATGATAAAATTGTTTACTATGTTGCTTCTCGTTTTAACTTGCCTAAAAAATTTAACGACATGATATATCTATCTCAAGTAGCTCAAAGTAATTGTATTGCAGATGCAACAGAACACTGGAGACGAAATAAAGGAAGATGCAATGGATCAATGTATTGGCAATTTAATGATTGTTGGCCAGTATGCTCTTGGTCAAGCATTGATTACTATGGCAACTATAAAGCGTTGCAATATAACGCAAAGCATTTTAACGCCCCATTAAGCATTTCTATTGAGGATACAAGTGATTATGTTAAAACTTATGTTTTAAACGATTTAAACGAAAATAAGAAGGTTAAAATAGAATATTTAGTCTTTGATTTTACTAGTGGCATTTGTAAAACAGAAACAAAGACTTTAGATATAAAGAAAATAAGTAAAGAATGCGTATTTAATATTAACCTAAAAGAATTTAAAAAATCATATAACTACAAGAAAACTGGTATTTGTTTTAAACTTTTTGATGAAAAAGATAATTTAATTCAACAAAAGATATTGCTTTTAGATAAAGAAAAGAATCTTTCTTTACCAAAGGCTCATATAGATACAAGCATTAAAGATAAAAAAGATGTTATTGAAATCACATTAAATAGCAATGTATATGCAAGACTTGTAAAGGTAGAAAGCAATAAATCATTCTTACCTTTTAGTGACAATTTCTTTGATCTTTTACCACATGAGCAAAAGGTAGTTACTATAAAAAAGGATAAAAATCTAACCAATAAGGAATTAATAAAAAGCATATCCGTTTTTAGTCTTTGTGATGTTGAGTTTAGTAAAAATAAATTTAATATATTAAAGAATAAACTAAAAGTTTATTTATCCCCTATTAATATTGGAAATGCCTTATATCATGGAAAAATTCCTCAAGATGTTAAGTTAGATGAGAATAAAAAAGCGTAGCATTTAACTGCTACGCCCTATTTTTATTTTGTTAAAAGTTATTTATTTTCAGGTTTTTCTGGTAAACCTTCTTTATCATACATACAAACAGCTTCGATTAATATTTCAATACCTGCTGTAATTGCTTCTGGTCTTAACTTTTCTGGAGTATCGTTAACTGTATGGTAATATGTTGGAGGATCTGGATTCATAGCAGCAAGTGTTGTAGCTTTAACACCACGTTGAGTAAACGCAGCACCATCAGAACCACCTATATAAATTGATTCAAATTTTAAATCTCTACCGCAATTTAATGCAGCATTCTTTATAAGATATTTAGCACCCCAATCATGTTGCAATGTTCCAGATAAATCTCTATCATAAATTGCCATATCCTCTAAATCTCTAAATGTATCAATAGCAATAACAACTGTTGGAATATCTTTTAATTCTTGTTCATGAGCCTTTGCATAAGCTTTAGCACCACGAAGACCAGCTTCTTCAGATCCTGAACAAATCATTCTAAGTTCAGTATTTTCAAATTCAATTCCAGCTTCCTTTATAGCTTTTAAAACTGACATACCTACAAAACATCCAGATAGGTTATCTGAAGCTCCAGGAACTGACTTTTTCCAGTCTTGGAAGAATATAAAAGAAATTTCAAATGGAATAAATACACAGCTTACAACAAAGAATAATACATAGAACCAATGAGGAGCTAAGCTTGCACTCATTACACCTGCCATTATTCCTTGGCCTTGAACCATTCCAGCAATAAATGATACAAGAGCAAAAATTGTTTGAATTACAAGTCCTACTACTGCTGGAACTTCTACTAATAATTTTGCAAGAAGTCCACCCTTTTCAGTAAACTTACCAAAAAGTTCATTTATATTCCAATTAAATTGGCTATCTGAATGGCCGATTAAAACGAATCTTTTCTTAACTTCTCCTTTTGGAGAGATTGTGTTAATTAAGTTATGAGATGTTTGTTTTGGGAATAAGAAATCATTAAATTCCTTATACATAATAAACTCTAAAACAAAAGGAATAAACGCAAGAACACATAAAATAAATGCTATTAAAGATGATGCAAATGCATTTACGAAAACTGAAGCTACACCACAAACAACAGTAAATGGAATAAATCCCATAAAACCTTGTCTATGAAGAGTAAATGATTCAATTTCTGTTTTGTTACAATACTTCTTCATTAAATCGCCCATGTATTCTTGTGCCTTTAACTCTTCTGGCGAACCTGGACGTCTTGGACCGATATTATTACAAATATCTGTGATTCCCTTTACTGCAAAGTCAGTTTGTTCTTGAACTTTGTAGTCTTTTGCATACTCGTTTGCTATTTTCATAGTGTCCTTCTCCTTTTCAATTCAACATTAATATAATAATATATTATATTTTATTATTCAAGAATAAAAAAATAGAAAACACGTAATTTGTGCTTTCTAGAGTCATTCTAGTTTTTTTATTTACAAAAAGATTTTATTACTTTTCTAAATACTTTTCAATTAAATCAACACACTCTAATACAAAAATTATACATGGTCTTACAAACTTACCATCCTTATTTTCAACTGGAAGCGTAAAGCTTTTATATTTTTCAGCAACTCCCTTTAAAAGTTCTGCACAAATAAGCGAGCCATATTTATCTTGAAACTCTCCAGCAAGTGAGGATACTTTTGCAAAAACTAATTGTTTATCTTGTGGCTTTATATTTTCAATTTTATCTACAAGACCTAAAACAAGTCCCATACTAGATACAGCACCACATAGATTTCTTGTACCTGAAAATCCTGCACCAAAAGAGCAAGATAAGTTTAGTAAATCATCCTCAGAGATTTTAACTAAATCTGAAAAGGCGCCAGCTACTGCTTGAGCGCAACAATATCCTTGCGTAAATAAATCAAATGCTTTTTGTTTTCTATTTTCAATTTTTTCCATACGTTAATTATAAGACAAAGCGCAAAAAAAAGCACCTAGATTTCTAAGTGCTTAATTTTCTCGATAATTAATTAACTACTAAAGAGTTTCCTTAAGAGCCTTACCAACTTTGAAAGCTACTGTTTTTGAAGCTGGGATAGTGATCTTAGCACCTGTTTGTGGGTGTTTACCAACTCTAGCTGCTCTTGTCTTAACTTCGAAGCCACCAAAACCTTGGATAGCAACCTTGTCGCCTTTCTTTAAAGCTGCAACAATAGAATCTACTGTAGCATTAACTGCTTTTTCTGCGTCTACTTTTGTGATCTTAGCTGCGTCTGCAACTGCTGCGATTAAATCTGTCTTATTCATAATTGTCCAAATTCTCCTTATAAATTTAGTTTTTTTGTGTTGTATATATACAACTAATAATTTTTTCGTATGGATAAACCTTTTATCTTGGAATATCGAGCTTTCCCCCCTATCTATCCACAACTACATTGTACCAAAGCAAAAAAGGGGTGTCAATACCCAATTTTATAGTTTTTATGCCTTTTTTAAGAAATTTTTGTAAATTAATTTTTATTCATATTATTGAATATTTATAAAACATATTTTGTCCATATTAAAATTATAGCTTTGCAAGTACAAAAAAATGGAGATTATTAGGTTTTTGCCAAATAATCTCCATATATTGCCAAAATTATTTTATTGCATTTCTTTTCTTACTAAATCAATATGTTTTTGTACTGTCTCTGGCGCTGGACCACCAATAACTTTTCTGCCTTTAACGCACACATTTAGCGAAATTTCGTTATAAATGTCCTTATCAAACACATCACATACTTTCTTATATTCAGAAAGTGGAAGCGAATCTAAAGTTTCATTTAGTTCAATACATTTTGCAACTAGCGTTCCTGTTATTTTATAAGCATCTCTAAATGCAAGTCCCTTTTTAACTAGATAATCTGCACAATCTGTTGCATTAATAAAACCTTTTTGTCCTGCTTTTAACATATTTTCTTTGTTAACTTTCATCGTCTCAAGCATTGGAATTACAGTCTTTAAGCACATTTTTACAGTATCTATAGCATCAAAAATAGCTTGTTTATCCTCTTGCATATCTTTATTGTAAGCAAGTGGAATTCCTTTCATCATAACAAGAAGCGTATTTAAATCCCCTATAACTCTTGCCGTTTTTCCACGAACAAGTTCTGTTATATCTGGATTTTTCTTTTGTGGCATGATAGACGAACCTGTTGCATATGCATCATCAAGTTCAATAAATTTAAATTCCCAGCTACACCACAAGATAATTTCTTCACTTAATCTAGATAAATGAACCATACAAATAGATAAATCTGATGCTGTTTCCATACAAAAATCTCTATCAGATACACCATCTAAACTATTTAATGTTACCCCTCTAAATCCTAAAAGAGAGGCAACTTCTTCTCTATTTATATTGTAAGTAGTAGAGGCAAGTGCACCAGAACCTAGTGGCATTAAATCCATTATCTCATATGCGTTTTCTAATCTTTTTAAATCTCTTTTGAACATTTCAACATATGCCATCATATAATGACCAAAAGTAACTGGTTGCGCTCTTTGCATATGTGTATATCCAGGCATAACTGTATCTAGATTCTTTTCTGCAATGTTTAGTAAAGTATCTATTAGAGCCTTTAATAGGGCTTTAATTTCAATTATTTGATTCTTTACGTACATTTTTCCATCTAAGGCAACTTGGTCGTTTCTGCTGCGTGCTGTGTGAAGTCTTTTACCTACAACACCTAAACGCTTTGTAAGTTCAGCTTCAACAAACATATGGATGTCTTCAGCAGTCATATCAAATTGAAGTTTGCCACTTTCTAAATCGTTTAAAATATTTTTTAACTCTTTAACAATAGCCTCGCTATCTTCTTTTGTAATAATTCCTTGATCGCCTAGCATTGTTGCATGAGCAATACTTCCTGTAATATCTTCCTTATAAAGACGGCAATCAAAAGAAATAGAAGAGTTAAAATCATTAACTCTACTATCTAATTCTTTTGTAAAGCGGCCTTGCCACATCTTATCGTTCATTTAGAACTCCTTATTTATTTCTCTTTTGATCCATCATAGCTTTAACTTTAATTGGTAATCCAAATAGGTTAATAAATCCAGCTGAATCTTTTTGATCGTAAGCACCACCATCATCACCAAATGAAGCAACATCCTCATCATATAATGTATATGGAGATGTAACACCAGCATTAATGATATTTCCTTTATATAGCTTTAATTTAACTTCACCTGTTACAGTTTCTTGTGTCTTATCTACAAAGGCAGATAATGCTTCTCTAAGTGGAGTGAACCATTGACCATTGTATACTATATCAGCAAACTTATAAGACATTTGTTGTTTATAGTGCATTGTTTCCTTATCTAAGCAAATTGTCTCAAGTACATCATGAGCATGATAAAGAATTGTTCCACCTGGAGTTTCATAAACACCACGAGATTTCATACCTACTAATCTGTTTTCAACAATATCTATAAGTCCAATACCATTTTCGCCACCTAATTTATTTAACTTAGCAACGATATCTGAACCTTTCATCTTTACGCCATCAACAGCAACTGGAACACCCTTTTCAAAACTTATTGAAACATATGTTGGCTTATCTGGAGCTTGAAGTGGAGATACACCTAACTCTAAGAAACCTTTCTTTTCATATTGTGGTTCATTTGCTGGAGACTCTAGATCCATACCCTCATGAGATAAGTGCCATAAGTTTTTATCTTTTGAGTAATTTGTCTCTCTATTAATCTTTAGTGGAATATTATGAGCTTCAGCATAGTCAATTTCTTCATCTCTTGACTTAATGTTCCAAATTCTCCATGGAGCAATAATCTTCATTTTTGGAGCAATAGCTTTAATTGTTAATTCAAATCTTACTTGGTCATTTCCCTTACCTGTACAACCATGGCAAATTGCATCAGCGCCTTCCTTTAAGGCAATTTCTGCAATTCTCTTTGCTATAATTGGTCTTGCGAATGATGTTCCTAAAAGATATGTTCCTTCATATCTTGCACCAGCTTTTAGTGTTGGGAAAACATAATCATCAACAAACTCGTCTTTTAAATCTTCAATATATAACTTACTAGCACCAGTTTTGATTGCCTTTTCTTCAAGTCCATCAAGCTCTGTTCCTTGTCCTACATCACCTGAAACTGCAATAACTTCACAGTTATTATAATTTTCCTTTAACCAAGGAATAATAATAGATGTATCTAGTCCACCTGAATATGCAAGTACAACTTTCTTAATTTCACTCATTTTTAGTATCTCCTAAATTTTATTTTCAAACATATTTTAATTTCTTTTGAATAAATTGTAAATAAATTTTATTTTTAATCAATTTTATTCAACAAATTACTCTATTTTTATATTTTATACGCATATTTATGCATAATAAACGCATATTTTCATTTTTAAATTAAACTATCTACCTTTGTCATGGAATCTGTGCTTAACTTTAATGATTTATTAACTTGTTTATATTGATTACCAACAAGGCTTAGAAGTTCATCTTTTGTTAATTTTGCAGATGGCGCTAAATCTCCATTTTGATCTTCTAATTTATCTGACATAATGGATTGTAATACCCAATCTCTAGTAACAACATGCACACCACCACTGCCCATAAAGCCTTCATATTTGCTTTGTAATCCTGTCATATCTACAATTATGCTTTTTGATGCAACATTATTATATCTATCTGTATCAACAGTTTTAAATTCAGATGATGCTACACTCATTCCTAAATAAACAACAGTAGGTACTGAATATTTGTCATATAAATTACAAATAATATCTTGGCAAACTTCAACTTTTTTTCTACCATTTACTGCCTCATTTGTAGCATATATGTATTCAAATTGAGTATCTCCTATAGTATTTATATATGGATCTGCTAAATGAATTTTTGATGCAAGTAAGTTTTTATTAGTTACAGCTCCACTTGTTATAAAGTAATCTACCATGTTATTTACAGCAAGAGTTACAAAGCTTCCACAGCTATGACCTACATATGTAATTTCTTTTGTATAATCTTTAAGATTTAAACAAAGTTCAGATGCAAATAAGTATGCAAGAGATTCTTCATATCCATCAACTGAGGCAAATGCATAATAATATATATTTGCTAAACTATTTGCGTAATTTTTAGTTGAACCATCTCCGCAATAATTAAATGTAGCAACATTATATCCTAATTCTCTTAAATATTTAGGATATGACATATTATCTAAATCACTTACATTTTTTTGAGTATCTCCACCTAAGCATAATACATAATCTGTTGTAGGCGTTGCATCTGGTTCCCATCCATGAACCCAAATTACTGTTGGCTTTTCTGGATCAAAATAATTTATATTTGAAACTGCATCCTTAGCTCGAACCATATCAATAGTCCCAGCTAGTTCATAATCATTTGAATTTCTATTATATAAGGCATTATGATTTTCTCCATAAAAGAATAAACCAAATTCAGAATCTTCGTAATATTTTAATTCTACCTGCTTAGTTTTATCTTTACATGATACAAACACACATACCATAGAAATAATCATAACAATTGTTGTTAATACTATTATTGTCTTTTTCATAATTTTTCCTCTTGCATTAAATATTTTATATTATATATATAAATATTTCAATAAATAAAAATAGGAGCAACCTTACGGCTACTCCTAAAATTTTATGTTTTAATTATGATTATTTAACAACAACCATAGCTACGATACTGCCATCAACCTTAATGAAGATTACACCAGCTTTAGCACCAGAAATTGTAACAACTCCATCGTTAATTGAGTAAACAACAGCACTTCCATCTGCATATACAGCTTCAGCTGCAGCAATTGATGTTCCAACTTCTGATTCTGTTAATGTGAATGAATCATCTGAAGCATTCTTATCAATTGTAGCAACACTATTTACTGTAATAGTTGTCTTAAATGTTCCATACTTAACAGTAACTGTATAATTCTTTAATGCTTGATTAGCAACTTGAGCAATACCAGCTTCTGTTAAAGAAATCTTACCATCAACTAATTGAACATATCCATTAGCATCTTCAATAGAAACGAATGTTAAATCTACAGCATCTGTTGAAGCTTTTGTGTTAGCAACCATATCTGTTTGAGTACCCTTTAACTTTAAGTCTACAGGCTCTGCACTAACAGTGATTGTTTGAGATTCAATATTATTTACATAATACTTAGAACCAGCTTCATATAATTGAATTTCATCACTCTTTAAATCGATAGATCCTGTCTTTAATGTAGAGATACCATATAGAAGTTTAATCTTGTAGTAAACACCACCTACGAAGTATACACCACCATTTACATTTAATGATTCAAGTAAGTTGTCTGTTACAACTTCTGCATATACTCTATTGTAGTTACCAACATCGGCACCGATACCTAACATTAAAACGCCTGCTAATAATTCAAACTTAATTTCAGCAGAAAGACCTACTTTAACTTCAGCAACACCTTCCATATGTCCAGAAACTGTTTCGAACTCAAATTCAGGTTTTGTTGTATTTAATGAAACTTGATCTTTTTCAGCAGATGGGTCATATGTAACTGTTGATTGGAACTTAACTGAAGATGTAGATTCAACTCCTAACTTTCCTGAGAATGAGAAGTTAGCTGTTGCTTTAACATCAAATGAAACATCAGCAATACCATTACCGATAGGTACAGTCCATGTGAACATTGTAATTTCAACATCATTTTCATCAAGTCCCTTAATAAATGCAGCAACCTTATTGATTAATTCATCAAGTTCTGCTGATTCTGAAGCTTCAAACTTATCTTCAATAGAAACATCAAATGTTAATGTGTTATCAAAATAAGCTGTAACATCAATACCATTCTTAGCAGCTGCAACGATTGTATTTAAACTAATATCTGTATCAGCTGTAATCTTTGAATCAATCTTGAATGTTAATACCATATCTGCTGTATCAACTACATCAGGAATAGTTAACTTAACTGAAAGTTTAACTGTATCTCCATCTAATTTAGCATCTAGGGCAACCTTAGCTGTTCCTAAACCGAACTCTAAAGCCTCTGAAACTAAGTTATCTGCAAATTCTTGAATAGCTTCTGTTTCAAATTCAACTACACCATCTGTACCAACGGCTGCTGATTCTGAAACTTCAAGTGTTTCATAAATTTCGTTATATTTTGGAGCTGAGTAAGAACATAAGCAATATCCACCTTCTAAGTCTTTAACTGAAGTAATCTTATAAGCTGCATATTCTTTGCTTGTATCATCTTCAACAAGTACAACATCGCCAACACTTAGAAGTTGACCTGCACTTGCATAGTTGTATTCAAAATATGAAACATCATTATTTGTATAGAAATTACTAAAATATATTGCTTGGCTGTATTTAACACCTGATGTATAACCAGCGTTTACATTACCATTAACAATATACATTGAAACTTTCTTAGTATTTTCGTATGCTGCAAAAGATAAACGAGAATCTGTTAATTCGATTTCATACCATCCACCAACTTCGTATCCGCCGTTAGGTGCATATAATTTAAATCTCTTTCCTTCACTATCAATAACAGCAACCTTTACTGAATATAAAACAGCACCAGTTTCTGAGTTAACAACCTTAACACCATTTGCTGCTACTGTTTCATTGATAGCCTCTGATGAATATAATTCAAAAGAAGCCTTGGATGTTGTTTGAATTAATTTTGTTGAGCTACTTGCACTTGAACCACCATTTACATTGAATGAAGAACTACCATTGTCTTCAGGCTTTGCATTAGTGTTACCATTATTTGCACAAGCAACAAGAGATGAGCACATAGCTACTACTAAAACGATAGCAACTACAACTAAAAGTAATCTCTTTTTCATAAATCCCTCCATGAGTTTTTGATTCTTAGGCCAAAACCTACGTTTATATAATAATATAAATCAATAGAAACTTATGTATAATGTTTGTAAAATCGCCGCTTTAAAAGTAAAATGTTTGTAAAATTCGAGATTTTAGAAAATTTACGACTTAAAATCAGTCTATTTATTTAATAATTGAGTTTTCTTTGTTGTGTAAAAAGTAAGTTCCATCATTACTATCATAAGGATAAAAAATATTAATAAAAATAAAGGCATAATTTTAAATCCAATTGCATTTCCAAGTAATCCAAATAGTGGTGGGAAAAATGTTGATCCAACGTATGCACCCGCCATTTGTATTCCTATAATTGCACCAGATTTTTCTGCTCCAAAGTTTTGTGGTGTTGAGTGAATTATACAAGGATAAATTGGACCACACCCAAAACCTATTACAATAAATGCAATAATTGCAGTAATCTCTGAATTTATTGGAAGGAATAATACAATTATTCCTAAAATCAAGATAGTCGTTCCTATCTCTATCATTTTCTTATCGCCTAATTTCCCGGTTATAAATCCACTTACAAGCCTTCCTAGAGTTATTCCAATATAAAATAGTGATGCTAGATTTGCAGCCGTCTCTGCACTTATCCCCTTTACTTCTACAAAGTAGGTACTTGCCCATTGCATTGTTGTTGCTTCTGCTGCACAGTATCCAAAAAATCCAAGTAAAAGAAATGGAACACCTTTTATTTTTAAAACTTCAAAAAATCCTAGATTACTTTTTGCTTCTTCACTTTGAGTTTTATTTTCTTTCCAAACAGGAAGTGTTGCAATTAATAAAACAGCAATACCAAGTTGTATAAAACCTACAATTCTATAACCATTATTCCAAACAGAGTGTGTTAAAGCATAACCCATAACAAAAGGACTTATAATTGCACCTACTCCCCAAAAGCAATGAAGCCAACTCATGTGTTTTGCTTTAAAATGAAGTGCAACATAGTTGTTAAGAGCAGCATCTATAGCTCCTGCTCCTAAACCGTATGGGATAGCAAATATTATAAGCATCCAAAATTCGCTTGAGAATGAAAAACCAAATAAGGCAATAACAGTTAAAAGTACGCTTATAACCGTAACTATTCTTGTTCCTAATTTATTTGTTAACTTATTAGAAAATAAACTTGATATTATAGTGCAGCCAGAGATTACCATTGTAATTATTCCCATTGCTGATGTAGAAACACCAAATTCTATATGCATAACTGGCCATGCGGATCCTAAAAGCGAATCCGGAAGTCCTAAACTTATAAATGCAATATAAATAATTACAATAAGTAGCGTGTACATAAAAATTTATTTTATATCTATAATTTCACAAACATACATATCATGATAATCCTTGTTTGGATACCATTTATCTACACAAGTTTTATCTATAAATGATTCTTCCTTTAGAGTTTGTCTATACATTTTCTTACAAATCAAAGTAACACTAGCCTCACTATATACTGGAGCTACGTTTCCTTCAATTAAGTGTAAATTTTGTTCTTTAATTTTATCTACATCTCTTCCTGATTTACTTCCCATGAAAGATAACATCTTTCTATAGACTTCAGTAAAGAAAGACAAAGATAAAAAGTCTGATGAATCTATAAATTCTTTAGTATATCTTTGAGGTCTTATAAAAACAAAAGCTGCATTTTTGCCCCACATAACTCCAAGACCACCCCAAGAGGCTGTCATACAATTAGTCTTACCATCTTTGCTTGCGGATACTAGCATCCACTCTTTTCCAATTTTTTCAAAAACATTACTAAATTCATTTATATTCATATACTTATCCTCTTTAAAAATATGGGCAATTTCCTACCCATATTTTTTTTATAATTCTACATTTGCTTCATAATCAAAATTCACTACAAAATGAGTAGATTCAGCTACGACACATTGTCTTATACTATATGTCTTAAAATCACTCTTTTGTGCGTAATATGGTAGCACTTTTTCTCCGTAATATTCAAATGAATCAATTCTCTTTTTTGAGTTTGAATATGTCATTGTTATTCTATCGTTTACAACCTCAGCTGTCTTATAGAAATTGTATGAAATATCCTCTCCGTAGTTATCCCAGAAAGATACATCATCGCTTGTTGGATCAACTGTGTTTCCATCATTATCTTTATATGTAAGTTTTCCATTTCCATCAGCACTTTCTTCTAGTGATGAGAATAATAACTTATCTTTATTTAATGTATAATCTAAAACTTTACTTGTATCAATTGTTCCATCTGCATTATATCCATAAGCTCTTGTTAATTGATATTGCATCATAGATGTATAGAATCTAAATCCCTTCTCTGCTGATGTTGCATATGCTTCTAAGAATTCTTTTGATGTAAACTCACCAAAGATATATTCATACATCATATTTATACAATATTTTTGTACAACAGCAACATCTCCACCTATTTGTGTATACTCGCCATTAATATATGCAAATACATAATTGTTCTTATAATCTACCTTGTCTTCATCATAATCATCATACTTTATAGGGTCAGCAACAGATGCTGTAATTTTATATGAACCATTATTAAATAGTAGAACATATTTTACATTTTCCATCATCCAGTAGCTTCCATCTTCATCTTTACATTTATCAAAACCAGCATTTGAATTATTTACGCCTTCTCCACCTAAAAATTCAATGTTGTCATTTGATGTGCTGTAATATTTTCTTTCTAAAACAAACTCAGCTTTAAATTTATTTTTTGAAAGTTCGGATTTTAATTCATTTAATGTAGATTCACATTTTTGAACTTGCTCTACACAATCTTTATAATACTCAACTTGCTTATTATAACTTTTTGTAGAAAGTCTAGTCTCGCTCGAGCATGCAAACAAAACTGAAGATAATATAACTACAAGGAGAAGCGTTGATACTAATAATAAAACTTTCTTTTTCATATTATATATCCTCCTTTTGTTCATTATTTACATCTAAAGTTGCATCTTCCTTAACTTCAGTTTGTGCGTCTTGAACTATCTCTTCTTTAGGTGTCTCTAAAACAACTTCTTGAATAGGAGTTTCTTTTACCTCCTCAACAACTATTGTATCTTGATTAGAATCCTCATTTGCCTTTTCTAATCTTAAAGCAGATTCAGCACGAGTTACTGCAAGTCTTGATTGAATTTCTGCCATCTTCTTTCCACTTAGTTTATAGAATAACATTGGAATTATAGAAACTAAGTTTGTAACAGCTGGAATTATTGTATAAATCATAATTAATCCAACTTTAGTAAACTCTGTTTGAACAGGCTTATGACTTGTTATATAGCTCATTGGTTGAGCAAATAAGAAGAACGATAAAAGCCATGCTAAAACGTAATCTTTAAAGCCTGATGAAATCTTACTTCTTAAACTCATAAGTGAGAATGTAATACCTTCGCATCTCTCACCTGTCTTATCTTCCCAGTAATCTAGAGTATCTGTTGCCATTAAGTGTGGAATTACGTTTAATATACCAACTGGAATCATAGCAAAGAACATTAATCCTGCAAGCATAATCCAACCCCAAGTTGTTGGCAATTTATCTACGCCTACAATTAAACAAATAAAGAATATTATGGCAAGAACCGCAGAGTGCCAAATTGTTGCAAGTATAAACAACTTCTTAGAATCCATTAACTTTCTAAGTTTAGGAGCTATCATCATACCTATCATTGAGGCGACGGCTCCTGGAAGTGAGAATACTATTTGAAGTGAACCCTTAGCAATTACATAAGAAACTACATAAACTATCATAGCTGATACTAAGTTTCTAAAGAATGTAAGTAGATTAGATAAAATAAGTAGTAAGAATTGTTTATTCTTAAATAGATATTTAAATCCTTCAAGCATACTAGGAGTTTGGCTTGTTGGCTCTAATCTTTCTTTTATAGATAAACACCCAAGAACCATAAATAGTGGTCCAAGTACACCTATAATAATACCCATCCACATATATGAACTTGTGTAATCATCATGTGTAAGTAATAAGAAGAATGTAAGTAGAACTAATGCTGATTGTTCACCAATACTTCCTAAAATACGGCTTATAGAAATAATCTTTGCTCTCTCGTCAGTGTTTGGAGATGCTACCGCTGGAATACCATCAAGAGGTACACCAATAATTGTTCCTACAATACCATAAAGCAAATATGTAACGTACATATAAGCAATTTTACCTGACATATTCATGCCGGCATAAATCTGAGGCAAGAACATTAAAATGGTTATAATTCCCCAAGGAATTGCACCCGCTAATAAATAAGGCCTCATTTTTCCCATTTTAGTTCTAGTCTTATCTACGATAACACCCATTATAGGATCATTTAAACCATCAAAGATTTTTGATACTAAAAACATTACACCTACTGCACTTGCTGAAATACCTATACATGATGTATAGAAGTATAACAAATAACCTTGAACCAAACCTTGAACCGCAGAAGATGCGAATCTAGCCAATGAAAATAAAGTATAATCCTTTCCAGTTAGATACTTTTTGTTCATTATTCTTTTCTGATCCTCAGACAAACATGCAGAACCATCGTTTTCTACGACAACTTCTTCTGTTGATGTTGCTTCACTCACAACTAGCCCCTCCTAATTATTTTTCAATTTTTTTCTTAAAGAAATCTCCCTTTGGATAACTTAATACAAATGCTCCAGTTGATGACCATGCTTGTAAAAGCGAACCATCCTTTTGCAATGGATTAAAGAACTCAATTGGAGTGTAATTTCCCTTTTCAATATTATATTCAAACCACCTTGTTAGTGGATACATATAATCCATATTATACATTAGTTTTGCATATGCGTAAACACAAGATAGATATGGCCAATCACCACCATTGTGATAATAATATGGTAGTGATGACTTTTGTACAATATCTCTATTATTCTTGTAGAATGGATAAACACTTAAAGTTCCAAAATCACCAGCAATTTGCTCTTTGTTATTTTTAGACTCAAGATATTTTTCCATATTTGATAGCATTCTTTTTGCCCTATTTTCATCAGCAATGCCATATAATGCTGCAACTACTGTATCTATAGATAAATTATCTTCTGTGAAATCTTTTGACTTGTAGTTTACATACCAGCCTTTTTCTTCATCCCAAAGATATTTATTTATGCTATCTTTTACTTTTTGAGACATAGCTAAATATTTATTAGATAAATCTTGATCAAATAAAGAATAAAGATCTCCTAAACAATATAAAGCTCTTGCATATAACACTTCATCATATGTGCAATATACTGATCTAAATACATTATCACACCAATCTCTTCTATTGTACTCTCCACCCTTTAGTAAAAGTCCTGTTGATTCTTCTACTTCTTGATAAAGTCTATCTATAACAAGTTTTGCACTCTCAAGTACTGTTCCACATGCAACAGACTCATTTAAAATTGTCTTATCTTTTGTATGAACAACGTAGTCATAAATCATCATTACAAAGAATGATGGTGAATCATAGTGATTACCCCAGTAGTTTTTAAAGTTAAACTTTACAGCACTTGGGCATTCACCTTTTTTATTTATACCATTTGCAAGAGTGATAATTTCATTTCTTACAAGTTGTGGTTGTACAGGAAGTACGCTAAGTACTGTCCAATATGAATCTCTATAATAAGTTCTTGCTGGAAATTGATAAACTATACCTGCTAAAAAGCCTTTAAACTTTCCAAGTTCCTTGTAGTTAGATAAAGATGCATTTAGTAAAGATTTATAATATGTCTTTAAAAATTCACTATTTGCGCTTTCTGGACACTTTAGAGAGTTAATATAGTTTTCAGTTCTCATATAAGCGTTATCAAAATCTAGCATACATGAAACAACATCGCTATAAGTAAAGTCTCCTCTTGTTCCGCAAGATAAAGTGTATCTAAATGCTTTAGTTTCACCTTTTTTCATTTTAGAGCCTATTTCAAATTGATTTGTAAAACCTCTTTCAGCCTCTAGTGCCACAATCTCAACATTCGATGCAATATCAAGATAAAAATCTCCCATAACATTTCCTCTTACAAAAGAAACTCCATTATGGGATTTAACCTTTGGCTTTTTCTTTACAAGTCCACCTATTACTTTGCAGATATTCCCAAGATTTAATCTATTAGCTAAAAATTGTTCAAGATATGATCTAAAATCTATACCAAAGTTATTTGTAATTCTAAAATCCATATCTTTTTTAGCAGTAACTTTAAACTCCGAGTAAATACAATTTGTATTATCATCAAGGAATTGTGTTAAAACAATATCAAAATCTTTATTGCCAAATTTTGATACCATTTTCTTACCAATCATCTCAACTACTTTTTCTGCATTCCAATCAAACGCAACACCATCTACACTAAACATTGTGTAGTAAGCTGAAAATACAGAGAATTTATTCATAACGGCATATTTAGATATAGCACCCTTTCCATCAAATTGAGCTGTAATTAAATTATTTGCTACATCATAATATGTTGCTTCATGATACAAATTATTTACGATAATTTTTCCATCTTTATATTGAACGGCCATTTGTCACCTTTTTATTTGTTAGATTTAGCGTTTTCTTCTTGTTTTCTCTTTTCAAGTTCTTCAATAAATAAATCTTCATCTATTGGAAGTGTAATTTCCTTACCTGTCCATGAAGATAAATGAATTGCATTTGAGAATGTTAAACCATTTAAGCCTTCTTCATATCTTCCGATTAATTCTTTTTCATTTCCAAGAATTACATTTGAAAAGTTTCTTATAACATCTGGATGTTGGAACCCATAATTTTTAATTAACATTCTTAAAACTTCAAATGGAGAATATTTAATTTTCTTAGTTGTAGTTTTTGGTTTACCCATAAATACTTTATTAACTTTAGAAAATTCTGGCTCTAACATATCGTTTTTAGTAAACTCTAATTTCATAGATAAATCGTTTTTACCAGAGATAACAATCTTACCACCATCTCCGGTTATTTCTAATCTATTTGTTCCTGGGGCGTCATGAGTTGATGTAATAAATACACCAGTTGCTCCATTTTCAAATTCACAGCATGCAGTAACATCATTCTCAACATTTATTTTTCTACCAACAGTTTTAGCAGTTGCCCAAACTTTTGTCATTTTTTCACCAGCAAGCCATGTAAATAAATCTAATTGATGTGGATCTTGATTAATTAAAACGCCACCACCTTCTCCATTCCAAGTGCCTCTCCAGCCACCTTGATCATAGTATGCTTGTGGTCTATACCAGTTTGTAATAATCCAAACTATTCTCTTTAAATTACCAAGTTCTCCAGAATCAATAATTTTCTTTGCTTCTCTATAAACTTTATTAGTTCTTTGATTTAGTAAAAGTGCACACTTAAGTTCAGGTTTTGTCTTTGCATACTCAGCTGCTTCTCTAACAGCTTTTGTATAAACGCCAGCTGGTTTATCTGACATAACGTGAAGATTTGCATCTAGTGCATCTTTTAAGATTACAGGATGTTGATAATGTGGTGTTTCAACAAGGACTGCGTCAATAAGTCCACTTTTAAACATTTCATGATAGTCTTCAAAGATTTTAACACCTTTTAAGTTTGCTTCAGCCCAGTCTCTTCTTTCTTTACTTGCATCACAAACAGCAGCAAGTACACCATTTTTATCTAAACCTTTATAAATAAATTGAGCGTATCTTGAACCTTGTTTTCCTATACCTACAATTCCATATCTAACCTTATTCATAATTTCTCCTCTAATTTTTATTAATCAAAACAAACAACAAGTAACATCTTGAATTTTTCAAGAGCAAGAAGTGCGTGTGGATGATCTTTTGGCATTACTATGCTATTTCCTGCTTCAAGTACAAACTTGTCATCATCAACTGTGATTTCACACTTTCCATCAAGAACATAAACAAAGGCGTCGCCACCAGCTCTATGAGATGAAATTTCTTCACCTTTATCAAATGAAAATAACGTAACTGAATGATGGTTATTTTGCTCTAGTGTTTTACTTACAACTTGTCCATCACAATATTTTACTTCATCTTTTAATACTAAAACTTTCTTCTTATCGATATTCTTCATAATTAGTTCTCCTTTTCTTCTGCATTTTTTATCATTATTTTTAGGCCATCGTATTGCCATTTAAATATTTGTGTTGTTGAAACTTTTTCACTCTTTTTAATTCCCATTTTAGCGTCTATTTTATCAAAGACTTTTTTCCAATTTTTAGTAACTGGAATTAAGTTTGTAATTGGGAATAAAAACTTTGTATAATTCCTGCCTATTGCATACTTTCCAGTATGTGGCTCAAGAGTTAAAAATCCATCATATTTTCTATTTACAATTAAATCATAAATCATATGCTCATAGCCGCCCTCGCCCATTCCAATTGGAACTTCAACTTTTTCTTTAGAGCAATCTTTAATATGATAATATTCTGTAATATCTTTAAGTTCCTCGTAAGCCACCTTTGCGTCTACATCACATTGAATATAATTTGATGCATCAAATACAAGTTTAAATTGAGGATCATTTATCTCACTATATAACTTTTTAACTCTCTCAGGGGTATCACCAAATATTTTCTTTTCGTTTTCATGTAAAAGAATAACATCAGTTCCCTTTACTATCTCTAAAAAGCCTTTTAACTTTTTAACAACTTCAGAGAAATATTCATCATAGTTTCCCTTTGCATCTACAAAGAATGAGAATATTCTTATATATTTGCATTCCATAAGTTGAGCTATTTTAACAAGCTCTTTTAATTTATTTTTTTGAATTTCGTAGGATTCGTTATCATAAAGATTCATTTTCCCAATTTTAGAACCAATGGATGAAAACTTAACACCATACTTATCTAATATAGGTTTTACTTCTTTTTCAAACTCATCTTTTGTATAATCGGTGATTTCCTTACCTTTTTTTATTCTTCTTGGGCAAAGATATTTTTCATTAAATGAAACAACAAGTTTACATTGTTCTTCAATGTTTGGATTTGCTTCATCATAAAAACCAGAAATTTTAACGTTTGACATATATCTCCTTATTCTTCATCATCCATTGTAACTTTTTCAGCATCAACTCTAACTTTTAAAAGTTCATTATATCTATCCTCATCAAATGGAACATCAATTTCTTTTTCTTCCCATGAAGATAAATTAAGTGCATTTATAATAGTTAAAGCATTTAAGCCTTCATCTAATTTTGCTACAAGTATATCTTTATTTTTGGTATCAACAGCTTCAATAAAGTTATCTAAGATATTACATTGTTGGCCTCTAATTCCATCTTTTATTGCATTCTTTAAACCATACCAAGTGTAATATTTCTTTCCCTTTTTATCTGCTTTATTTCCGTAATCTCTTTTAGCTCTTTTATTAACATCCTCTTCACTCATTTTATTTAAAGTGTAGTTCATAGTAAGACTATTTATAACTATCTTTCCCTTATCTCCTGCAATTTCTAACCTATTAGTTCCAGGAATTTCATGAGTTGAAGCTGTGAACACACAATCAAAATCATCAAACTTCATTATTGCTGTTACATCATTTTCTGTTGTAATTCTTCTACCTACAGTTTTTGAGTGAGCGTATATCTTTTTTGGCATACCGCAAAGCCATTGTATTAAATCTATTTGATGAACACATTGATTTATAAGGGTACCACCACCCTCACCGCTCCAAGAAGCTCTCCAGCCTCCCATGTTGTAATAGAATTGAGCTCTATACCAATCAGTAATAATAAAATTAACTCTTTGTATTTTACCTATACTGCCACTTTCAATTAATTCTTTTGCTTTTTTATACATTTGATTTGTTCTTTGGTTATACATCATGGCACAAATCAAGTTTTCTTTTTCGTTATATAAATCTATAAGCTCTTTTGCTTCTTTAGTTGTAACTGAAATAGGTTTTTCACATAAAACATTTAAACCTTTATTTATACAGTCTTTTGCAATTTTTACATGAGAATAATGAGGTGTTGCTATAACAACTGCATCTAAGTTTTCTTTTTCTATCATTTCCTTATAATCTTGATAAGCTTTTACATGTAACTCTTTTGAAAACTTATTTAAAAGTTGTTGATTTAAATCGCAAATTGAAACAAGCTTTGCGTTTTTAACCCACTTGGATAAATTTTTTGCGTGCTTTGAACCCATTCTGCCAACGCCTATAACCGCAACGTTTACCATCTTTAATTCTCCTTTTTTGATTTATTTAATATAGACCTTGCAACTAAAGGTAAGTTTGTTGTTATATTGCCATCAATAATAGGCACTAACTTTAACAATTTATTTACATTATCTATAGTAAATGCACTAATTGGTACATTATACATTTTACATGCTTCTATAAACTTTCCAGAAAGTTTTCTATAGTTTATGTTAATTCCCTTAAATCTTGGGTTGTTAAGACTTTCTAATCTTGCCTTTATTTGTGGCACATTTTTAGTTGAATAAGAAATTCCTTTCATCCTATTTAACCAAACCTCACCACAATCAATGATTTTATAGTCTGATTCTCTTACGCTACCAGTAAAGATTAATTGATTTTCCATTCCCATACTTTTTGCAAGATTTATTACATCTTTAATGATACCATGTTGTTTTAAATCACAATTAACTTTTATTTCTTTTTCCTTAACAAGTTTAAATACTTCTCTAAGTCTTATCTTTTTCCAACAAGTAAAAGGAGCTGGCATATGAGATATATACAAGATTCCAAAATTTTTGTATATATCTACCTCTATTGCATCGGCTTCATACACATCGATATTATTTAAATAACTATGTGAATTTCTACCTGAACCAAATGAACCACCATGTGCAGTAATCATAAAAACTCTTACTCCTTTATATCTGGAATTTCAGACATATCTACCTTTCTTCCGTCATTCCTTCTAGACAAATCTGCAGCTGCACAAATTCTATGACTTTCAATTGTGTCCTTAATCCAAGTGTATTGACCTTTTGGATCAATTTGTCCTCTAACTAAATCTATTGTTGCCTTTATAACTCCTTGATCTCCACCAAAATGTCCCTTTATAACTGGAATTATATTAACAACAATTTTCTTTTCTCTCTTTCCAAATAATTGAAGCTTCAAAACCGAACCTGAATCATCTGCAATTAAAATACCATTTGAGCCATGTATTTCTGTATGTCTATGGTCATGTTCATTAAATGCATTAACATTTAACATTACTTTTATTCCATTTTCCATTTCCATATTTACAGTTTGACAATCTACAACATCATTGTCACATTTAAATACACATCTTGACCAAAGTTTTCCTCTCTCGTCATTCTTTAGTTTATCTATGATATCCTCAGGCTTATTTGAAATACAGAAAGCATAAGGTTTCCATTTATATTTTTTCTTTTCTTTAAAGATACCTTTCTTTCTTCCAACATATTGATAAGTACACTCAAACTTACAAGTGTCTTTATGTGGACAATCAAAACAAGTATCAGTTGCTCCTTCAGGTGCGTTTTCCTTTTTAAAATAATTTAATGACGCATATGAAGAAACGCTCTTTGCTTTTGCCCCTGCATACCAATACATTAAATCCATATCATGGCAACACTTTGCAAGAAGTAGTGGACTCGTCTCTTCTTCAACTCTCCAGTTTCCTCTTACGTAGCTGTGGCAAAAATGCCAATACGCAACATCTTCATCATGATTTATTAAAACTATCTTTCCAAGGATTCCTGAATCAATTATTTCTTTAATTTTCCTATAGTAATGAGCATATCTTAAAACATGGCAAACCAAAACTTTACAATTTTGTTTTCTAGCATATTCTTCCATCTCTAAGCACTCATTAATATTTGGAGATAGAGGTTTTTCTATCATAAGATTATAGCCAAGTTTTAGTGCTTTCATCGCATGTCCATAGTGATCTCTATCTTGAGTTGCAATAACCATAGTATCAGCAACCTTACCAAGTCCAAAGAATTTATCCTCATCCGTAAAGCACATCTCATCAGGAACTCCCCATGCCGTCTTTACCTTATCTATCTTTTCTTGGTATTTATCGCATATAGCAACAATCTTAACGCCTTCTTGCGCCGCTAAATGTCCGCCATAATTTTTACCTCTATTACCTAAGCCTAATATTGCAACCTTAACTTCTTCCATAAAATCCCCTTAATCAATTAAACTCCAGAGTATGCAGAGAAACCACCATCAATTGGAAGCACAACACCTGTTATAAATCCTGATGCACTCTTATCTGATAAGAACATTGTAGCTCCCATTAAATCGCTAATTTCACCAAACTTTCTCATTGGAGTTCCTGCGATGATCTTTCCTGTTCTTGGAGTTGGTGTTCCATCACTATTGTAAAGTAATGCTCTATTTTGATTTGTTACGAAAAATCCTGGAGCAATAGCATTTACTCTAATATTTGCTCCAGCAAAGTGAACAGCAAGCCATTGTGTAAAGTTAGAAACAGCAGCCTTAGCTCCTGAGTATGCAGGAATTTTTGTTAATGGTCTATAAGCATTCATTGAAGAAATATTTATAACGCAACCACCATTATCTAACATATCCTTAGCAAATACTTGTGTTGTTAAGAATGTTCCTAGGAAATTAATCTTGAAAACAAAATCTACACCGCTTGGGTCTAAATCAAAGAATGAAACCTTTGTTGGATCATCTAAATCTAACTTATTAAAATATTCATTAGTTGTTGTGCCTTTAGGATTATTACCACCAGCGCCATTAACTAAAATTGTGCACTTACCAAAATCTTTTAATATTGCTTGATGAGCTTTCTCAAGAGATTCAGTCTCTAGACAGTTAACGCCATAAGCTTTAGCTACTCCTCCATCTTTAACAATTTCATCAGCAACTGCTTTTGCTGCCTCTTCTTTTAAATCAAGAACTGCAACCTTTGCTCCGTTTTTAGCATATTCTTTTGCCATAGCGCCACATATAACGCCACCACCTGCAGTAATAACTACAATTTCACCACTCATATCTACTTTCATACAAATTTCCTCCTATTTATTAGCCTTTTCTACGGCCTCTATTATTCCTTGTAAATACATAGCACCAAGTGCTCTATCATATAGACCATAACCTGGTCTTCCTGTTTCACCCCAAATCATTCTTCCATGGTCTGGGCGAACATATCCGTCAAATCCATCATCATATAATGCTTTAACAATTGCATACATATCTAAAGAACCTTTTGAAGATAAATGTCCTGATTCTTCAAAACAATGATCTCCTGTTATCTTAATATTTCTTAAATGAACAAATGGCATTCTTCCCTTGCAAGTCTTAATTAATTCAACAACATCATTAGTTGAAGCAACTCCAAGCGAGCCTGTACATAGTGTTACACCATTAGATGGAGAATCTACAATCTTTAAGAATCTCTCTAGGTTAGCCTTGTTGGTTATAACTCTTGGAAGTCCAAATATTCCCCATGGTGGATCATCTGGATGAATTGCCATCTTTATGCCACTTTCCTCAGCTACTGGAATAATTTCCTTTAAAAATACTCCCATGTTTTCCCATAGTTTTTCTTCGTCAATATCTTTGTATTGATTTAATAAATCTTTTAAACCTTCTTTTGTATAACTTGAATCCCAACCTGGAAGAGAAAGCTCTGATGTTAGTGGATTCATAGATAAAACTGTTGCATGGTCGTAAGCTAGTGCGTATGAACCATCATCAAGTTCTTTTGACAAATTACTTCTTAGCCAATCAAATACTGGCATAAAGTTATAGCAAATACACTTAACTCCAGCCTTGCCAAGTCTTCTTATATTTTCTTTATAGTTTTCAATATACTTTTTAGCATTTGAATTTCCAAGTTTTATATCCTCATGTACTGGAACTGATTCAACAACTTCAAAAGTAAGTCCCTTATCATTACATTGTTTTTTCATTTTTAAGATGTTTTCCATTGGCCAAACCTCACCAACTGGAACATCATAAATTGCAGAGACAATACCAGTTACTGCTGGAATTTGTCTTATGTAATCTAGCGTAATTTTGTCATTTTCTCCGTACCAACGGAATGTCATTTTAAAACTCATAATTACTCTCCTATAATATCTTTTGCATTTTGATAGCAAAGTGCTTTAGCAATATTTATTGCGTTTTCATCACACTCTTTAATTATTCCACCTAAAAAGTCACAAACAATTTGTCTATAATAATCGTGTCTTACATAAGATAGAAAACTTCTTGAATCAGTAAGCATACCTACCATTGATTTAATGTGTAAAAGTTCTGATACATTTTCAAGCATTTCATACATTCCTCTCTTATGGTCTACAAACCACCAAGAAATTCCCATATGTACATTTCTAAATGCACCGCATAAGGTAATTAATGTATAGTTCATTGTTGGATTTAGTGTATAGATAATTGTTTGAGGTAATTGATTCTCAAGATTTAACTTATCTAAGATACTTCTTACATACTTAACAGGAATTACATCACCAACGCAGTCAAAACCTGAATCCTTTCCACATATTTCATACATTAAAGAATTGCTATTTCTTGTAACGGCTATATGAAGTTGCATTACCATATCTCTCATAAAGTAGCACTCACCAAGATAAATCATCATGTTTCCAATAAAACCTAAATACTGTTCATCAGAAACAGGCTCTCCTTTAAGAAGCTTTTTAAATGTATCGCCAGCTTCTTCTGCTGAAGATATATTTGTTGGGAAATCTTGTATTCCTACATCTGAGAATTTGCATCCTAAAGAAACAAAGTAATCCATTCTCTTTTCAATGGCACTTTTTAAATCTCTTAAGTCTTCAATTACAATTCCTGAAACCTTACTTAGTTTTTCAATATATTCAGGATAATTAGGATCTCTTGCAAGTAAAATATTATCTACTCTAAATGATGGAACTACCTTAACGTTAAATGAACCATCTTGAGCAATTAATTTATGGAATTCAAGAGAATCTATTGGATCGTCAGTTGTTGCTATATATTCAACATTTGACATTAAAATTAACTTTCTTGGAGATAACTTCTTTTCTTTAATTTGTTTATTTGCCTCATCCCAAATTTTCTTTGCGTTTTCCTTTTTAAGAGGAAGCGTTATATTAAAAAACATTTCAAGTTCAAGTGCTACCCAATCCATTATAGGGTTACCATAAGCCGTTGAAACTGTTTCAATAAAAGCATTGAACTTTTCTTCCCAAGTAGCATTCCCTGTAATATATTTTTCGTCCACTCCGTTTGAGCGCATTAATCTCCATTTATAGTGATCGCCCCCAAGCCACATTTCTCCAATATTGTCAAAAGGCTTATCTTCATAAATCTCTTTTGGAGATAAATGACAATGATAATCTATAATTGGTAAATCTTTAACTTGATTATATAACTCTACTGCAAACTTAGATTTTAATAAGTTTACTGGTCTATCTTTGAACTCTACCACTTCCGTCGCCTCCTGCTAATTTCTTAACTTCATCAACACTTGCAATATTAAAATCGCCTTCAACTGTATGCTTTAAACATGAAGCAGCTACAGCATATTCAATTGTATCTTGCTCATTCATTTTACTATATAAACCATAGATTAGACCAGCGCCAAAACTATCTCCACCGCCTACTCTATCTACAATTTGAATTAAATATCTTTTTGACTTAAAAGCACCATTTTTAGATATAAGCATTCCAGACCAACCATTTTCACTAGCAGAAATGCTTTCTCTTAAAGTAAATGCTACATATTTTAAGTTAGGGAACTTTTCCATAAGTTTCTTACCAATGCTCTCATATCCTTTTGTTGAAATAACTCCAGCATTTATATCTGTTCCATCAGCCTCAATTGAAAATACATCTTTTGAATCTTCCTCGTTAGAGATTAAAACATCAACATATTTTACAAGCTCGCTCATAACCTTATTTGCTTTTTCTTTGCTCCAAAGTTTCTTTCTAAAGTTTAAATCGCAAGAAACAGTAATACCCTTTTCTTTCGCTGCCTTTAGTAAAACTCTCATGCAATCAGTAGCACTATCTGATATAGCAGGAGTAATTCCTGTCCAGTGTAGCCACTCAACACCATCAAGAACCTTTTCTACATTAAAGTCTTCTGGCACCATTTGAGAGATAGCTGAACCTTTTCTATCATAGATAACATTACTACCTCTTTGAGAGCAGCCTTTTTCGCAGAAATAAATTCCCATTCTATCTCCACCACGAACTATTCTAGTTGTATCTACTCCCCAACCACGTAATGTATTTATACATTTATCTGCAAGTGGATTTTTAGGCAATTTTGTAAAATAAACTGTATCAACTCCAAATTGAGCAAGTGATACAGCAACATTTGCTTCCCCACCACCAAATACTAAATCTAGTGATTCAGCTTGCATTAATCTTTTGTAACCAGATGGTTGCAATCTCATCATTATTTCACCAACTGTTAAAACCCTTGCCATATTATTTATCTCCCTTGATAATTGCATGAACTTTTTCAACAAATTCTCTTGATGTGTTTTCAACTGCTTTGTAGTCTCCTACACTTGCACCTTTAGTTATAAATGAACCAGCGCCAACTGCATACGCGCCAGCTTTAAACCATTCGCCAACGTTATCTAGTGATACTCCACCTGTTGGCATAATATTTGCATTTGGAAGTGGTCCTTTTAGTGCTTTTAATCCCTTTGGTGTTGCTACATCGCCTGGGAATAGTTTTAATATATCTACGCCATATTCAAGAGCAGTTATAGCCTCAGTTGGAGTAAATATACCACTCATAACAGCAACAGAGTATCTATTACAAAGTTTTATTGTTTCAACATTTAATGCTGGAGATACTATAAATTGAGCACCAGCAAGAATAGCTGCTCTTGCTGTTTCTGGATCTAAAACAGTTCCAGCTCCAACTATCATGTCAGTACCTTTATATTTTTCAACTAATGTCTTTATAATTTGATCTGCATTTGGAACAGTAAATGTAATTTCCATAATTTTGATTCCACCCGCATAACATGCTTCAACTGTCTTTATAGCTTGATCTACTGAGTTTCCTCTAACGACAACTACAACACCCTCGTTTTTTACTGCTTGATAAACTTCATATTTTTTCATGATAAATACCTCATTTTAACGCAAAACTTCAAAGAGATTTTTTCTCTTCACTTTTATTATAATAATTATAAGGCAAAATTTATAACATTAATTTAATAAAATTATGGACAAAATAGTCTTTTTAGTGCAATAATTAATTTACAAACTATAAGGGGAATCTAATTATGCCAGTTATTAACTATATCGGAAAAAACATGAAAACATTCAATGTTTCAGCTCACCAACACAATTATTGGGAAATTATTTATTGCACAAATGGCAATGGAGTTATTGAAACAGATAGTCAAAAAGTAGAATACAGCAAAAATCAAGTTGTTGTAATTCCACCAAATACCATTCATTCAAACTATTCACAAAACGGCTTTAGAAATATTCATTTAACTGTTGCTAACTGGACACCTACATTTAAAAATGTAGTTTTAGTTGATGATAACAGCAACAATGATCTTTTAACTGTTTTAAATATGTGCTTTAGATATTTTAATGCAAATGCTGCTGAACAATCCGACATAATAATTTCATTTTCAGAACTAGTTTTATCTATGTTAAATAATTTTGGTGGCGCTAATCATGCATCACAACAAGTTGAAGCAATTGCAAATGCTATTGTTGAAAACTTCTCTGACCCAGAGTTTGAACTTGAAGATGTATATAGTAAATTTGATTTAACTAAAGATTATTTAAGAAGACAATTTATTAAAGAAAAAGGAATTTCACCTTTGCAATTCTTAAAAAATACAAGAATAAACTTTGCACAAAAACTTCTACTTTCTAAAAATATTAATAACTATAAGATATTTGAAGTAGCTGAAATGTGTGGATTTACAGATCAATTATATTTTTCAAGAGTATTTAGACAAATAACTGGAGTTTCTCCAAAGGAATTTACTGAAAGTCCAAAACTTGATCACTACAACGCAGAATAAACAAAGTTATTCATTTATATACAACTATATTGGGAAATTATTACTTTAAAATTTCCCAATATCCTGACTTTTTAGAACCAATTCTAGATATCACGCCAGCTAAACTAAGTTTATCTAAACTTCGTTGCACAGTTCTTTTATCTATACCTATTATCGTTGCTATTTCTTCTCTTGTTTGATTAGGTTTTTCCCTTAGTAAATTTAAAACTTTATAATCATTAGTTAATAACTTTATTTTAGTTTTTAAAGTTCCATCTTTAGTAACATTTGAAGTATCAATCCTACGATAGAAGACAAAAGAAAATCCATCCTCATTTGACTCATAGTCGAATTTAATGTTATTTTCAGCACATGAGGAATACACTTTTCTAAAACCACTCCCAAACATTTCGACATCTTTACATTTGTATAATGTATTTAAAATCACTTTATTTCTAGGTTGACTTTTTCTTTTTGACTTTACAAACATATCCGGACTAAGATTTACAGGAAATTCACCAGGATTATATATTTCAATTTGAGTAGGAGTTATAGCAATTTCATTTTCTGTTATTCCTCTATAATTTGCATGCGCAAAAGAATTAACCACTATTTCACGAATTGCCTCAATTGGAATTTCTGGAATCTCTATTCTTGACGTTCCAGTTCCGAACTCAACCCTCCAATTTATTTTTTCTTTAATATAAGAGTTTGCATAGCGAATTAAGTTATAAATATTATCTTCAACTCTTCTTATATCTGAGAAGTTAATTCTTTCATCTGTGACATATGTTGCCAATTTCAAAACAACTGGTTTCTTATTCGAAAAAAGATAAAAACCTGCATTTGTTAAATAGCCTTTTTCTAACAACCCTAAACCCGTTAACAATTCAGTTTCGTCATATTTTGATAATTGTTCCAATCTTCCACAAGAAGTTGCTTCGTTATAATATGCACTCAACGCCTCGTGATCAATGCTTTCAATCCCAAATTTTGTCAAATTGTTTTCCCATTTTGATGAAAAATCTGTTGATGACATTATATTTTTAAGTTCTTCAGGTGTCATTCTTTCAGACCTATCCACAACACGCTTATAATAAATACCATATGACGAATATGGTCTTTCGCTGCCAACAAAATCCACTTTTATACAAGGCATTCCATCACATGAAATTTCGTTTATAGTTGGGCAAATCATAGGAGAAATGGCTTCTTTACAAACTCTTGCTATGTCATCCAAAGTATTTGCCCCAATAACTTGACCACAAACATCACCATTTGGCTTAACCCCAAAAAAAAGTGTTCCAAATCCATGCTTATTTAATATGGCACAGATATCGTCCATTGCTTCTTTTACTTCTCCGGTTGTTTTCTTAAATTCAAGTTGTTCGTTTTCTCTACCAAGGTTCATTTAGTGAATTCCTCCTTAACTTTTCTATATTTTAGCATTTTTAAAACAAATTTGTCACTTTAAATGTCACTTTAAATGTCACTTTAAACCAAATTTGTCACTTTAAATGTCACTTTAAATCAAAATTTGTCACTTTAAATGTCACTTTAAATGTCACTTTAAATTTTCATAAATACTATTTATAAGATTTTTTTACCCAACACAAATTAGAATTATTGTCCCACTCAAGTATATTGCATCTATAAACAATCTTATTCCCTTTAATAAAGCAAACTTCATTCATAGAAACTGTATTGTCATAAAAATGAACAACATCACATAAATCAAATATTAACTTTAAATTTTCTTGAGAATTATCATAACGTTTTTCAACCAATTCTGCATTTATTCCATGTCCACCTTTTTGCTCTCTTTGTTGCACTCTTTCAACCGCAATATCTAAAGAGGCAACGCCTACATAAAATAATTCTATAAAGATCCCTTTCTCTTTAGTTTCTTTTAGTAAATTTAAAATTGAACTATCACATAACAATGTTTCTATACATAAGCCAAAACAATTTTTGTTAAGTATTTTATGTAAAGTACTTTTACCTGCACCATTTATTCCAGCAAAAATATTAAGTTTAGTATTTTTCATTTTTAATTACTTCTAATTGCTTTATCTTTAATACAGTATTAAATACGCCCGTATAAAAATCTTTTTCATCCTCGCTACTTGCATTTTCAACTAATTTTTCATAAAGTTCTATATCTAAATAATCGTATCTTTTTTCATATAGGCGTTTAATTAATGATGAAAAATCATCTCCATATTTTTCATCAAAGCATTCCTCGCTCATTACAACTAAACTATTATATCCATTTTTAGTAACAAATATTGGCTCCTTGTTTTCCTTACAAAGATTAGATATTTCTGCTGTATTTTTAAGCTTATTTATTGGAATAATTTTTGGCATAATTCACCTCGCATTTTTGTTATACCATAATTATGCCACAATCATGGTATAACATTAATTTTAGGTGAATCTTATAAATTTAGTACTTAATTACAATTGTTTTTATTTCATATGGAGCAAAATCCAAGTTTGATGTAACTAATTTTACAGGTTCTTTTTCAAGCATATTAGTAAGAAGTATTTCTTTTGCTTTAACGCCTATTCTTAGTTTTACTGAGCATGCGCTTCCATATCTTTCATATAATCTTAAAGTAATACCTTTTCCATCCTCACTTGGTTTAATTGTCTCTATAATTACATCTTCACTATCTAAATCTATAATATCTTTTATATCTACCATATAATCACTAACTAAAAGTGGGTAGTTAAAACAATATGCTTGTTTAACTACATCACTCTCTTTCCAAGTCCCCTCGTGTGGATATAAGGCATAATTAAAATAATGTTTACCTCTATCGCAGGTAGGATCTGGATATACAGGAGATCTTAGTAGATTTAATGAAATTAAACCCTCTTTAACTCTATGGCCATACTTACAATCATTAATTAAAGCTAGGCCATAGTTATCTTTATCTACATTTACAAACTTGTGAGCACAAATTTCAAATTGAGCTTTCTCAATTGATGTTTCATCCTTAGTTGACCTATCTACATTACCAAATTGAATATCACAATTAACTGTATCTGAAAATATTGTAGGTTTAAACTCACATCTTAGCATTTTGTTAGTTTCTTCCCAGTCAACTATTGTTTCAAAAGTTATCATTTTATTTAAACTATTAAGTTTTATATGTTGAACTAAACTTGAATTGTTAAATATAAAATGATTTTCCCTTATAACCTCTGGGCCATCAATGTATGTATTTGAGTTTACTAGTTTAAGTGAATATGTCTTTAGTTTTCTATAGTTATCTTTTATATCCCATGCATTGTAATATAGAACTGGATCTGTAAATACAACAAACTTGTTCATATACTCGCTGCATAGTTCTTTATTAAACTCTTTATCTAGTATTGATGTTATTGTTCCATCAAAATCAAAAGTAACTTTTATTTTTTCATTAGATATAAAATCATCACCATACTTTAAATTAAACTCTTTTTGAATTGGAAGAAGCGATGCTGAAGAATATTTTCCAACCTCTGCTAAATACCAAGTATCCTCTACCTTTACATACTCTGTTCTATCAAAACTTATTGGATTAATAACAGCAAGAGTTTGCTTTGTTGCTATCTTGGCTAAGATATAATTTTGAATTTGCTCTATTTCCTTTTCCATTTCCTTATATCTTGCAAGGGATTCATCATAAACTCTCTTTATTGATGATCCTGGAATTATATCATGGAATTGATAAAGTAAAACTTCTTTCCAAATAGCTTCTATTTTTTCTTTGTTATATTCAATTCTATTTATATCAGCAACTGTTGTTAACCACTCAAGAGTATGTAAATCATTCTCTATTTTTCTATTGTGGTATTTATTCCTAGCTTGAGATGTATAAGTTCCTTGATGTTTTTCAAGATATAACTCACCTTCATACTTTGGAATTACTTCAACATACTCCCTCTCTAAATCTTCAAAGAAACTTTGAGCGCTTCTTCTTACAACTTTAGAAAGTCCATTATTATTCTTTTCTCTCTCTAGTAGTTCAATTTGAGCCTCTCCTGGGCCACCGCCGCCATCTCCAACGCCATAAATTAAAAGTGCTTTATCTATTTCGTCTTTTTGTGGATTCCCTAAATCCGACTTAACTAGTGCCATAGGAGTAGCAGATGAGTTATATGTGCCTTGTGGTGCCATATGAGATAGAAGTTCTGTTCCATCAATTCCCTTCCAAATAAATGTCTTATATGGGAACTTATTATGAGTATTCCATGTAAGTTTTATGGTCATAAAATAATCTTTACCACATTTTTTAAATATTTGTGGAAGTGATGCTGGATATCCAAATACATCAGGAAGCCATACCATCTTTGATGTTTTTCCAAATTCATCTAAGAAAAATTTCTCTCCATAAATAAATTGTCTAATAATAGACTCGCCGCCTGGTATGTTACAATCATTTTCTGTCCACATACCACCTTGAATCTCTATTTTACCTTCACTTACTTTTTCTTTTATCTTTTCAAAAAGTGTTGGCTCTTCTTCCTTTATCCATTCAAATAATTGAGCTTGTGAAGCTCCAAATACGTACTCTGGGTATTTTTCAATATTATGAATGGCGGTTGCGAATGTTCTAACGCCTTTTCTTTTTGTTTCTCTTATTGGCCAAAGCCACGCAAGGTCAATATGAGCATGTCCAATTGCTGTATATTCAGTTGTCTTATAATCTACCGGTTTTGTTATTATTTCTTTTAAAATTTCATGGGCTTTTTTATAATCATTTTTAGTAAATGATTTATAACTTAAAGAAAGTGCTTTTTCTATTTCTTTTTTACGCTCAACTTTTAAATTCTTATTTTCTTTTGATGTTAAAAGCATCATAAATAATTGAAGATAATCATAATAATAAGTAAGAATCTCATCATTGCATATAGCCAAATCCTTTTTAGCAAGTTTAACAAAGGTATTTGGTTTATTTCTCTTACCATTAAATCCAGCATCAACAAGAAGGTTAACTTGCTCTCCACCCTCTGCTTTTTCAAACAATTCAACAACTTGCTTTCCTTGTCTTGATTGAACCATATCAATTGGTGATAAAACTTGTGTTATACCTTGAAGCACGACATCGTCCTTATATACAACGCCCTCACCTTCAATATTTAAAAGAGCTACAATATGCTTATCCTTACAATCAGTTGGAACCATTCCCTTAAATTTAAACCATGCACAATCAAAATCTGATGCCCATGTTGTTCCATTTTCTATATGTGTAAACTCAGCTTTATCTAAATTTTCTTTTTTTATTGGCTCCTTAGATAATGCTGCTTCGCATAAAAGCGTTCCAACTTTTTTATAAATTTTTGATCTTATATTTAATAAACGTGCCACATGCTGTGGATATAGTGCTGTTCTTTCTATCATAATTACCTCAATGAAAATAATATAAAAAAATAGGACTTAAAGTCAATATTGACTAATTATATCGACCTTAACGCTATCCTAAATTTTATAGTTTCTTAACCTAATGTTTATCAAATTTTTAAAATTTTTGTTAATCTTATTTCTTCTCTATCTCTTGCTATATTTAGTATTTCTTCTCTAGAAATAATATAACAACCACCTTCTTTAGTTCTTGTTATCGCAGTATATACTATTTGTCTTGTTAATAATGGATTATTTTTATCTTCTGGCAATAAAATTAAAACATTATCATATTCAGAGCCTTGAGATTTATGAATAGTAATCGCATAAGACATTGTTATTTCTTTGCTGTCTATTAATTCAAGTGGATAAAAAACAAAATCTTTTATTTTAAATATTCCAATTTCTTTATAACCTTCTCTAATATTGTCATAGGATTTTTTTATCATAAAATAAAAGCTATTGTTTATCTCAACACATACACCATTATCTCCATTATACAAATCAAGTTCACTATTATTTTGAGTTATCATTAATATTTGGCCATGATAATAATTTTTATTTTTCACATTACACAATTCTTCTTTAATGTATTTGTTAATAGTATTGACACCTCTTGTGCCATTATTATTTGCAGAAAATATTTTAGCTTTTTCTAAAAAATTATTTAAAGTATTCAATTTTGCAAAATCAAAATCTTCACCTTTTAATTCATTTACATCTAATTTTATATCTTGTATACCCTTAAAAAAATTTTCCCACCAAATTTTAATAACTTTTTTTAATCCTTCTTTCCCACAATTTGAATCCTCAAAACATTTAACTTCACATTTATTTAAATTATCAATTTTAAAATCGTCAATTTTTTGAAAGTTAAATGAATAATTATCACTATCGCAATTAATATATTTAGACAATTTATAAACATCTGTATTTTTATCAAATCTATAAGATTCTTTAAATTCAACCTTACAATCTTTATCTGTTTTTAATAAATCATTGAATACTGCACCATTTTCAACAGATGGTAATTGATCTTTATCACCTAAAATAAATACACGTGAATCATTTGGTATAGCATTTAATAATGAATTAAATTTCAAAATATCAATCATTGAAGCTTCGTCGATAATAAATATATTTTCATATTCTGGCGATATTTGTTTTTCTATATTATATCTATAGCCATCAGTTGTATAGCCTAGCAGTTTATCAATAGTTACGCCATTAACAGACTCAATTTTCTTTACAAGTGTTTTATGCGATTCTTTAAATTTTTCATTAATTTTATCCAAGCCTTTTGTTATACTTTCTTTCATTCTAACTGCTGCTTTACCTGATGGAGCGGTTAAATAAATTTTTACCTTACCTAACTCGTTTTCACTCTTATCTTTCAATAAATTCATTAATAAAAACATTATTGTTGTGGTTTTACCGGTTCCTGGCCCACCTGTAATAAGCAAATTGCCCTTTAAGCCTTTTTGTATTGCTTCTTCTTGTTGTGAAGATAATTTATAAGTAATAAATTTTTCATCAAATAAAATATTGTTTGAAAAATTAGTTTTTACAAATAATCTTTCAAAAGATTTTTTTATACCCAAAGAAGCATAATAGTACTTATTGATAAATACATTTGATTCTTTATCTATCACAAATATTTTGTTTAAACCTATAAATTCAGTGTGAGTTTTAAAATTATCAATTGATTTTTCAAATGAATCAGTAATTTCTTCTAATTTATTAAACTCGGCATCAATATCCTCATTATTTGCTTCTTCTTTTTCTAAAAGCTTTCGTTTAGCAAGAATTTCATTATAGTTATTCTTTAAATCTTTTAAAGGTGTATAACAATGACCTAAATATTGATAAGAAAAAATGATAGATATTAATTTTGTAACTTCATCATCTAATTTATATTGAGCTTTTAAAAAATCTATTAATCTAACAGTAGATGAATCTAATAACCCGTATTTAACTTGTAATTTATTATATTCCTTATTATCCATTATTTTTGCTCCTTATCTACTTTTATTGAAACTATATTTTTATAGGAATTTTCTAATTCATCAAAATCTTTCCAAGTTTGAGAATATATTCCATTAAAGGTATTTTTATTACAACCTCTTAAATAAACATAATAGATTCCTCCAAAATGTTTAGCAAAAGTATCTTGCAAAGTTTCATCTTTATAAATCGTATTTAAATATTTTATCAAAGTATAGGAATACAAAACTCTTTGAATAGAATAATGTGAATTGGTATGTTTTTCTAATTCTTCAGATGAATACGATGTAAAGTCATCTTTAAGGCTATCTGATTTCCAGTCTAATATAGAATAATAATCTCCTCTTTTAAAGACTAAATCCATAAATCCATTACAATAATCTTTAATAGAATTATCTTTAAAATTAAAATTAAATTCAATCTCTGAAAGTCTATTTTCCATATCTAACTCATTTAAACTAAAACTTGACTTGTAATCCTCTGAACCATGAATTTCTTCTAATTTGGCTTCTAAGACATTTGAAACTATATTTTTAACATCATCCACCCATTTATCTTTTATTTTTATTCCTTCATGAGAAAAACATTCTTTGATTAAACTATCTATATTTGCACAATTTTTAAAATCTATTTTTTCAAATACTTCATGCAACACCGTACCAATCCTACTTCCTCTTGGAAAATCTTTGCTCAACGAAATAGCACTAATATTTGAATCTTCTTTTGTATTAATTTTCAAATATTTAGAATCATATTCGCTTAAGCCTAAATCAACAATCTCAAGATTATTTTCTTTATCAATATAACCAACATCTTCCACGATTTCTTCTTGATTTTCTTCGCTTTGATCTAAAGTCTTTGCATGTGACAAAGAAGAATAAGAATGCATGTGCGTTAATTGACTGGATTTTGTTTCAATTAATTGTTGTTTATTACTAGTATTATCTAAATTATCACTGTCACTATTATTGCCGCTAGATAAAATAGTTTTTACTTTATCTTCCAAATCTTTACATAAATCATTTTTTGAATTAATTGTTTTAATATATTGACTATTATTGTCTATTAAATTTTTTATTGTGTTATTAATAAATGACAAATCAGATAGTTCTGAATATAGAGGAACAATTAAAAGGTATTTTGCTCTTGTGTATGCAACATAAAATAATCTTTTTATTTCTTCTATTCCATCTTTATTTACATTACTTTCAAATTTCAAAATGGCTTTCCCGTTTTCATGATGGATACAAGCATTATACTTACTACTTAATTTACGCAAGCCGCCTGCAGATATAACAATTGGAAATTCAAGTCCTTTTGCAGCATGCATAGTCATAATTTTAACTGCATCAAAATCTGTACATCTTTCAACCAAAGTAACATCTTCCTCATTATCATCTGATGAGTAATGATTTTTCATATCATTTATTTTTTTAATTACATCATTTAAATTATTACCTTTCGTAAGACTATTTAATATAAATTGTCCTATTTGTATATAATTAAATAAACTTTGCATATGTCCTGGACCTGAATTATTTTTTCTTAAATTAGAATCATTTAATAATGCATCAACCAATTCTGCCCAATCATATTTTGAAGCTATTTTCTTCCAGTTATATAATGCAAGCATTTCAGGTGTATCATCTTTTAGTGCATAATCAGAATATATGGTTTTTAAATCTAAACCAAAGAAATCAGTAAACAATACTTTTTTATAAATATTTCTATTTTGGCCTGCGAAATTAGGGGTTACTATTGCTTCTAACATAGAAATAAAATGAGCACATTCTCTACTATTAAACAATGAAGTATCCTTGTATAAAAGATATGGTATTCCATATTTTTTTAATTTATATTTTATCTTATCTAGTTCTGGTCTTGTTCGACAAAGTATACAAAAATCTTTAAAAGAAACATTCCTTTTATTATCTTGTTTTTTTTCAGTTTTTTCTTCAACTTGCAAACGAGTTTTACCATGTTCATTTATAGAACATAAAGAAACTATTTGAGAAACTACAATATCGGAATACTCATCTTCATCTATCACAGGCTCTATAATATTATTATCTTTATTTTTATCACTATTAATGCTGTCTTGTTGAGCAGAAGTTGCAATCCATATTGGTTTTTCTATTTCAGCATCATCTAACCATGCACAAAATTCTTTCCCGTCTTCTTTTAGATTAATTGAAGTACTCCATTTAAAATCATTAAAAGAATTAAATTCATTGTTTGCCTCTTTAAAACCATCAATTAATTCATTTACACCTTCAACTAATACTTTAGAAGACCTATAATTCTTTGACAAGGATTCCTTTATACCACTTTTATCTTTTTCTATTTCTTCTATAGCTTTTTTATAAACCGTAAAATCTGTCCCTTGGAATGAATAAATAGATTGCTTAGGATCTCCGACAACAATCATATGATGATTATCATCGTTTAAAAAAATTTGTTTAAAAATATCATATTGTAATTGATTTGTATCCTGAAATTCATCAATTATTATATATGTATATTTATCTTTTAATTTATTTAAGAACTCTTGATTATTTAATACTTCTTCATGTACTAAACGAATCATGTCATTAAAATCCTCTAATTTAAATTTTTGTTTATAATTAATCCATTTAATATAAAAATCTCTTAATAAATAAAGCCCTATATTATTATTTTTAATTAAATTAAATCTGACATTATAATCATTTAAGTAATTCCAACAATCATTATATTTATCTAATTTATTTTTGGCATTACCACTTTTAGGAAATCCTTTTTCATATTTTACAAATCTGTCATTTATGTTTTTATAATCTTTTTCATTTATTGTTGAACTATTTCTATCTTTAATTAATTCGTTATACCAAACTTTTATTATTGAAAATCTACTATCATTTAACACTTCATCTAATTTTTCAGCATTTTTTAAAAATGAGTATTCATCTATATCTTCAACATTTATATTATCAATTGAATAATGTACAATATTAGAATTTTCTTTCCCATTTTTATCCAAATAATATTTTTTCGTTAAATCGATTAATTGTTTTTTTAATTTATCTGTGCCATACTCACAATCTGTAATCAATTTTAAAGCATATTCATTTTCTCTAATATAAATATCTGCAAACTCTTCAATTATAGAATTCTCAGCCATATTCATATTAGAAATAAAATTACCAGTTATTGGAAACTCATCTATTATTTTTTTACAAAATGAATGTATTGTATAAATTTCTGCATTATTAATATTTTCATTCAATTTAGCTTCAATTAATTTTGATTTAATTCTATTTTTTAATTCTGAAGTGGCTTTTTCCGTATATGTAACAATCAATATTTTATTTAAAGAAATTTTATTTTTCAGCAACTTACTCACAATTTCTATAATATTGTAAGTCTTACCTGTTCCAGCCGATGCTTCTATAATATAATTTGTATTAATTTTAAAATTATTTATATCAAATTCTTTTATATTACTCATTTTTATCTCCACCTATGTTTGCTTCGTAAAATTTCTTATATTCATCAATTGTTTCTTCACGGTCTTTTTTATCACTAAATCCTGGTAATTTATATTTATCAAACAAATCTTTAAATTGAAAATATTTCCAAGATCCATTTTCGCCAAATAAATCTTTTGAATATATGAATTCTCCTTTTTTTTCTTTTACATCATCATATTTAAAATATTTTAAGTCCTTGATACTTTCAAACATCATATTGATTATATTAATCAAATGTTCTTTTGCTGTATCAAAATAGATTTCAAATTTTTTAGGCAATTCTGTTTTAAAACTTGCTTCTAATTTAATACTATATAAGCCATTGTTCCCTTCATTTAAAACATAAACAAGTGAATTTAAATACAATTCAATATAATCTTTAAACTTATCATCATTCTCTTTTAATAATGCAAAATAAGTCAAATTATCATCAATATTTTCTTTAATTAAAATCATATTAGAAATTTTAATTAAATATTTATCATCAATTAGCAAATCATCAAATTGTTTAACAATATAATCCTTTCTTTTCTCGAAAACATTTTTTTCCTTTTTCTCCTGGCCCTCTAAAGCTATTTTTTTAATTTCATTAGTAATGATAGGTATTTTATTTTCTAATGTATATTTTTCTTTTACTTTATTAATATTTCCACTATTATATTTTTCTAAAAACATATCTTTTACAATGCTATAAGATGTAAGGTTATCTACCTCAAATGGTTCAAACTTATTATTTAATTTATCATTTGTTTCATCTTCTTTACCAAATAGTTTTGTTATCCAAAAAGAATAAGGTTCATTTAAAAAATCTCTTAATTCATTTAATTTAACTTCTATAATCTTAGTATTATCTACACTATCACATTGATAATTTTCAGTTTCTTGAACATTAGAATTATTTGAGACAATTCCTCTTAATTCATTGTAATAATTTTTATTAATATCTTCTCTTTTTGTAAATAGTTCAGAATTAGAACGTGTTTCGTCTAAAGGCATTTCTTCATATTTTTCAATAGTATTTTTATATCTAACTTTATAATCTTCTAAAGTTTTGACTTTTTCTTTTGCATCAACTACATCATCAATCAAATCTGAAGGATAAATTTCCTTTTCTTTTTTTAAATCCTCATTTACATAACTTATAAATACCTTTTCTGTTGCAAAACTAGATTGTGTTAAAAATGCATTTTCTAACTCTTCTTTATATTTTTCTTTAAGAACTTTATGCTCTCTTAAATCAAGTTCGCTAATTAACAAATCACTATTAAGACTATTTGACTCACATCCAATTAAAAATATATATTTTGAAGATAATAAAGCGTTTTTATCAAAATTCGCAAAAGTAATACCCTTTAAGAAATAATTATCGTTGTTTCCTCTTTTGCTTAAAGAAACATCTATTAAATAATTTAATAAAACATCAATAGATAAATCAGAAGCAACAACATTTTTATATTCTTCTACTTTATTTAATAGATTTTTATAATCACTATTTTTTTCTCCACATTCAGAATCAAGATTAGAAAACCATTTAGATAGTTCCTCTACAAACAAGTCAATATTTGATGAACTAATCAAATTATTATTTTTATAAAATTCAATAATACTATTAATACTATCTATTGTATCAACAATTGCTGTAATTATTTCATTAGTCAAACCAATAGAATCAAAAGGTATATATTTTTTATCAGCAATTTCAATTGTGTTATTGTCTAAAATATTTACATCTAAAATTTGATTCATTAATAATCTTGTTTTAAGATAAGTGAAATCTTTTATAGTATTTGATTTGGTATTTTCTCTTTTAATATTTAATTTAACTAAAACATCTTTTATTATATCAATATCATCATCTGATAATCCCCTATTTTTCTTAATTAATGAGTTAGATAATAAATCAACAAAATCTAACGCTGAATAGAATTCTTTTTTACATATTTCTTTTAATTTTATTAAAACTAATGTCAAATCAGTTTGTATATCACCTTCATTATTAACACTTCTTGTAAGCGATGGATACTCTTTATTATCCTGGTGAAATATTTGTCTTATAATAGTTTTATAATCACTAATTTTAGGAGCAAGTACAAGTACATCTGAATATGTATTATTTTTATCGAGTAATATATTACATATTTCCGTATGTATACCTTCAATTTCTCTTATTTTAGATGGTGCTGTAATTATTTTTAAATCAGCAATATCATCACATTTTTCAATTTTTAAATTACTATCACAAGATATATTTAATTTTTTTATCAATTTTTCTTCCAAATTAGTATATTTATTAAAGCCAAAGAAAACGATTATATCACAATTATTTTTTAAATTTTCTTTTTCAATAAATTTCAATCTGGATTTATATTTATTACTTTCAGCGATTTCATCTACTTTTTTAAATAATTTTTCTTCATCATCTTTATATACACTTAAAGAATTACTATAATCAACACAATCATCCTCATATTCAATATATAAATCACCAAGCATGTTTGCTAAATCATACAGCTTGTTGTAATCAATATTATCTGAATTATAATAATATTGATTTAAACTCTTATACTTGTCATGTTCTAATGTCAATTCATTTATTATAAAAAGTTTTACAATATCTTTAGTTAGTAGTTTATATACGCTATCAAAAGATGACGTAAAAAATTCATCAATTGTATAAAAACTTACATTCATTAACACATTATTTGTATTTTTTAACCAATACGCATTAGCCCATGCTTTTAAAGAATACGATGGAACAATTACTTTTATTTTTGTAAATGGATCTTCTCTATTATCTATTATTGTTTTTAATTTTTCCCCTAAAACCTCTAGTTTATTTTCTCCCATACTTTCTCCCAATTTATGTATCGTTAAACTTTAATCAATATAGTTTTATTATAATGTTTTAAGCCTTTAAGTTCAATATTGACTAATTATGTTTATAACATTTATACTTTTAATATAAATATAAATATATAGGTGAATTATGAAAAATAAGAAAAATGAAGAAATTGAAGACTTAGAAGTAATAGATGATGAATCTTTAGATTTTTCAGATTTTGATGATGATGAATTAGAATATGAAGTGGAAGATGAAAAACCATCTAAGAAAAAACAAAATAAAAAATCCAAGAAAAAATTAAATAAAGGCGCTAAAGCTGGAATTATTACAGCAAGCATAGTTGTAGTTCTTATAATTGCGTTTGTTGTTGAAGAATTTACTTTAGGCTTTTTAGGTATATTCAAAAAGTCTTCTAACATTACTGGAGACATATTAGATCCAAGAAATATAAACTTTGCAGCTGAAATATCTAGCGTAGATGTTGCCCCATCAGAAAGCGTTGCAGCAACATGCAAGTATGATTTACAAAGCATACTTGAAGATTCTTCTAAATCTAATCAATATAAAGCAGCTGCTGCTGTTTTATTCTCGACTGGAAACGAAGTCTTTGTTTCAAACTCTGCTTATTTTAAATACCAAGTTGGAACAACTAACTTAGGCGAAAACTCTGGAACTATGATTTACCAAAGAATTAGAAGAGAAGCTGATCATATGAAATATGATACAACAATAAAGCTTCCTATAAACCACAACTTTGATTCTACAGCAGCAAGTTTTGTTACCGATGCAACAATTAGATTTGAAGAAGGTGGCCTATATCATAAAATCACTGCTGATTCTGAAAATATTCAATATAACACAGAAACAGGAATGCTTGAAGTAACTAAATCAAATTGGAAGAAAGGTGATAAATGGCATAAAGATAGTGATTATACAAAATATTTAACAGAAGATAATGATGATGACTCCTACTCTGATGTTAGAAAAATTCAATTATATGTAGGAGAATTAAAAGACACTGTAGCTAATTCTACTGTATATGCAGATTTAATTGACGCTTCAACTGTAACCATTGAAAAGAAAGATGGATATTATGAAATCTACTTTGAAGCTGATATTGAAAAAGCAGCAAATGATACTCATACATGTAATACCCTTGATAAAGACAATTCTGGTAAAGGTATAAAGTATGAATCACTAAAAGTTACGCTTCAAGTTTGGGATTGCGGTCTTGCTAAATCTTTCTATATTGACGAATCATGGAGTGGAAAAGTAGGGGCTGCAATAATTTACTATACTGGTAAAGCTAATTCTACAACTATGATTAAATATGGTTATGATATAAAGGATTCAGACTGCACTTATGCAAAAGAGATAAGAAGTTCACTTTGCAGTAAATGTGCATAAATTAACTTAAAATATAGGTAAAAGAGAGTTGGTAAGTTATTTATCTACTCTCTTTTTTTTGCATAACCTTCATTCTCGCGAGCCCCTAGGGGCTTATATTGAGATTATACTAAAACTTCTATAAAACAGTATTTTCAGTTTACCATCAAACAAAATAACTTTAAAGTTTATCGTACTTTGTAGAAACACCCTTTGCTTTCTCAACAGGATATTTTAGTTCTGTTTTATCCACTTTCTTATTCATTATATCAATTGGATCTAACTTTAATACCATAGATAGTTGTAAACAATAATTCATAACATCGGCAAGTTCTTCTTTTACATCCTCAATATTTGCGTTATCGTTCCATTGATAACACTCTAAAAGTTCATTAGCTTCAATTGAAATTGATTTTGCTAAATTTACTGGAGTATGAAATTGATCCCATTCTCTGTCTTTATTAAACTTATCTATTCTTTCACATAATTTTTCTAATCTTTCCATAGTTTATTCCCTTTCCTTTATTTATTACTATTTTGTATTTCCTCTATTTCTTTTATCCAAAGTTTTGATGTTGCATCAGAAGGCATTCTCCAGTCCCCTCTTGGAGATAATGTAACAGAACCTACCTTTGGACCATCAGGAAGACATGAACGCTTAAATTGTTGAGAGAAGAATCTCCAGTAGAAGTTTCTTAACCATTTTAAAATAATTTCCCTTGAATAAATTTTATCAAAAGTATTTATTGCCATAGCATATATTCTTTTTGGAGAATAACCAAAACGTAAAATATAGTATAAGAAGAAATCATGTAATTCATATGGTCCTACTAAATCTTCTGTTTTTTGAGATATCTCACCATCTTTTGCAGGAAGTAGCTCTGGTGATACAGGAGTCGCTAAGATATCATATAAAGCTTGCGAAGTTTTTACATTATTACATGTGTCAGCATAGTATTTTACAATATATCTAACTAACGTTTTTGGAATTGAAGCATTTACTGCATACATTGACATATGATCTCCATTATATGTAGCCCAGCCTAGAGCAAGTTCAGATAAATCTCCTGTTCCTAAAACAATTCCACCTTCTTTATTTGCTATATCCATTAAAACTTGTGTTCTTTCTCTTGCTTGACCATTCTCAAAAGTTACAGATAAATCATCCATGGATTGGCCTATATCTTTAAAATGACTTATAACAGAATTAGATATATTTATATCCTTAAAGTCGGTACCTAACCCTTCAGCCAAAATTTCGGCGTTAGATTTAGTTCTTTTTGTTGTTCCAAAGCAAGGCATGGTTATAGCTATTATGTCCTTTCTTGACCTATTTAGAAGGTCCATAGCCTTGGCTGCAACAAGTATTGCAAGTGCTGAATCTAAGCCACCAGATAATCCTACTACTATTTTTTTACAATTAATATGCTCTATTCTCTTTTTTAAGCCATTTGCTTGCATTGTTAGAATTAAGTCACATCTTTCATTACGCTTTTTATCGTCATTTGGAACAAATGGGAATCTATCATATTTTCTATCTACAACATATTTGTTTGTTTTAACATCAAAATATATATTTCTAAAGTTTCCATTTATTGTATTAATTGTTGTATTCTTTCTTTGTCTTTCATGAACTATTTTCTCTAGATCAATATCTCCAATAACCATTTCATTTTCAAATAACTTAGATTCTTTTAAAATAGATCCTTCTTCAGCAATTAAATTATGACCTGAAAATACTAAATCTTGTGTAGATTCTCCCTCTCCAGCAGAAGCATAAATATACGCACAATCTAACCTAGCTGACTGATTTGAAATTAAATCTCGTCTATATTCGCTCTTACCTATAACTTCATTTGATGCAGATAAATTCGCAATCACTGTAGCACCACATTGTGCTAAGTGCGATGATGGAGGAATAGCAACCCATAAGTCTTCACAAATCTCTATTCCTAAAACAAAGTTTTTGTTATTTTTACAGGTAAATAATAAATCTTTTCCAAATGGAACTTTTAATTCTTGTATATCTATAGTTTCATTTACAATATCTTCACCCAATGTAAAATGTCTTACTTCGTAAAACTCATTATAATTTGGAATATTTATCTTTGGAACAACACCTAATATATTTCCATCATTAATAACAACGCCTGTGTTGAACAATTTTGATTTAAATCTTAATGGTGCTCCAACTACTACAACCATATTTAAATTGCGTGTTACTTTTGCAATATCTATTAAAGCTTCTTCAACTTTATCTAAAAGAAGCGATTGTAAGAATATATCATGGCAAGTATAACCAGTTAGAGTTAATTCATTAAAAACAAGTAGCTGAACACCTTGTTTATTAGCTTTATCTATTGAATCTATTATAGATTTTTTATTTTCATCAACACCAGCTACTGAAATTTTTATAGTCTCAGCTGCAGCTCTTATAAAGCCTTGCATAGGAAGGTTATTACCTTTTTCTTTTAAAAGAAGTTCATTAACTGCATTTAATGACTTTTGAAAAGCTACTTTTGATATATTGTTTTTATTAACATTTAATAAACTTAAATATTTTTCTGGATCTTTTAGTTCATTTAAAATACTAAAATATTTCTCTGATGGCTCTGATTCTCCATCTAAATATCTAATAATTGTTGTTTCTCCCCAGCCTAAAAGTAATGAAAAAGGTTTTTTACCTATATTGTATTTTTCTAATAAATTACTTATTAATTCTTTTGCTACCATATTTTTACCTTGTTATTTATATTTTGATACTATTTATTTTATAATATCAAACATATAATACTATTTATTTTAATTTATAACAAGATATTTAGTAATTTTTATACAATTATTTACTTTTTAAGCATAGAAAATAACACATATTTTTTAATTTATTTTATTAATCCAGCAAGCTGGACGAACACCATAATAAGTATAGAAAACAAAGTCGTTGCAGATGTCGCCGTCATAGTGTATGTACCTCGCGAAGTAGTCACAGCTGTAAACAGGCGAACGAAGCCAATACCAAGAATAGCCACTATAAGATGAATCGGATGATACATATAATCCTTGGCTCTTTGCATAATCGCTTCCCTTTGCCTGTCTTTTACTATTTGATGGATAATATGTTGTTACTTCTTTGCAAGATAATAAAAACATCTTATCACTTGTATTACCACATGCATATGAGTTTGAACTATTTCCGGTTGAACTTACACTATTATCTACAGTAGTTGTTTCTATTATTTCCTTTTCCAATGTACTAAATGCTGTTTCATAAAATGTTTCATTTAACCAACTTCTTATATGTGAGAACATGTAATTATTTGCATAAGTTGTACCAGTTTTTGTATTTCCTTGATAATCTGTAGCACCGCTTCTAGAAGAATCCGAATAATAGTAATCTTGTGAATCCAATAATAAATCACTTATTAGTAATATCTTACCATTTTTTGCAGTTAATACATTCCATTTTATTGGTTCATATTTAAACCAATATATAAAAGTAGTGTTATACCCATTATCGGGTTGATTTGTATTACTACTTGTAGTAGTTGTATAGTATGGTCTAGATTGCCTAAAATAAACTCCTCTATAATCATATGTGCCATCGCTATCGTTATCTATATCAATATAGTACATATTACTAGAAACCGAACCTGAAACATAATATCCATAATCTATCCAATTATAAATATTTGTTGCGGTTGGTAAGTGTCCCGCTTTTGTGTTTAGTGTAGATAAAAGTGCCCCATCCATACTTGATACTTCTGTTTGTGGATATGAACCAAAATAAAGCGAGGTTTTGGTTGAATCCGTGTACGTATAGTATACCTTCCAATTTGCAGTATAATTTAAGTCACCTATTGTTCCTTTCTTTATTGATATACTTTTTGTTGGGGTAGTTATATTTTCATTTGTCCAACCCAAGAATACTGAACCACTTCTTGTTGGATCTTGCAACGTAATATTATCGTCTTCCAAAGTGTAAGTCAATGGATTATTCTCATTATTTACACCGCCATCCAAATTATATATAATCTCATAATCGTGGAGAACATACTTAGGCTTTAAATATAAATTTGAATCCTGATTATAGGTTATAGAACCACTATAATATTTATCATTGCTTTCATCATACCAATAAGCATCATACCCAACTTTAGTCGCTAATGTTGGTAAACTATATGAACAATTATATGTTACACTTCTTACTGCTGGATCATTTCCATTATTTTCATCTAAATACATGGTATATTCATTAACTTGCCAATTAGCAGTTAAAAATATATTACCAGTACTTCCACTTTCTATTACCAAATCTTTTGTTGGTGTAGTTATAGTTCTACTTGTCCATCCCAAAAATGTATAACCTTTTTTAGTGGGGTTAGGAATAGGTTTATCTTCACTTTCCACCGTATACCAGTGCTTCCAACCACTTTTAAATACTCCACCATTTAATTCATAATCTATACTATATTTTATAGCTTCTAAATATTCTGCTTTTAAATAGATTATTGCTGTATAATCACTTGCATTTGTTGAATAATTTGTTAGTACCCAGTTATAGTCCTTATAACCTTCTTTATAAATACTATTATTCATAGAATCAAAACTTGTAATTACTTCACTTTCTTTATCTATAGTCGTGCCATTACTATCATAATAAATAGTTACACTTCCACCTATTGAGCATATTTCTTTTATACCCTTTTCATAATCCAAATCTTCAAATGCTTCTCCGGCGTCACACATAACTTCAAGTTTTTTAGTCTCTCCAAATGAACCATTTTCATCTATAAGATTTTGGGCTTCTTCATACTTGCCTTCAGTTATTAATGTCTTAATATTATTTTGTCTTCCAAGTGGCACAAATACTAAAGTTGTTAATAATATTACTGTAATTACAATAATAGCAGTAGCAATAGAACCTAAAGTTATATTTCTATTTCTTCTTTTTCTTTCTTTTTCTTTTGCTTTTATACCATTTATTTTATCATTACATTCATTTGCCAATTTTTCTGAATCCAAATATGAACCTAATGATAGAAAATTATCTCTAGTTATTGTTAATAAATCAATATTATTAGAATCTATATTTTCTTTTGCTTTTTTATAAGTATTTACATTTATTAATTCTTGTTTTCTTTTTTTACAATCTATATAAATCTTATTGGAATCTTTATACCCTAATATAAACTTTAATTGATTTATTATAAAACTATAATCTCCTATAGTCTTTGCCTTTGGATATAAATCTAATGCTTCACTATATATAAACTCTATATTCTTACTTTCATATAACCCTTTACTTTCTTTATCTTCGATTTCTGTTGATAATATTTGAATACCTTCATTTTTATATATAATTTCTTTCTTATTTTTAAATTCTTCAGTATATAAAGCATTAGAGGCATATATCTTTGCATTATTTTCTAGTGCTTTTCCTACCTCAGCAAGTCTCTTTATATTTTCTTTATAAGAATTTAATAAATCTTTATCCGTATTATTTATCTCCTTTTAGATATTCAAACTCTTTTTGTGTTATAAGAGATTTATCCAACATATTCATTATTTCTACCATTAAATCACAATGGAACTTATCCGTTTCATAATCAGTAAAATCTTTACTGCCTTTTAATGCGATATTTAACTCTGCTAATAATTCACTCTTTAACGACATATATTCAACTTCACTTATTTTATCATTCTCGTATAACCAATAATATTTTTTTAATATAGAAAAAGCTGAATTCTCATTAATAGATTCATAAAGAGTTTTCCCTTTCGTTTTTTTATTATTTAATTCATTATTTTCCATTTAAAACCTTTCACATTCTTTTTACTTAATTATTAAATATTTATATTTAAATAATAATCAATATTGCCTATAGTTGTCAATGACGACTCTATTTACAACAAACTAAATAGTCTATAAAAATCTTTAATTCAATAATTTATCATTATTTCTTAACGCACTACATAATTAAATGACAAAATAAAGGATTCAATTTGCCATTAACAACCATTAACAAACCATGTTTAAATTACTAATTTTCTATCCTTTTATAACGATTTTCTTTATATTCTTTTACTATCTTATTTAAATTAGAAAACCAAATGTTATGTTCAACTATTGGTGTTACAAATTTATCTGGGGCAACAGCAAGAAAAAAACCATCGTAGATTGTTTTTATCATACTATAGATTCTTTTGATATCAGTGTAAGTTAAGTAATTAGAGGATTCCTCTTTAAGTTTTCCTATATGAGCACATTGATTATCTCTAAAATCAGAGATAGCAGCAATCAATTTAGAATACTCTTTTAATAGTGTATCGATTTTATCTAAGTATTCAACAATAGGAAATGGCTTATATTCAGTTTCAAATGTATCTCCACTTTCGTATTCAAAAACTTCAAACACTTTATAATTACCAAAGATTCTTTTTTTATCATTTGTAAAAATATTTTTTAATTTTTCAATTGAGTATTTTGATTGACAACCTTTTAACATTTCTTTTAGCTTTATTACTATATATTCAATTGAAGCATTATGAACATACAAAGTTAAATCTCCTGATTCTTTCCAAAAAATATCTTGGCGATATATAGAATCCAAAATTTCAAACTGAGCAGCTACCTCCATAGATAGTATTTTTCTCACATAATCAATTTTATCAATTAATTCTTGAATAAAATTTGTTCTACCTTCTATTCTATAATCTATTCTATGAAAACAAGATGAATAAATAGTTATACAATCAATTGGCTGAAGAGCAGATTTTTTTATGTTTCTATCATGAATAATATTATTATCTTGCAGTCTACATTTATTGCAATAATCTTTTATGAGATTTTGCAAAGTTTGAATTTCATTGCATTTATCGCAACAAATAACTGAATTTGGTAAAAGAGCATCGAAATCTCTTAATTCTGCACATTTAGAACCACAAAATTTACATCGTTTATTTGCGTCCATTCCTTTCAACTCCTTTGTATACATTTAATAATGGCTTTACAGTAGTAAATAAATACTTATTACCAACTTCCTAAAAACAAACTTAAATCGCAATTTTTACTATTGGCCTTATTTAAAAATATAATGTTCGCCATCACCGATTATAATAGCATAACCTATAAAAACAAAAAAAATATTCTTTAATCATAGAATGTTTAAAATATTAATTAAAAATTGATTGTACAAGTCAAAGTAATAGCGGATGCTATTGTGCTCAATTATTTAACGAACTTAGTTATCCACAATTTTATTATTTTGAGTTTTGTTATGTAATAAAAAAAAATAGGAGCTAATTTTGCTTAACTCCTAAATTTATTTAATTTTTAATTTAATTATTTTGCTTCTTTAGCATA
>CAYZGK010000003.1:0-113911 GCA_964478025.1 uncultured Christensenella sp.
CAAATAAGATTGGAAAGAAACTTAAGATGATAGGTTTATATAACATCCAATTTATTGTAGATAAGAAAGATGAAGTCTCAATTATTGAGGTTAATCCAAGATCATCAAGAACTGTACCATTTTTAGCTAAATCTACAAATGTTCCAATTGCTAATATCGCAACAAAAGTAATGATGGGTATGAAACTTAAAGATTTAGGTTATGTTGGCGTACAACCAAAGAGAAAGAGATGGTATGTTAAAACTCCAACATTCTCATTTACAAAATTAACTGGTCTTGATGTTGTTTTATCTCCTGAAATGAAATCAACAGGAGAGGCAATAGGTTATGATTATTCATTAAATAGAGCGCTATTTAAGTCCCTAAAAGCTTCAGGAACAAGAGTTTCAACTTATGGAACGTTATTCGCAACAATTGCGGATAAAGACAAGGAAGATGCGCTTCCATTAATTAGAAGATTCTATAACTTAGGATTTAACATAACCGCAACAAAGGGAACAGCAAAGTTCTTAAAAGAGCATGGAATTAAAACAAGAGTTAGAGAAAAACTTTCAGATGGATCAACAGAGATTATTGATGATATTAAGAAAGGATTTGTAACATATGTTGTTAACACTCAAACAGAAGGCGAAGACATGGACGCAAAGATTATTCGTCGTGCAGCTATAGATAATAACATCGCAGTATTTACATGTTTAGACACTGTAAAGGTACTTTTAGATGCACTTGAAGAAACAACAATGGGTATAGGAACTATAACAAACGACAACTAAAATTAAAAATTTATATATAATTGCGCGCATTTATAATATTGAAAAAGAGTTTTTCGTTTGCTATACTACTTATAGACAAAAAATAAAGGAGAGCAAAAATGCTTGATAGTGTAGAAGTTTTAGAAGTTTTTGAAAAATTAGAAACAAAGTTAAATAAAGGTATAGATAGCCTATTATTTGAATTTGGTGGTATGAAAGCAGGAAGAGCAAATCCTCATATCTTAGATAAAGTTGTAGTAGATTATTATGGTTCACCAACACCAATTAAAGCTATGGCTAATATCTCAGTTCCAGAGGCTAGAATCCTTCTTATTTCTGTTTGGGATCAATCAGCTTTAAAAGATGTTGAAAAGGCAATTAATGCTGCAAATATTGGTATTAACCCAACAAATGATGGTAAAAACATTAGATTAGTTTTCCCAGAATTAACTCAAGAGAGAAGAAAAGATCTTGCAAAGCAAATTAAGACAGTTTCTGAAAATGTTAAAGTACAATTAAGAAACGCTAGACGTGATGCAAATGATGAACTTAAGAAATTAAAGAAAGATAATTTAGTTACTGAAGATGAACAAGCAACATTAGAAAAGGATGTAGATAAGCAACTTGCTGACTATATCGCTAAAGTAGATAAATTAACAAAAGAAAAAGAAGATGAGGTAATGAGCGTTTAATAAACGTTAATTATCTAAAATTAAAATAGTTTATAGAAGCTGGCGATATTTCTCGTTCAGCTTTTTATAATTAAAATGAGGTTTTTATGGATCAAATTAGAGTTCCAAAGCATATAGCATTTATTATGGACGGAAATGGAAGATGGGCAAAAAAGAGAGGTCTTCCTAGAAAATTTGGTCACAAAGAAGGGGTTAAAGCTCTTCAAAAAATAATTGAAGGTTGTAAAAATAGAGGAGTTGAGATTTGCTCTTTCTATGCTTTTTCAACTGAAAATTGGAAAAGACCTCAAGAAGAAATAGAAGAAATTTTTTCACTAGTTGAAAAATTTGCTAAAGAAGAACTAAGCAAATACGTAGATAAAGGATATAGAGTAACTTATATGGGAGATATTACAAAACTTCCTGAAAATACTCAAAGTGCTTTAAAAGAAATAAAAGAAAAAGGTTCTTCAAATAGTGGAATGATAGTAAACATTGCTATAAATTATGGTGGTAGAGATGAAATTGTAAGAGCTGTTAATAAAGTACTTCAATCTGGTATTAAACAAATTGATGAACAAATGCTTTCAGATTGTATGTATACAGCAGGAATTTCAGATCCAGATATTATAGTAAGAACCTCAGGAGAGGAAAGATTATCTAATTTTATGCTTTGGCAAAGTGCTTACTCAGAGCTATTATTTATAGACGACCTTTGGCCTGATGTAAATGAAAAAACAGTAGATTATATTATAGAGTGCTACTCAAAACGCAATCGTCGTTTTGGTGGAAAATAGAAGGTTATTATGTTAAAAAGAATTATTACTGCAATTTGTATTTTAGCAGTTGTATTTGGGTTCTTATTTGGACTTAGACAAGTAAGCACCATATTTGTTGCAGCCCTTCTTGGAATTATTTCTATAATTTCAACATATGAGTTAACAAAAACATTTAAAAAAGCAGAGTATAATTGTATGACCTTGCTGCCAATTTTAATATCTGTAATTGGAGTAGTAAGTGTCTATTTCTTTGGATATATGGGACTGCTTTTAACTATGGTTGTAGGATCGCTTGTTTGTTTAGCTGTGTTTACTTTTGACCATAAATATGAACTTAAGGATGTTTTTGCAAGTATTATTGCCTTTATATATCCACTTCCACTTTCACTTTTACTTTATTTAAATGGATTTGAAATTAATGGATTAAATATTGGATTATACGCAATTTTACTTACAATATTTGTTCCAATTCTTACTGATACAATGGCATACTTTGTTGGTGTGTCTTTAGGAAGATTTACCCCAAAGCTTTGTCCTGAAATTTCTCCTAAAAAGACTGTTGCAGGAGCTATAGGCGGCATTATTGGCGGCATGATGGCAACAATGCTTATATTCCTACTTTTTGATTATGGACAAGTATTTTCATCATTTAAAAATGTTGATGTTTTCACGCTAACTAATACAACATGGAAAAGCATTGTAATTTATCTTGTTTTAGGACTTGTTAGCGCTCCTATTTGTGAAATTGGAGATTTAGTAGCTTCATGGATAAAAAGAAAAGCAGGTATTAAAGATTATGGCAATATATTCCCAGGACATGGTGGAATGATGGATAGAATGGATAGCATTATATTTATGATTCCAATTACTTGTATTTTCTTAGAGATAATGAAGGCAGTTTTAGAAGGTTAATATGAAAAAGTTAATAATATTAGGCTCAACAGGTTCTATAGGCACACAAACTCTTGATGTTGTAAGACATTACAAAGATAAGTTTGAAGTTGTAGGACTTGCTTGTAATTCAAATATAGAATTACTTAAAAAACAAATTGATGAGTTTAAACCAAAATATGTAGCAGTAAGTGATGAAAAAGCTGCAGAAAAACTAAGTGCAACTTCTTTCCAATTATTTAGTGGAGATATTGCTGTAATTAATCTATGCATGATGGAATGCGATATCGTTGTAAATGCGCTTGTTGGAGTTGAAGGACTATCTCCTACAGTTACTGCAATTAAGGCTGGGCACGATATAGCACTAGCGAATAAAGAAACACTAGTTGCTGGCGGCGATATAGTAATGCCACTAGCTAAAGAAAATAATGTAAATATACTTCCAGTTGATTCAGAGCATTCTGCTATATGGCAATGTTTAAACTTTAATAAAAATAAAGAAATAGATAAGATAATTCTAACTGCATCAGGTGGTGCATTTAGAGGTAAAACAAAGTTTGAAATAGAGAATCTAAAGGCAAAAGATGCGCTAAAGCATCCAACTTGGTCAATGGGAAATAAAGTAACGATAGATAGTGCAACACTTATGAATAAGGGTCTTGAGGTAATTGAAGCGATGCATTTATTTAATCAGCCAGCTGATAACATTCAAATTGTTGTTCATAAAGAATCAATAATGCATAGTGCAGTTTTATATAAAGATGGCTCAATTATTGCTCAAATGTCATATCCTGATATGAAGCTTCCAATTCAAGTTGCTTTAAATTATCCAAATAGGGGCGATTATACATTTACGCCACTTTCATTTAAAGACTTAACGCTTCATTTTGAGGATGTAGATTTAGAAACATTCCCATGTCTTGCTATAGCTCTTGATTGTGCTAAAAAAAGAGGCTTAGCTCCAACTATTATGAATGCTGCTAATGAAGAATTAGTTAAAAAATACCTTCAAGATAAAATTAAATTCTATGATATTTCTAAATATATTAGGAAAGCTTTGGATAAATTCGATTCTAATGATAGAATTTCATTGTTTAATATTGAAAATATTGATTACGATGTAAGGGATTTTATAAATAAGAGTATATGATTATATTAGGTGCAACATTTTTATCTGTATTACAATGGATAGGCTACGTAATTGTAGCACTTTTATGTTTAATGTTCATGATTTGCGTTCATGAAGCAGGTCATTATGCAGCCGGTAAAATTTTTAAATTTAATATACTTGAGTTTTCAATAGGATTTGGACCAAAACTTTTCCAAAAGAAAAATGAAAAAACTGGGGAATTATTCTCAATAAGAGCAATTCCACTTGGTGGGTATTGTCAATTTGCAGGAGAAGATGACGAGGGCGAAAAGGTAGATGATTTTAATTCAAAACCTATTTGGCAAAGAATAATTGTTTTATTTGCTGGTGCTTTTATGAATCTTGTAAGTGCAGTTGTCATAATTTCCATTTTCTTTATGGCTTGGGGAGATTATTTACCAAGAGTTGTAAAAGTTTATGATTATGTAGACTCCTCATATGAGCAAGTTTTACAAGAAGGAGATCTAATTTATAAGGTAAATGGTAAAAATTGCTACTCACTTGTTGACGCATCAAAAGTTACTTCATATATAAAATCATCAAGTGAAAATATTGAACTTACCATTATAAGAAACGGTGAAGAGATAGAACTTACTGTTCAAAAACATGATTATTATGGTGAGTATGTCGATGATGAGGGAAATGTAACTGAAGTATCAGGAAATGGACTTGGAATTTCAACTGGATACGAGAAAGTTAAAATGTCATTCTTTAGAGCAATAGGGCATGCTTTTGAGTTTACCTATGATGTTATAGCTCTTATTTTTAAAACTTTTGGTAAGTTATTTACAGGAAGTATAAAAATATCTGAATCAATGGGTGGAACAATTACAGCAATAGAATCTTTATCCATACTTGCTCAGTCTGGATTTGCTGCCATTATGTATGGTGTTTGTGTTTTATCTGCCTCTATTGGTGTTATGAATCTTTTACCATTCCCAGCACTTGATGGATGTAGAATACTTGTTTGTATAATTGAGGCAATAATAAGAAAACCTATAAATAGAAAGGTTGAAGGTATAGTAAATTTCGTAGGATTAATTATATTATTTGGATTTGCAATTTTATGTGACATATTGCATTTCTTTGGGTAAGGTTATGAGTAAAAAGAAAGTTAAAGTTGGTAATTTAGTAATTGGGGATAAAGATATTATCATTCAGTCTATGACAAATACAAAGACTGTAGATGTTCAAGGAACAGTTAAACAAATTCTTGAGCTTGAGAATGCTGGTTGTGAACTTGTAAGATGTACAGTTCCAACTAAAGAAAGTGCTTATGCATTAAAAGAAATCGTAAAGAGCGTTCATATTCCAGTTGTTGCAGATATTCATTTTTCATCAGAACTTGCAGTTCTTGCAGCTGAAAATGGTGCTAGCAAAATTAGAATTAATCCAGGAAATATTGGAGACTTAAACAAAGTAAAATATTTAGCAAACTTTTTAAAAGAAAGAGAAATTCCTATAAGAATTGGGGTTAATGGTGGCTCTCTTGATCAAAAGTTTAAACATTTAGGCCAAGTTGATGGTATGGTTCAATCTGTTTTAGAGCATGTACATTTACTTGAAGATGTTAATTTTGACGATATAGTTATCTCTTGTAAATCTTCAAATGTTTTTAATATGATTGAAGCTTATAGAAAACTATCTAAAATTGTAGATTATCCTATGCATATTGGAGTAACAGAGGCTGGAACATATAACCAAGGTTTAATTAAAAATGCTATAGGAATCGGTGCATTACTTAAAGATAACATTGGAGATACAATTAGAGTTTCTTTAACTGATGATCCTGTAAAGGAAATTTATGCAGCTCAAGATATACTAAAGGCTTGTAATTTATATAATAGACCATACTGTGAAATTATATCTTGTCCTACATGTGGTAGAACTGAAATAAATGTAAAAGAATTTGCAGAGAATATCGAGGCTTATTGTAAGAATATTAAGAAGAATGTAAAGATTGCCGTTATGGGATGTATCGTAAATGGTATAGGAGAATCTGAAGGGGCCGATTTTGGTGTGGCTGGCGGAAAAGAAAGGTCTATAATATTTAAAGATGGTAAGAAGATTGAAACAATAGATAATAGTCAAATTTTGCCACGTTTAAAGGAGTTAATAGATAAGTACTAATGGCAGATTTTTTAGAAGAGTTTAATAAAGCATCAAATAATAAATTTAATTACATAAGAATAGGTTCATATAATATAGATGAGGAAAACTCAATTTTAAATTTAACACTAGTTGTTCCTTATGAATATTTTAACGATGAATCTAAGTTTTCAGTTTATGATAGACAAGAAATTCATGAATGCATAAAAAAGATTATTCCAGAGAAATTTGGATTAAAATTGAAGTTTGATAAAATCCTTGTTAGTCATGAAGTTGTTTTACGCTTTATAAATAATTTTATTAAAGAAAAATACGCAAGAATATTAATTGGAAGATATGTTCCAAAGGATATAAAGATAAATATTGAAGGAAATGAAGTCTCTATAGTTTTACCTATAGATAAAAATATTTGCTCATATTTTGTTTCAAGACAAGTAGATAAAGAATTAGAAAAATATTTAAATTCAAAATATTACGCTACAAATTCCGTTAAACTTAAAGAGGTTGAATTAACTAAGGAAACTGAAGTTATACGAAAAAAAAGAGCACAATACATAGATGATGGAATTATTATTTGTGAAAAGGGTAAATCTATAATTGGCTTATATATTGCATCTCCTCCCGTATATATTTCAAATTGTTCAAAACCACAGGAAATTGCTACAATTTGTGGTAAAGTTTCTAAATTTGAAAAGAAAGTTGCAAAATCTGGAAAACTATTTTATAAATTCATTATTCAGGATTTAACTGGAAATAAAATGAATTGTATTTATTTTCCAAAAAGCAAAAAGGCACAAAAAAGTAAAATTGAAAACATTCAAGTAATTTCAGATTATGTTGTTCAAGGTGAGCTTAAAGAAGATGCAATGAATAAAGGCGTTATTATGTTTGTTCAAAACATTATGCGTGCTAAAGTAGATGAAGAAGCTACTTTAAAGAAAATGGAATTTGTAAAGCTACAAAAAATTAAAGCTGTCGTTCCAGATCCACAAGAATATAATGACCCAAATAACAAAGAGTATACCTTGTTTGATGAAAGACCATACATTTGTCCACTTATTGCTAAAAACGATTTTGTGGTATTTGATTTAGAAACAACAGGACTTTCTGTAAGCACAGATAAAATTGCCGAAATTGGAGCAGTTAAGATTTCTCATGGAATAAAAGTTTCAACTTTCCAAACACTTGTTGATCCTGAAATAAAAATGCCAGAATGTGCTTATAAAGTTAATGGTATATCTAATGAAATGTTAGTTGAGGCTCCACTTATTGAAAATGTTTTAGAAAAGTTCATGAATTACATTCATGGATGTATACTTGTTGGTCAAAATGCAAAGCAATTTGATTTGCCTTTTATAAAGCGAGATGCAGAAGCTTTAGGATACGTTGTAGATAACCCTCTTTATGATACAAAAATTATGGCAAAGCAAGTTGATCCTGACCAGAATAATTACTCACTTGCAAAATTATGTGAAATTTACAAAGTAAATAATAATCAAGCCCATAGAGCATTATCTGACGCTCTTGCTACCGCGGATGTATTTATTGCACTTGCTAATAAATTAAAACTTGAGTAAATCTTCAGTTGGTTTTTCTTTAACTAAAAATTCCCAAATCATGGAATCACTTGGTACAATTTCTTCTGTTAAATAACCAAAATAAGATAACTTTTCTAAAAGTTCTTTTGCATATTTGTCGTCTTTATTTTTGTTAAGAACATTCTCAAGATATTTATGATATAAATATGGCTCATAAATGTGAGTTGTATCAAGTAGGTAATTTGCTTGATTCTTATATGGCTTTATATATAAATCTTCACCTATGCATACATTGTTCCACATCTTTAGCGTTTCTTCAATTGATGTTCCTCTTGATTGAACATCTCTAATCATTCTTCTAAGCATTCTAAATAATTTTGCAGGAAGTATAATCTCGCCATTCTTGCAAAAGTTAGTGTAGGTACAAATATATACTTTATAAAAATACTTATCTACATTCGTTATAGTAAGTAAATTTGGATTTAGTGCATGTGTGCCTTCAATTACAATAATATCTTGACTAGATACTGTTATATGGTTATATTTTTCCTTTCTTTTTCCAGTATAAAAATCAAACTCAGGAAGATCAGTTTCGTTTTTAGTAATTAAATCATCTATACATTCATTAAACTTTTTAACATCAAGGATATCAAAAGTTTCAAAGTCATAAGAACCATCTGAATTTTTAGGGTAGGTATCTCTATTCATGAAAAAGTCGTCAAGAGAAATTGCGATTGCGTTTTTTCCATGTCTTCTTATTTCTTGACATAATTTTCTACAAGATGTAGTTTTGCCAGATGATGATGGACCGGCAAGTAATACAAACTTTTTATTGCCATAAACAATATTTGCTGCAATTACTTCTATTTCATTTTTATATTTGCTTTCAGTAAAAGTTATTAAATCAAATAATTGAGTCTTAACTTTGTAGTTAATTATATCAATATCTACATTAGATTTTATCGTAGAAATCATGTCTGCCATAATTTATCTCCTTGAACAACAATTAAATATTATCACAATTATAATAAAAAAATAAGAGTGCATTTAATTTTAGTTAATTTAAGATTTTACACTAAAGCCTCTCTTATAAAAATTATTTAAGTTATATTTAAGAAGTTAGCAATAATATATATTAAGAAATTTATTTATAAATTTTTTGGAGGATTTTGTTATGGCTAGATGTAAAGCATGCGGTTCAGAATTAGTTAAAAAGAAGACAAAAACAGGTGAAGTTATTCTTTATTGTGAAAGTTGTAAAAAAGGATATAGAATGCCTGTAGCTAAACCGGTTGTAGAAGAAGAGGAAGAAGAAGTAGTTGCTCCAAAGGTAGCACCTAAAGCTGCTCCAATTGTAAAGGTAGAAGAAGCACCAAAATGTAAGATTTGTGGTACTGAATTAGTTGAAAGAAAAGCAAAATCTGGTGAAATGGTTTTATTCTGCTCAACTTGTAAGAAAGCATTTAGAAAACCAGCTCCAGCTCCTGTAGTTCCAGAGCCAGAGGAAGATGAGGAAGAGGAAGAAGAGGAGGAAGAAGTTGTAAAACTAGATGAGACACCAAAATGTAAGATTTGTGGTTCTGAGTTAGTTGAAAGAAAAACAAAATCTGGTGAAGAAGTTCTATATTGCAAAAATTGTAAAAAAGGATTTAAAAAGCCAGCTCCAGTAATTCCAGAGCCTCCAGTTGAGGAAGAAGAAGAGGAGGAAGAGGAAGAAGTTGTTGCTCCAATTCCAGTTGTAGAAGAGCCTGTAGTTGTAGCTCCTGTACAAGAAGAAGAGGAAATTGTAGAAGAAGAGGAAGAAGTTGTTGAAAAAGCACCTGTTGTTGAAAAAGCACCTATTCCTGAGCCAGCTGTAAAAGTTGAAGCTCCAGCAGCAATAGATAGTAAAGAACTTGCAGATATAGCTAAATCACTTTCTGAGATTAATAAAACTCTTAAAGCTATGTTAACAATTCTTAACAAATAAGTTATTAAGTAAAAATATCTTAAATAAGTGATTTTCTAAAAATGAGAGTCACTTATTTTGTTTTATAGAATGTTATGCTAAAAATGCAAAGCATATGATATAATAGACAAGGACATGAAAAGTAGTAAAAAGGTTATTTTAAAATCAATTATTTCTATATTAATTCTTACAGTTTTTATTGTAAGTTTATCTTCATGTTCAATTATTAAGATATTTGCAGGGGATGAAGTTAATACATGTATACACTCCTATGGAGATTGGATAATGGAAGTTGCCCCTACATGCGAAACCGATGGAAATTATGCTAGATATTGCTCTAAATGTAATGCAAAAGATAGTGTAACAAAAAACATACCTGCACTTGGTCATTCGTATGATTCAGGAGTATCTGTAGATGGAGTAGCTACATGTCAAGTTGAAGGAAATGTTTTATATACATGCCTAAATTGTGGTAAGACAAAAACAGAAGTAGCTAAGCTTAATCATACGCCACTAAATAAAGATGTATATATCTATGACACAACTTATCATTGGCAAGAATGTCAATGGTGTTCACAAGTTATAAATAAAGCTGAACACACAATAACTGAGGAAATTATTACTCAATATGATTGTACTCATGATGGTGAATCAAGATATTCTTGTTCTTGTGGAATGTCAAGAGTAGATACTCACAAAGCAGAGCATTATTATGCTGTAAAAAATACAGTTGAACCTACATGTCAAAATGATGGTTATATTGAATATGAAAAATGCCCTGGATGTAATGGAACTAAGGAAAATACAATACTTGAAAAAGTAGATCATAAATATGAGGCTGAAACCTGTATATACTGTGAAAGAGATATGCTTTTAGATTGTGTGTCAAAGTTTAAAGGACATGGCGAGTCAAGTTATGATTTAATTGAAATCAATTCTGATGAAGAATTAAGATGTTTAGCTAATTATGCTGTATTTTACAATACTATAAGATATTTTAATATTAACTATAGCACAGGATCTGCTAATGAGTTCCAATATATAAGTGATGTATTATCTACATTTACTGCCGCAAATTGCGGTATTAGAACCCAATCAGGAGTAACTGGTACAAAACAATTCTATTCAATACAAAAATCTACAGATAACGATTCAACAAGATATAGTAAAAAGCCTGGTGTAGATTATACAAATGATACTTACACCGAAATATATAATGTAGCCGAAAATAGTTACACTCAAAAAAGAGCGGATACTTTCTCAGATTTTAAATATAAAAATAGAATCAACTCATTATCCGTATCTACTTCCGATCAACTATATTATGCATTTGCTCATGGCTATAAACCAACAGTTGTTGCAAATTCAAAGGCTGAACAAGTTTTAACTGATATTGAAGCAATTATGAGAGAAATTGTTGATGATTCTATGTCAGATTTTGAAAAGTTATATCAAATATATATGTGGATGATATCAAATGTGGAATATGATCATGCAGCCGTAACTGTTACAAATAACGGCGAGATAGAATGGGAAAATATTTATTCTTGGTCCGTTGAAGGAGTTATTTACGGCCATGTTGCTGTGTGCGATGCAATGAGTAAAGCTATTTGTATAATGGCTGGAATTGAAGATATAAAGTGTATTGAAGTTTCAGGTAATTCTCATGCTTGGAATAAAGTATATATTGATGCAAATAATGATGGCAAAAAAGAATGGTATACATTAGATGCTACTCATGCTAATCCAGGTCTTAGAATAAATAATAAAAATTATGAGCTTGGAGTTAGAGTTGAATTTTTAAGAACTGATGCATATAAGACAACTAAAGGTTATACTGCAGTAGATTATTTAGATGTAACAGCAAATACAAAAGTTAATGTATTTAAGAGTTTATATTATGGAACAGGTAAAACTTCAAGTAACGATTTCTATATAGAATCTGACTCAGAACTTACCGATTTAATTAAATACTATAAATCTACAATTGTTTCATATTTAAATTCTGGTAAACAAGTATCTATTGATTTTGTTTTAAAACAAGCAAGTAGCATTGATTCTACTGCAATTTATAGCGCCTTAGGAATATCTAGTATAGGAGTAAATATTCAATATACTTACGAGAACAACTATATTGAAACAGGAGATACTTGGTATTTAATTACATTAAGCAAAAAATAATTAAATATTATTTAGCATAAAGCATAGCATCTAATAATTCATTATTTCTATCACATGAAATATGCCATGTAAATATTCCACCAAAGTTACATCTTTTAACAAATTTTGCCTTCTTTTTAGTGATTTTTGCTGTATCAAAAGAAACCTGACCATATTGACCATAAGCATAGGAATAATCAGATTTTTCTACAAGCGTTAGTTCTCCGTTATCTACCATATCCATTAGACTATTATAGCCATAATATTCATATTCTTTTGAAGCACTTCTTCCATAGAAAGGAACACCAATATTTAACATGGATTTTTTATATCCTTTTGTGACAAAGTAGTTAAGTAAAATGATTTTTGTAGTTATAACATTACTTTGTTTTTCAAGAGAAAAATCATAAGTCATAACATTAACATAATCAACAACACTTTGAATTAACTTATTGTCGTATTCATCTACCTGATAAAGTGTAGTTGTAGCAGCAAAACTTAATAATTTACTATTTCCTATTGCTTGTCTTATTTCATATAAAAGTTGACCAAATGCGTAATATTCAGCATCATTTTGAGGATATTCCCAGTCAATATCTATTCCGTCTAAATTATAAGTATCAACTAATTCTTTACATTTACTTGCATATTCTTTTCTATATGATTCGTCTAGTAATTTTTCTGTATCAAATGATCCTATGCATAATTGGAATTTTAAATCTAAATTATGTTTTTGTTTATAAGCTAAAAAGTTAACTAAACCAGATTTCTTTGCTTCTGAAAGCTCAGGGAAGCCTGTTGTTTCATTAGCGTAAGCAAAGCCATATAAAATATTTGTATACTCATTAAGTTTTATTTTATCTAGCTCATCATCTGTTAGATCACCAATATAATATCCCATTATTCTTACGTCTTTTAAATCTTTATCTTTTGAATAAGAAATTCCACATAATACAATACCTGCTAAAATTACTAAGATAAGTAGTACTATACAAATTATAAGAAAAATTTTTAATGCTTTGTTTTGAATAGATAGAATCATAATTAACCTTTAACCCCTTGTTATTATAATAAACTATTGAAAATATTTAGTAAACATTTGAATTTTACAATTAATTAACATTAACTTTACTAATTATACAAAGAATATATTCAAGATAAATCTTAAAATTATATTGAAGGTTTAGTATGAAAAATAAAGATAACAAAGAAAAAACTTTAGATTATTTATCAAGTGGAATAGGCATAGGACTGCTTATTGGAATTACACTTGGTTGTATATTTAATAATTTTGCTTTGTATATCAGCCTAGGATTTTTATTTGGAACAATAATTGCAGTAATTATCATGTCTTGTAAAAAACGTAAAAACAAGGATTGATTTAGCTCTTTGCAATATAAGTTTGTTAAATTGCTTTACAACTTTATTTTATATTTATATAATTATTATAGTTTTATAGAGAAATCTACTAAAAGCGACTTGATTAAGCCGCTTTTATTAATGTAAGGAGCAAAATGTCAAAACTAACAGATGATGTTAAAGCAGTTGTTGAACCTATAATTATTGAAAATGGGATGGAACTTGTAGATATTGAACTAAAGAAAGAATATGGACAAGATAATCTATATATCTACATAGACAAAGATGGTGGTGTTGATTTAAACGATTGTGAATTAATTCATAATGCAGTAAATGACCCAATAGATAAGTTAGATCCAATTAAAACACCTTATAACTTATGTATCTCTTCTCCTGGCTTAGATAGACCATTAAAAACAAAAAGAGATTTCGAAAAGAAAATGAATCAAGATGTAGAAGTATCTTTATATAAAGCAATAGATAAGCTTAAAAAATTTGAAGGAAAGTTAGTTGCATATGATGGCGATACTTGTGACATTGAAGTAAAAGGAAAAATAATAAAATTAAATATAAAAGACATTGCACTTATTAGAGCTGCAATAAAATTCTAGGAGGTATTAAAAAAATGAAAAATAAAGAATTTTTTCAAGCATTAGATGACTTAGCAGTAGAAAGGGATATTAAACAAGATGAATTAATTGATTATCTTCAATCAGCAATCTCTGCTGGTTACAAGAAAGAATCTGGCGAAGCTCGTCCTGTTTCTTTAATTTTAAATCCTGAACATTCAACAATTAAGTTTATAGCTTATCAAACTGTTGTTGAAGAAGTTGAAGATCCAGAGAAAGAAATTTCTTTAGAAGATGCTAAGAAAATTAAAGCTAATATTAAAGTTGGTGAAACATTAACTGAAGATATTGATATTGGAGAATTTACAAGAATTGCTGCTCAAACAGTTAAGCAAGTTATTACTCAAAAATTAAACGACGTTAAGAAGCTTAAAATGAATGAGGAAATGAAGAATAAGGAAGGAGAAATTGTTTCAGCTCAAATTAGAAAAATTGAAGGTGAAAACATTTATGTATCAATCGCTGATTCACAAATGGAAGGTGTAATGTTAAAGGGCGATCAAATTCCTGATGAAAAATATTCTTTAGGTCAAATTCTAAAAGTTTACGTTAAGACAATTAGAACAAATACAAAAACTGGAGCAAATCAAGTTTTAGTTTCAAGAACAAATGTTGGATTTATTAAGAGATTATTTGAATCTGAAATTCCTGAAATTAAGACAGGACTTGTTACAATTAAGAAAATTGTAAGAGAACCAGGATATAGAACAAAAATTGCAATTGAAGCTAAAGATCCTACAATCGATGCAGTTGGTGCATGTATTGGACAAAAGGGTATGAGAATTTCAGCTATCGTATCAGAACTTAATGGTGAAAATATTGATATTGTTCCATATTCAGCAGATCCAGTTGAATATATAGCAAGAGCATTATCTCCAGCTAAGGTTATAGCTGTAAGTATCAATCAAGCTGAACAAAAAGCAAAAGCTTTAGTTCCAGATGAAGCATATCTAAAGGCTATTGGTAAAAAGGGTTGTAATGCTAAACTTGCCGTTAAATTAACAGAATGGAAAATTGATGTTAAGAAAATGAGCGAAGATGGTGGAGAAGTTAGATAATCAAAATGGAAAAGAAATTACCTGTAAGAATGTGTATTGCTTGTAGAGAGCAAAAAAACAAAACTGATTTAATTAGAATTGTTAAAAATAAGGAAGGAGAAATTTCTTTGGATTTTACAGGTAAAAACCCAGGTCGTGGAGCATATATTTGTGATAAAAAAGAATGTATTGCAAAATGCATTAAAAATAAAGCATTAAATAAAGCTTTTGATATGGATGTATCAAGTGATATTTATGCAAAACTACAACAAGACTATGATGAACACAAAAATTAGTTCTTATATAAATTTTTCCGTTAAAGCGGGCAAAGTAATATGGGGACTAGATATGCTAAAGACCTCAAAGGTAAAACCTTATTTGATAATATATGACAAAACTATCGGACAAAGTAGTAAAAAGCAGTTATTAAAATACAAAGAGGATAATTTAGTGAAGACACTTGAAGTTGAAGAAAATTATTTAAATGATATTTTAAAAAGAAGTAATGTTAAAGTTATTGGTTTAATAGATGAATCTCTATCAAATGCAATAATAAAACTAATTTAGGCGTGGAGGTGAAGATTAATATGGATATGAAAGATTTAAAACAATTAAAAGAAGATGCTGAAAATAAGAGTTTGGATATTGCTAAACTTTGCATTTCAGATAAGGAAAAACTTAGTAACTTTATTGAAAAATTAAGAGAAATTATAGATAGTAAGGAAAATAACCTAAATATCGATTTTACAACAGTTACTATTGTTGATGATGCTGAAGATGAAAATACAAAAGAAAATGTTCCTGAATCTCAAGATAAAGCGCCTATTGAAGAAGTAAAAGAAGAAGATGTTCCTCAAGTAGAAGAAAAACCTATAGTTGAAAAAGTTCCAGATATTATAGAAGAAAAATCTCAAGAGGAAACAAAAGTTGAAGAAAAAATTGTTCCTGTTGAAAACAAAAAAGAAACAGAAACAAAAGAAAATAAAGTTGATGAAGTAAAACAAGAGTCAAAGCCTGTTGAAAACAAGAATCAAGATAAGCCAGTTATTCATGATGGAAAACCAGTTTATCAATATATAGCCAATAAAGGTAAATGCCAATTATTTGTAGATAAAAACAACAAAATTGTTTTAAAAGTAGTTGAGCCAAAACAAGAGAATAAACAACAAGCAGGTGGACACGTTCAACCTGGTTATGGTGGTTATACAAAGCTTGGTCAAAATGGAAATAGATCAACACAACCAAATGGTAGAACTGCTCCAAAAACTCAACAAGTTCGTGGTGGTAAACCTTCAGATTTTGCTGCACTTCCTATTAATGATACAAAGAAAGATACCTCAAAGAAAAAAGTTGCAGATAAAGGTCATATAGAAAAAACTGAAAAGGGTGGTTTATCTAATCGTGATTTATTCAAAAAAGGTTACACATATGATACATCAAGAGAAAATTACGATGAAGACGATGATGGTTATGTAAGAATCAAAAATACCAAAAAAGGAGTTAAAAAGCAAGATTCGCAAAAGATAGAAATAACAGAAGCTGAATTAAACAGTGAAATCATTCCAATTAAGACATTTAGTGAAAAGATTGGTAAACCAGCAACAGAACTTGTTAAGAAGTTCTTTGAACTTGGTAAAATGATTACTATTAATTCAAATATAACTTTTGAAGAAGCTGAATTAATTGCTCTTGATTATGGTATAACTCTTACTTTAAATGTTGAAAAAACAGCAGAAGATAAGTTGTCTGAACTTGTTAAAACAAAGAAAGAAACTAGTGGAACAGATAAAAGACCTCCAGTTGTTACTATTATGGGACACGTTGACCATGGTAAAACATCACTTCTTGACTATATTAGAAAAACAAATGTTATAGCAACAGAAGCTGGTGGTATTACACAACATATCGGTGCATATACAATTGATGTAAATGGTGAAAAAATAACATTCTTAGATACACCAGGACACGAAGCTTTTACTTCAATGAGAAGAAGAGGAGCTCAAGTTGCAGATATTGGTATTATTGTTGTTTCATTAGATGATTCAATTATGCCACAAACAGTAGAAGCTATTTCTCACGCAAAAGATGCTAATATTCAAATAATTGTTGCTGCAAATAAGATAGATAAAATTCCAGCAAATGAAAGACAACAAAAGTTAGATAAATTATATACAGATTTATCTTCATATGATTTACTTCCAGAAAAATGGGGTGGTGATACAATAGTTTGTCCAATTTCAGCAAAAACTGGTGAAGGTGTTAATGAATTATTAGATAACATTTTAACAGTTGCAGAAATTCTTGAATTAAAGGCTACAGACAAGTCTTTAGCTACAGGTTCTATTATTGAAGCAAGACTAGATAAAGGTATAGGACCAGTTGCAACAGTACTTATTAAAGATGGTACATTAAAGATTAAAGATTTCTTAGTTGCTGGAACAAAAATATGTAGAGTTAGAGCAATGACAGATTGGACAGGAAAGTCAGTTAAAACTGCAGGTCCATCTGATGCTGTACAAGTTCAAGGATTCCAAGAAGTACCATCAACTGGAGATATGTTTATAGTAGTTGAAGATGAAAAGCTAGCTAAAAAGGCCGTAGCTGAAAGAATAGATAAAGAAAGAAATGCTATGAGTGCTGGAAATAACGCTAGATCTCTTGAAGAAATGTTTAAAGATCAATTACCAGCTGATATGAAAGTTTTACCAATTATTATAAAAGCTGATGTTCAAGGTTCTGCTGAGGCTGTAAAACAAGCTATGCAAAAACTTTCTGATGAGAGAATTAAAGACAACGTTAAGATTAAAATCGTTCACACTGGCGTTGGTGCTATAAATGAATCAGATGTAATGCTAGCAGCTACAACAGGTGCAATTATATTAGGATTTGGCGTAAGACCAGAAAGTAAGGCTAAAGTTCAAGCTGAAAAAGAAAAAATTGATATTAGAACATATTCAATAATTTATGATGCAATTGATGATATCAATGCAGCAATTTCAGGCATGATAGCTCCAACATATAAGGAAGTTGCCTTAGGTAATGTTGAGATTAGAAATCTATTTAAGATTACGGGCGTTGGTATGATTGCTGGATGTTACGTTCTTGATGGTAAGATTGAGAGAAATTGTGGTTATAGATTACTAAGAGACAATATCGTTATTCATACAGGTAAGATTGCTTCATTAAAGAGAATGAAAGATGATGTTAAGGAAGTTAACGCAGGTTATGAATGTGGTGTTGGACTTGACAATTATTCAGATTTTAAAGTAGGCGATGTTATGGAAACATACTTACTTGAGGAAGAAAAAGTAGATGAGTAGATTTGAAAGAATAGAAGCTGAACTTGCAAAGCAAATTGCTATTGCAATTCAGCATGGTGTAAAAGATCCAAGAGTTACAGGACTTATAAGCGTTCTTAGAGTAACAGTAGATACAGAATTAACTTATGCTAAAGTTTATGTATCCATTCTTGGAGCTACAGGTAAAGAAGCTGAAGTTATTGAAGGACTTAATTCAGCACAAGGTTATATTAAACAAAAGATTAATAAACAAATGAAATTAAGAAAACTTCCTTCATTACATTTTATTTATGACGATTCAATAGCTTATGGTTCATATATGAATCAAAGATTAACTGAAGTTGTAAAAGAGGACGAACAAAAAGATAACGAAAAATAACTTATGTACGAAGAGTTTATAAATATTATAAATAACAAAAATAATAAAAAATTTATGATAATATCACATATAAATCCAGATGGAGATACATGTGGTTGTGCTTTAGCATTATATAAAGCACTTGTAAACTTTGGTAAAGAAGTTGAAGTTTTTTGTTCATCAGAGTTTAACTCAAAGTTATCTTATATTCCAAATTTTGAAGTTTATAACAAAACAAAACCATCAATGTATGACGTTTGTATTGCGGTAGATTGTGCTGATGAAAAAAGATTAGGAGATTATTTAGATAACTTTTTAAAAACAAAACAAAGAATAGTTATAGATCATCACGGAACTAACACATATTTTGGTCAAATTAATTATGTAAATCCAAAAGCTGCCGCAGCATGTGAAATTATATATGAAATAATTCAAGAAATGTGCAAGATAAAGAATTGCTTTGATGATGATATAGCAAAAGCCCTATATTCTGGAATTATCACAGATAGTGGTAATTTTATGAACTCTAATACAACCGATAGAACAAAAGAAATTGCAAAAGAACTTGCACAAAATTCAAATATAAATACACAAGATATTATTAATCATTTTATGAATTCAGTATCATTGCCAGTATTTAAATTAAAAAATTTAGTACTTAGCAAGGCAAAATTTTATGAAGACAATAAAATTGGCATTATTTATTTTTCTATTGACGATTTTAATAAAACTGGAACAACAATGCTAGATACTGAAGGCATAATAAATGAAATAAAGAATATTGATGGAATTAAAATTGCAGTTGCAATTACTCAAAAATCTGAAAATGATTATAAAATAAGTCTAAGATCAGTTCCTTCATCTCCTGTAGATAGACTAGCTGCTTCCTTTGGGGGTGGCGGACATCCTTGTGCTGCAGGTTTTGCTCTTCAAGGAAATTACTATGATGTTTTAGATAGAGTAATTTACGCTTGTAAACAATATGTCGAATAATAATTTTTTTATCGCTATAAATAAACCATTAAATTGGACATCAAGTGATGTCGTTGTTAAATGTAGAAACTTAGTATCAAAAGCTCTAAATGAAAAAGTAAAAGCAGGGCACATGGGAACACTTGATCCTGGAGCTACAGGCCTTTTGCTTGTTGGCATTAATAAAGCAAATAGACTTTTTGATTACCTTCTTTTAAAAAAGAAAACTTACATTGGAACTTTAACATTTGGAAAAAGCACTGATACACAAGATTCATATGGTGAGGTTATTAGTGAAAGTGAGCTTCCAAGTATAAACGCCGTAAGAGAGCATTTAAAAGGTTTTGTTGGTGAGATTACACAAATACCACCAAAATATTCTGCCATTAAAATTAACGGCCAAAAAGCCTATGATATGGCAAGAAAGAATAAAGACTTTATAATTCCTGAAAGAAAAGTAACTATTTATAATCTAAAAGAAAATAATGTATCTTTAAGTGGAGATAAAGTTGAATCTATTGAACTTGCTGTTGAGTGTTCATCAGGAACTTATATTAGGACTTTATTTACAGATATAGCAAAATCTTTAAATGTAGATGGGTATATGTCCAAACTTAATAGAATTGAACTTGCGTCAATAAAATTAGAGGATTCTATAACAATTGAAAAGCTTAGTGAAAATCCATTAAGTAAAAAAATTGAAATGATAGATGTTATAAAAAATATAATGCCTACATATGAACTTTCAGATTTCGAGTATAAATTAATTGCACAAGGTAATAAAATAAAAATAGACAATAAACAGGATGATTTTATAGCACTAACATATAAAAATGAATTAAAATTTATTGGGAAAAATGTGTTAGGGGAAGTTAAATCAAATACAAACTTAGAATAAAATGAAAAGTGAATGTGAAATGAAAATATTAAACTATAACGATAAAAATTTAGATGCACAAGTTTTGTGTTTAGGTTTTTTCGATTGTATACATAAAGGACACTTAAAACTAATAACAAAAGCTAAAAGTTTGGCAAATAAATATAATGCAAAAGTATCCCTATTTACATTTTCAAATAATCCACTCTCACTTTTTTCAGAAGATAAATTAATATTTACATTTAGTGAGAGATGTTTTGCATTAAACCAATTAAACATAGACTATGTATATAAGGCTGAGTTTGATAAAGAATTTTCTAAAATAAATGCAAAAGATTTCCTTGATTTAATAATTAAGGACAAAAATATAAAAGCAATAGTTTGTGGCGAAGATTACACATTTGGATATAAAAAAGAAGGAAATGTTGAATTTTTAAGTAAATATTGCATGGAAAATAACATTGAATTATCTATTGTAGATATATACAAGGTAAATGGAGAAAAAATTGCATCAAGAGTTATTAGAAAGTTAGTTGAAAAAGGATCTATTACTCAAATAAATGCAAATTTATCTAGTCCTTATATAATTCAAGGAAAAGTTATAAGTGGCAAGGGTATTGGACATAAAGATTTATATCCAACAGCAAATATACAAATAGATAGTGATAAAGTGAAATTAGGCGAAGGTGTTTATTTTACTCAAGCTATAATAAATGGAGTAAGATTAAGGTCAGTAACTAATGTTGGAGTGCAACCAACGGTAAATGGAAATAGTTATCAAATTGAAACTTATATTATCTACTACAACAAAGACTTATATGGAAAGGAAATAACTCTTGAATTTATAGAAAGGTTAAGAGATATTAAAAAATTTAATTCAAAGATAGAATTAAAAATGCAAATTGAACAAGATATAAATTATGTTTGTTCATTAAACGGAGGATATGATTAATGATAAAATTTGGCCCTAGTGGAAGTTGTGAAGAATTTAAAGCTCAAAACTTCAAGAAGTTAACTGATGGAATTCCTTGGCTAAAGGAAAAGGGAATTGATTGTTTTGAATATTCTTTTGGAAGAGGTGTAAATATATCTGAAGATACAGCTATATCTACTGGCAACGCATTTAAAGCAGCAAACATTGAAATGTCTGTTCATGCACCATACTTTATTAACTTAGCAACAATTGAAGAAGAAAAGAAAAACAACAATATAAATTATATAATGGACTCACTTCAAGCACTAAAGTGGTTTCAAGGAAATAGAGTTGTATTTCACCCAGGATCTCCTTGTAAATTAGAAAGAAGAGAAGCAATGAATGTTTTATTAAAAGCTTTTGAAAAAATAGTTGAGATAAAACATGAAAGAGGATACGATGACTTATTACTTTGCCCTGAAACTATGGGAAAAGGTGCTCAACTTGGCGATTTAGATGAAATTATTGAAATTGTAAATCATGGAGATAAATCAATTGTTCCATGTATAGATTTTGGTCATTTAAATGCAAGAGATTGTGGTGGTATTAAAACAAAGGATGACTATAGAAGAATTATAGATAAATTAATAGATAAAATTGGATTTGAAAAAGCAGAAAAAATCCATGTTCATTTTTCAAAAATTGAATATACAGGAAAAGGAGAGGTTAGACATTTAACATTTGATGACACAAAATTTGGTCCAGAGTTTGAACCACTAATGGAAATCTTTAAAGAATATAAGATGAATCCATATGTTATTTGTGAAAGTTCAGGAACTCAAACAAGAGATTCCATGTTAATGAAAAATTATTATAATAGCCTAAATTAAGATTATGAGTAAATGTAGTGAATTATTTGATAAATGTGAATGTGATGCATTATTAGTGTTATCTCCAAGTAATACATTTTATTTATCTGGCTTTGAATCTAGTAACTGCCAAATAATTATTACTAAAAACGAAAAGTATTTTATTACAGATAGAAGATACACAAATGAAGCAGAAATTGTATTAAAAAATGAATTTGAAGTCATAGATGGAGATTTTGATTCAATTATAGATATTTTAACACCTTACAAAAAAATTGGTTGGGATAGCAATATCTCATATTATGAGGCTAAAAAAGTTTTAGAAAAATTATCTAATAAAACATTAGTTGAAATATCAAAAGATATTGAAACTCTTAGAATGTTTAAATCTAAGCAAGAATTAGAAAATATAGTAATTGCTCAATCTATTACTGAAAAAGGCTTTAATGAGGCTTTAAAAGCTTTGAAAGAGGGAGTAAGTGAAATAGAAATAGCCGCTCTTATTGAATATGTTTACTTAAAAAACGGAGCAGAACTTGCGTTTGATTCAATTGTAGCTTTTGGAAAAAATGGAGCATCACCACATGCTCATAGAACAAATAACAAATTAAAATCAGGCGATTTTGTTACAATGGATATTGGTGCAAAATGGAAAGGATATTGTTCAGATATGACAAGAACTGTTGCTTGTGGACAAGTATCTAGTAAACAATTAGATGTATATAACACAGTGCTTCAAGCTCAACTTAAGGCTGAAAAAGAAATTAAAGCTGGTATGAGCGGATATGAGGCAGATAAAATTGCTAGAGATTATATAAGGGATAAAGGTTACGGAGAATATTTTACTCACGCACTAGGTCATAGCGTAGGTGTAGATATTCATGAAAATATTACGTTGTCAATGCGTGCAAAGAGTGATATAATACGTAATGGTATGGTTGTAACAGTTGAACCAGGCATATATATTCCTGATTTTTGTGGTGTTAGAATCGAAGATACTGTATTGATAGAAAACAATGTTGTCAATCCTTTGGCACATGCAAATAAAAATTTAATAATTATATAAATACTTTTGGAGGTATACTATGGGCTATGTATTAGCTGGAGATTTTAGAAAAGGTGTTACTTTCTTATATGAAGGTAAAGTTGTTACTATTGTAGACTTTTTACATGTTAAACCAGGTAAAGGTGCTGCTTTCGTTAGAACAAAATTAAGAGATGTTATCAATGGTGGAACAGTTGAATTAACTTTCAACCCAACAGCAAAATTTGAAACAGCTGAAATTAATTATAAAAAGATGCAATATTCTTATTCAGATGGGGATTTAGTTTATTTCATGGATCCAGATACATTTGATATGATTCCAGTTAATAGAGATATGTGCGAAGATGCATTAAAATTCGTAGTAGAAGGTGGAGAAGTTACAGTTAACTTCTATAATGGAAGCCCATTTGCAGTAGATGCTCCAAACTTTGTTGAATTAACAATTACTCATTCAGAACCAGGAGTTAAGGGAAATACAGCTCAAGGTACAACAAAACCAGCTACTCTTGAAACAGGTTATGAAATCCAAGTTCCTTTATTCGTAAATGAAGGTGAAAAGATTAGAGTAGATACAAGAACTGGCGAATATATGTCAAGAGTTTAATATCTAATAAAATTGAATACTATAAGATCTAACACAAAAGTTAGGTCTTATTTTTTTTGCAATATAGACAATTACTAAATAAAATGTTAATATAATCTTAATTAATGTATCTTCACTTTTAAACAGTAATATCGTTTTTAATTCGGAGTAAAAATGAGAAAAATATTTTTGAAATTTGCACTTATTTTAATAATACCTTTAATGTTTTTATGCTCTTGCAGTAAAAACGAGCAAACTCCAATAGAAAATAATCAACCTAGTATAGAGATACAAACGCCACCTAGTAAAGAGATAGAAACACCATCTGAAAATACTCAACAACCACCTGATGACCAAGCTTCTAATATAGAGTATTGTTCAGTTTCTTTCCAATATAATTCATCTGAATATAATGAAACAGTGAATGTAATAAAAGGTGAAAAGATTTCAAGTCCTAAACTTTCCTGCGAAAATGGTTATTTTATAGAATGGTTTACAAACGAAGAGTGTACTGAAAGTTATAATTTTTATAATACAGTTGAAAATTCTTTTATTCTTTATGGTAAAAAATTTAAGGAACTAAATGAAAGTTTTTTTGCTTATGAAAATTATACTCCAGATGAAACAATTGATAGTGAAGAAGAACTTATAAATTACGCAGAATATATTAATTTTAATGGAATTAAAGATGAAAATTTTTATGAAGTTACTTACAGTGATTTTGATTGTTCAATAGACGCAATTACTAATTTAATAGCAAATAGAGTAACAATGCCTATTGTTGCTCATGGAATAGAAACAAAAACAGAGGATGGCAAAAATTATATTTATATTAGTGCAGTAAAACAAATTCCAGACAATTTAGAAACATATGTCGTAGAAGATAAACCTGAACAAATTTATGCCGTAGAATTTGCTGAATTAGACAATTTTGTAAGTCAAAGAGATGAAAATTTTGATGATTTTAAGTATAACAATTTACAAAAAACCGTTGAGGTAAAATCAACACTCCAATTATTTTATGCCTTGGAGCATAGGGTAAAACCTATACCGCAAAAAGATTCTCCTGCTGAAAAAGCTCTAAATCAATGCAAAGTTATATTAAGAAAAATTTGTGATGATTCTTTAAGCGATTTAGAAAAAGCAAGACATATTTATATGTACTTAATTAAAAATGTAAATTATATTTCGCCTGAATACTCGGATGAATACTCGAAATTAACTGAGTGGTCAGTTTATGATGCATATCAGGCAGAAGGAATTTTAAACAATGGCGCAGGTGTTTGTGATGGAATTTGTAAGACATTAAGTATTTTAATGAATATGGAGGGAATCCGCTGCGTAAGGGCTAAAAATGACGATATATCTCATGCATGGAATGAGGCATTTATTAATGGTAAGTGGTATACAATTGATGCAACTTTTGGAAACTATACATATAACGAAAATGGTACAAAAGAGTGTTTAGTATTTTACTCCTTTATGACAAATGAAGAAATTGAAAAAAATATTTGGAATATTACCGAAACAATGCGAACAGAAATAGTTGCCGATGGAGTATATAACTATTATAAAAACACGTATTATAGCTATAATGGAAATTGTTACGATTACTATATTGAAAGTGAAGAAGAATTACGTTATTTATTTTCATATGCAATGGAAGTTGCTAAAAAACAAAATGTAACAACTTTTTCTGTCAATTTTATTATTCGATATAATCCAGAAGAAGGCTTTAGCGATATGATGAAAAATGCAAAGGCTCAAGCAGGAGTAGAAGGCTCAATATTAGTTACACAATTATCTAGTACGGCAAATGATGAAATGAACTTACTTGTAGTTTTTGAATAAACTAACTTATAAATAATTCGTCTAATTATTTAATATTTTTTTAAATTTTATTAAGAAATTGTTGTAATTTCAAAATGAAACAGATATAATATAATTAAATTTAGGTGTAAGAAAATATGGAGGTAACTTATGACTGAATTTGCTAATAGAACAAAACGATTAATGGCTGAAAAAAATATTAATCAAAAAGAATTGTCAAAAATGAGTGGAATATCAGAATCTACTATTTGTAGATATTTAAAAGGTAAAAAAACTCCAAGACTTGATATTGTGATTAATGTTTCTAAAGCTTTAGGAGTTAATGAAAATTATCTTTTAGGAGGTGAAAATAGCCAAAATAAAGAAAGTTCATATGTAGAAACGAGAAATATCATCATGCGTAATAGAGGTGATTTATCTGATTCAGAAAAAACGGAACTTTTAAAACTATTATTTGGTGATAAATAATGTTAAGAGGTGTGGATTATACAAAAATTGATAAATTATCACTTGAATTTTTAAGTGATTATGAATTATATAATTTTCCGTTAAATGTTTTTAAAATAGCAACAGAGATTTTAAATGCAAAGATTATATATTATTCTTCACTTAATAACAAGCAATTAGAATTTATCAAAACTAAGAGGGTTTTAGATAAAGGTTATACGATTGTAGAACACCTATCTAATGGAACAATTCGTCATGTAATCTATATTAATGATTCAACTTGCCAAGCAAGACAAAAATATACAATAGCACATGAAATAAAGCATATTCTATATGGTGAAGAAGTTTATAATAAAGATGAAGAAATACTTGCAGATTATTTTGCTAAAATACTACTTGCACCGAAGTGTTTGATTATTGACAATAAATGGTTATCTCAAGAGGAAATATCTTCTAAATTTGGGCTATCACTTGAATCTGCAAGATATCATTTAAATGGTATAAAAAATAGAATAGGATCATATGGATTTGAATTATTTGACTATGAGCGCAATTATATTAACAAATATTGTGAATTTAATAAAATAAAAAGAGGTTAACTCTACGGCAATAGAATTAACCTATCGTAACCATGTATAAAACATAGATTGCAATTAGATTTTATCATGGGTACAAAAACTTATCAATAGCTTTTTGGAGGTGATAGTATGGCTATGATAAAATCACAAACTAAATTAACTTTTATTATAAAAAAGAAACGAAAAGTTAATCGAACTAAAAACGTAGTACAATTAAAACTGGATTATTTTTCCATAGATAAAAGAGATCTTTATGGCTTTTATCTAACTAATAAAACAACCAAAAATAATATTATGGAATTGCCAGATATTGGTTGTTTTGTAGATATTGTTCCGGATTTTATTGCACTTGAAAGTGAGCCAGGCTTATTTCGCTTGACAAATAATACCTGTGTAGCTTGGTTTAAAGATGATAGTATATTTGATACCATAGATGGCCTTTATAATGCAATAATTTATAAAGACATAGAGTTGTTGAAATATTACAAAGATAGATATAAAAATGTTAAATTTTTTATACCACCTGATTATTCTCTTTATGGTGATTTTGATGAGGCTGTAATATTAAATAACTTAAGAAAACAACTAATTGTTTCACTATGGTTAATATTTGAACTTGATGCAATTGTAATTCCTTTAGCGACTTATGCTAATGTAGAATCATTAGAATGGTGTTTTAATCATATAATGGTTAATTCTAACGTAGCTGTAAGTCTTAAAGGAATAATGAATGAACCTAATAGAAGTTTATTTATTAAAGCTTTAAAGAAGTTGATAGATGCTAGGCACCCTAAGTCTATAATTGTGTACTCGGTCTCTAAGATTAAATCAACTGAAGAAATGCTTGAATATGCTTATGCGAACGATATACCGGTATATATCATTGACAATACACTTTTAAAGAGAAATGGAGGTGTTATTAATGGGTAGAAAACTATATAGTGGTTTCGCAATTGGCATTAAAGGGCAAATAAATCTTGAAAATTTTGAATTACTAAATAAATTAAATGAACAGGCATCCTGTGGTGATTTGATCTTAAATCATCCATTTAATAGATATTTAGTAAACATATCTAAAAGAAATGATATAGATATAGACAATACCTTTGATATAGTTGGTCATGGAACTGTAAAAAGTATTGAAATGCTGTCACATAATGGAAAAAGATTAATCTCTCTTTCTCATAGAGATTTATTTAAGTTATTAAAAAGAAATAAAAAATATAAAAGAGGTATGTCTATAAGATTACTTTCATGTAATACAGGTAAAGATCCATGTGGATTTGCCCAAAATTTAGCAAATAAATTAAATGTTAAAGTTATTGCACCAAACACTTATTATTGGGCTTATCCTAATGGAAGTCATATTCCAGCAGAAATGAAAGAAAATGGTCAAATTGATATAACTAGACCAGGCAAAATGATTACTTTTTATCCAGGAGGTAACAAACATGATTAAATGTCCTAAATGTGGCAATGAAGTTATAATAAAAAGAAATGGTAGAGAAATAATAAATAAATGCACAAAATGTGATTATGAGGTTGTTGCAACTTATAATTCTCAAATGGATTTAGACAATACTAAATATATAATTTCCATTTTAAATAATAATAATACTTCAATAAATAATATAAAACTGATATCCAAATTGACAGGAGAAAACTTTGTTAAATCAAAAAATTACTTGAAAAATGGATATTCGTTCAAAGAAGAATATGCTGAAGAATTAATAGAAAAAAAGAAGTTATTTGATATCAACGGAATAAAGTATAGAATTCAGCCTGATTTTCCATATTAAAGATAAAAACAAAAATTAATTTAAGACAAAGTTAAAAAATAATATTGCCGAAATTATCTAGTTAATTGAAAATATTATACCTTTATGATAGAATACTAGCGAACGAGGAAAAAAGATGGAAAATAAGACTTATAATAACATTATAACTTCTATTGTTGTTGCAGCTGCTTCATCAGTTGCTGGTGTTGCTGCCGTAACTTACGAGCCAGGACTTATAGTTCCTACTCAAAAGAAAAAAAATCAAAGTGCAGTAGAAACTATAATTAAGGATGATTATGTAACTGTTAATCTTTCAATAAATGTTTATTATGGAAAGGTTATACCAGTTGTTGTTTGTAATTTACAAGAAAAGATTAAAAAAGAAATTGAATCATCAACTTCACTTAAAGTTAAGAAAATTAATGTAACAGTTGTTGGTTCAGTAAATCCATAAGTTTGTTTAATTTTGGAGATTATATATGAGTAGAAAAATAGCTAGAGAGTATGCATACAAATTAATTTTTGAATATATATTTACTAAAGAAACAGAGGATGGTATATCTAAAGATATAATATTTCAAGATCCAGAATTATCAAAGATTGATTCAGAATACATAGAAAGCGTCGTACATGGCGTTAAAGAGCATTATAATGAACTTTTAGAGATTATCTCGAGAAATGCAAAAAATTTCAAATTAGAGCGTATTTTTAGGGCTGATTTAGCAGCACTTCTTCTTGCTGTATATGAAATGAAGTATATGCCAGATATTCCTATGAATGTTTCTATTGCTGAAGCAGTTGAGATTGTTAAATCATATGCTACAGAAAAATCATATCAATTTGTTAATGGTGTTTTAAGTGGTGTTTATAAGGAGTTAAACGCATAATGTTAATTTTAGGAAAAGAAGTTTCAAAAAATACAAGAATTGAAATTAAGGAAAAAGTTGAGGAATTCTCTAAAAAATATGGAAGAGTTCCTTGTCTTTCTGTAATTATTGTAGGAGAAGATCCTGCATCTCAAACTTATGTTAAAAATAAAGTTATAGGTTGTGAAGAAGTAGGAATGAAATCCCTAAAATATGAATTTCCTGATGGCGTAAAACAAGAAGATATAGCAACTGTTATAAAAACATTAGCAAATGACAAAAATGTTGATGGAATATTAGTTCAATTACCACTTCCAAAAGGTTATGATGAAAAATATTTACTAGATTTAATACCTGAAGAAAAAGATGTAGATGGTTTTTGTGCAAATAATTTAGGATTACTTGCAATGGGAACACCTAGAACAATTTCTTGTACACCATTTGGTGTAATGAAGCTTCTTGCTTCAACAGGGGTTGAACTTTCCGGCAAAAATGCGGTAGTTATAGGAAGATCAAATACAGTTGGAAAGCCTATGGCTATGCTTTTATTAAATGCTAATTGTACGGTTACTGTATGTCACTCAAAGACTAAAAACTTAGAAGAAATAACAAAGAATGCAGATATTTTAGTAGTTGCTATAGGAAGACCAAAATTCTTAAAAGCCAATATGGTAAAAGAAGGCGCTATTGTTATTGATGTCGGTATTAATCGTGTCGATGGAAAATTATGTGGAGATGTAGATTTTGATGAAGTAGAGAAAAAAGCATCTTTTATAACACCAGTTCCAGGTGGAGTTGGTCCTATGACAATATCTATGCTTTTATATAATACTTTAATGGCAGCAAAATCGAGAGTTAATGGCTGATAATTTTATTACTGTTACACAATTAAATGATATAATCACCAAAACTATATCTGGTAGTCAATTTTTATCAAATATAGTCATTTGTGGTGAGGTTCAAGGGTTTAAAGTATCAAGAGCTCATGCATATTTTAATTTAAAAGATGAAGGCGGCATAATAAGCTGTAATGATTTTAATTATCTAACTAGATATGTTCCAAAAGAAGGAGAACAAATTTTAGTTAAAGGTAATGTAAGTTATTATGGTCCTTATGGAAAACTTTCATTTAATATTTCTCAAATTCAACCTTATGGCATAGGAGCACTTGCTGCTTTATATGAAAAATTAAAATTAGAATTAGAAAAGAAAGGTTATTTTGATAAAGCTCATAAAAAACCAATCCCAAAATATCCAAAAAGAGTTTGCGTTATAACATCTAAAACTGGAGCTGTAATACAAGATATTATATCCACAATGAGAAGGTATAACGATGTTATAGATATTATTTGTTATGACTGTAAAGTTCAAGGCATGGGAGCAGAGGATGAGATAGCTCAAGCTATAAAAACTGTTGATGATTTAAACTTTGACGTAATTGTTGTAGCAAGAGGCGGTGGCTCACTTGAGGACTTAATGTGCTTTAATAATGAAAAGGTTGTTTATGCAATTTATGATGCAAAAACTCCAATTGTTTCAGCAGTAGGGCACCAAACAGATTTTACTTTATGCGACCTTGCCTCAGACTTAAGATGCGAAACTCCAACGGCTGCAGCCGAGATGTTAGGTTATAAAGTAAACGATATAAAAGACTTTATAAAAGATGGACAAAATAGGCTTATCAATGCCTTATCAAGAATGGTAGATCAAAAGGTTACATCACTTCACAATTACCAGGTACGACTTTGTGCTAGTTTAAACGACCTTTATTCTAAAAATCTTTATAATTTAAAACAATATCAAGACAAAATATGTCTAATAGCCGATAATATTCTAAAAAACAAGGAGTATCAGTTAAAAGAAATGTGTACAAGATTAGATGCTTCTAACCCTACAAAAATCTTTACAAAAGGCTATTTATTTGCAAAAACAAAAGATGGACAAAATATAAAATCCATTTCAGATATAAAAGTTGGAGATAAGATTAATTTAATAACAAATGGTGGTTCAGCCACAGCAAAAATAGAAGAGGTAAAAAATGACATTTGAAGAATCAATGAAAGAATTAGAAAGCATTGTAAATAAGATGGAATCAGGTTCACTTACAATTGATGAATCCTTAAAAGCTTTTTCAAAAGGGATTGAACTTTGCAAAGAATGTTCAAAAGAACTTGAGGAAGCAAAAGGTAAAGTTACTATTTTACAAAAGCAAATGAACGACTTAATTGAAAAGCCTTTTGAACCAACACAAAATGCATAAGATTCTTGAAGATTACAAAGTAGAGTTTGAAAAAGAACTTAAAAATTATTTGAAAGATATTACATCAGAAAATGTAATAACTCGTGCTTACAATTATTCAATTTTAAATGGTGGAAAGAGAATAAGACCTATACTTGTGTATTTAGGCGCAATTTCCATATCAAATGATTTAAAAAATATTCCAGGGCTTATATCTAATCTTTCAATTGGAATTGAATTAATTCATTCATATTCTTTAGTTCATGATGATCTTCCTTGTATGGATAATGACAAATATAGACGTGGAAAGCTAACAACTCACGCAAAATTTGGTGCAGGAATGGCAACAATAACGGGAGATGCAATGCTAAATGGCGCTGCTGAGGTTATGCTATCTTGCATAAATAACGATTTTGCCATGAATTATCCCTATGTTAACAATAACTATAAAGCTCAAATCAATGCAGCAAGATATATATTAGATTGCTCAGGTTTATATGGCATGATAGGCGGACAGGCTATAGATATTCAAAATAAAAAATTGTCTAAAGATGAACTTCTATCTATGTATAAGTTAAAAACATCAGCCCTTTTAAAAGGTGCGTTAGTTGCTGGAGCTATGAGATTTGAAGCAGATGATGAAATAATCTCAAAATTCATTGAATATGCAGACAACTTTGGAATTGTTTTCCAAATTGTAGACGATATATTAGATAAAACCTCAACAAAAGAAATTCTTGGTAAAGATGTTAACCAAGATTCAAATAACAATAAAAACACATATGTAGATTTAGTAGGTGGCATTGATCAAGCTAAAAAAGATTGTGAAATGTACGCTAATAATGCTATAAACGCAATTAAATCTATAGAGAATAAAATACAATATGCTGACATCTTTTATGATTTTATTGAAAGCATGTTAAATAGACAAAAATAGTTGTATAAATAAGTAATTGGTATATAATTATTAATACAAAATAAAGGACAAAAATGGCAATACTTGAAAATATACATTCACCTAAAGATCTTAAACATTTAACAATTGATGAGTTAAATCAATTAGCTCAAGAAGTTCGTAATGTTATAATCGATACTGTTTTTACAAATGGTGGGCATCTTGCTTCAAACTTGGGTGTTGTAGAATTAACAATTGCTATTGAATATGTCTTTAATTTACCAAAAGATAAGTTAATTTTTGATGTAGGTCATCAATGTTATACTCATAAATTATTAACAGGTAGATACGAACAATTCTCAACTTTAAGAAAAACAGGTGGTATCTCTGGCTTCCCAAGAATTAGCGAATCTGTCTTTGATACCGCATCCACTGGCCACGCATCTACAGCACTTGCTATCGCTACAGGTCTTGCTAGAGCTGGTGTTAATGGAGAAATTGTCTCACTTATTGGAGATGGCTCTCTTACTGGTGGCTTATCTTATGAAGCATTAAATGATTTAACATCATTAAATAAAAAACAAATTATCGTAATAAACGATAACGATATGTCAATTTCTAAAACAATTAACTCAATATCTAGATACCTAAATGGTATCCATACAGCATCTGGTCCTAATTTCAATGAGTTTGGACTAGATTATTTAGGCAATATAAATGGACATAACATAGAAGAGTTAATAAACGCTTTAGAATATGCTAAAAAGTGTAAAAAATCCATTGTACTTCATGTTAAAACAACAAAAGGTAAGGGACTTATTGAAGCAGAATTAAATCCAGAAGAATACCATGGTTATTCTCCAAAACATTGGGAAAAACCATCATTTTCACATATTATGGGAACAAAACTTGCAAAGATGGCAAAGGATGATAAAGATATCTTTGCTATAACTGCTGCTATGGAAGAAGGAACAGGCCTTGAAGTATTTAAGGGAATGAATCCAGATAGATTTGTTGACGTTGGTATTTGTGAAGAATATGCAGCCTCTATGGCCTCAGGTCTTGCACTTGGTGGTAAAAAACCTTATTTTGCTGTTTACTCAACATTCCTTCAAAGAGCTTTTGATTCTGTTTTACATGATATATGCCTATCTAATTTAAATGTAAAGTTATGTATAGATAGAGCAGGTATCGTATCAGGCGATGGTGAAACTCACCAAGGAATTTACGATATTGCATATTTAAGATTAATGCCAAATATGGTTATTGCTTGTCCAAAAGATTCTATGGAACTTGAAAATATGCTTGAATTCTCTAAGAATTACGTTGGTCCTATGGCTATAAGATATCCAAAAGGAAACGTTAGAATAGATTATGCAAAGCATGAAAAAATAGAACTTGGAAAGTGGGAATATATTCAAAAGAAAAATAGTAGATTTGTTATCCTTGCTATGGGAGCTACTTGCGTATCTGTTGCATCGCACGCTGTTGAATTTTTAAATGAAATGAATATTCCAGTATCTTTAATAAATGCAAGATTTGTTAAACCACTTGATTCAGCCATTTTGAACGATATTAAAGATAAAACCATCATAACCATTGAAGACAACGTTATCTCTGGCTCATTTGGTGCTGCAGTAGCGGAATATTACGTTTTAAATAACATTAGGGATGTAGATCTTCATATTTTAGGCATTAACGATAAAATCTTAAAGAACGCATCACAAGCAGACTTATTAAAAGAAAATGGACTAGATTCATATTCACTTCGTGATTACGTAAAATCTCTATGCGATTAGATTTATATTTATCTAAATTAAACAACATCTCAAGAACAAAGGCTCAGCAGTTAGTTGAGTCAAATTTTGTTTTAGTAAATGGAAAAATTGTAAATAAGCCAGCCTTTGATGTAACAGAGTTAGATAAAATTGAAATTATGCAGGATTTTAAGTACGCATCACTTGGCGGAGATAAACTTGCAAAAGCTTTTTTAGATTTTAATTATTCAGTTAAAGATAAGGTATGTATAGATATTGGTGCCTCTAATGGTGGTTTTACCGATTGTATGCTACAAAATGGGGCTAAAAAGGTATATGCAGTAGATGTAGGTGAGTGTGCTTTTTCAGAAACGCTTAAATCTAATCCAAAAGTTATAATTAAAGATAAAATAAACGCAAGATTTATAACTCCAAGCGATATTGGTGAAAAGGCCGATTTTATGTCTATTGATGTATCTTTTATATCACTTACTTACATTCTTGAAAATGTTTCAAAACTTTTAAAAGATGATGGAGAGATAATAGCACTTATAAAGCCTCAATTTGAATGTGGCAAAAAATATCTATCTAAAAAGGGAATTGTTCAATCTCAAAAAGTAATAGATAAAGTCATTGAAGATATAAAATCTTATGCAAAAGATATAGGACTAACTCCACTTAAAATTACAAATGCTCCAATAAAACCTGAAAAGAATAAAGAATATTTAATTTTATTATCTAAAAAAGCAAATTAAAGTAGTGCATAAATTTATTTATGTATGTATAATTATAAATATGAAAATTGGAATTTATACAAACAACCATAAGGATATTAATGAAGATTACGCAAAACTTGCATCAAGTATTTTAATTAAAAAAGGCATTGATGTTGTATTTGCAGATAATACTGATGATAATCTACTAAATGTAAAAAAAGTAGATATATCTGAACTTGCTAAAAATTGTGATGTAATAATTACTTTTGGTGGCGATGGTACAGTTTTAAAAGTTGTAAGAGAGCAAAAAAAGCAAGTGCCAATTGTCGGTGTAAATTGCGGTAAAATCGGATTTTTAACTGAAATTTCTAAAGAAGATTTAGAAAAATCTCTTGATGATCTAATTAATGGTAGATATCAAATTGTAGAAAGAGCTGTTGTAAAAATTGAAACTGAAAATATAGAGCTTAATGCTTTAAATGAAATTGTTTTATCTTCAAGTATTACATCGGAAGTTTCAACATTTAGAGTAAAAATTGATGGAGTAAATGCTGTATCAACAAAAGGCGATGGAATTATGCTTTCAACACCAACTGGTTCAACTGCATATTCTTTATCTTGTAATGGTCCTTTAATTGCGCCAAATGTTAATGCATTTATAATAAACGCAATTTGCCCATATCCAGTAAGAACAGCACCTCTTGTTATAAATGATAATTGTGTTGTTGAAATAGAATCTGATTCTAAAAATTTAAAATTGATTGTAGATGGTAAAAACATTGAAGAGTTTAATAGTAAGAATGCAAAAGTTTTACTTAGAAAGACTAAGAACAATGTTAAGTTTATCAAGTTTGAAAATGATTCAAACAATTTCTACCAAAAGATAACAAAGAAATTAAAATTATGGAGTGTTACATATGAATCGTAGACAAAATGCAATACTAGAAATAATTGCCGAGAATGAAATTGAAAAACAAGAAGAATTAGTAGATAAACTAATAGAGCAAGGCTTTGACGTTACTCAAGCAACAGTATCTAGAGATATTAAACAACTTGGCCTTGTTAAAATGCATGGCGAAAAGAAAAAGTTTAAATATACTCAAGTAAAATACACAACAGATGGTATTTCTGCAAAGTTTGGTAATTTATTTAAAGAATCTGTTCTTTCTATTCAAACAGCCCAAAATATCGTTGTTATAAAGACAGTAACAGGTGCTGCTAATTCAGCTGCAGCATTTTTAGACAAACAAAATTTTGAAACACTTTTAGGATCAATTGCTGGTGATGATTGTATCATTGCTGTTGCAACAGATACGGAAGAAGCACAACTTATAGCCAAAACATTAAAGAGTTTCTTTTAATTATGTTAACAACACTTTCTATAAAAAATATCGCATTAATTGAATCTTTAGAAATTGAATTTTCTAAAGGTTTAAATGTTTTATCAGGTGAAACTGGTGCAGGTAAGTCAATAATAATTGACTCAATCAATTTCGTACTTGGAAAAAGAGCAGATAAAACATTAATTAGATATGGTGAAGAAAGTGCTACAGTTACCGCATTTTTTGATATTGATAACGATAAAATCTATGATATTTTAGATGAGCTTGAGATAGAAAAAGAAGATGAGCTTATGATAAAAAGAACAATGACCATAGATGGTAAAAACAATTGTTCTATAAATGGTCAAAAAGTAACTCTTTCTATGCTTAGACAATTAACATCAAAACTTGTAGATATTTATGGTCAAAACGACGCCTTATTTATTATGAATCCAAGTATGCATCTTGAGATTTTAGATAACTATGGCTTAGATAAAATAAAACCACTTAAAGATAAACAAGAGGCACTATATAAAGATTACAAGGAAACCCTTAAAAAATTAAAAGAATATGGAAACCTTGATGATTTAGAAAAGAATCTTGAACTTTATGAATATCAAATAAATGAAATTAAAGAAACCAATTTTAAAGATGGAGAAGAAGAGGAATTAAAAGCTTTAAGAAGTAAAATGAATAATTCCCAAGAGTTTGTTGAATCTCTATCACAAGCATATGAGAGTTTAAATGGTTCTAGTGATGTAAATGTTAACTTGCTTTTATCTAACGCTATTAAGGCCTTAAATAAAGTTGTAGAGTTTGACTCTTCGCTTGAAGATATTATCTCAAGATTAGAATCTGCAAAGATAGATTTAAAAGATGCAGGAGAAACAATAGAGGATATTGCAAAATCTTCTGAATTTGATCCACAAAAGGCTAATCAAATAGAAAATAGATTAAATAAAATTAGATTAATTAAAAAGAAATATGGGGCGTCTGAGCAAGAAATTAATGATTATCTAAGTAGTATTCAAGATAAATATGACTTTTTAAATAATGGTGAAGAAAAACTTGCAGATTTAGAAATTGACAAGAAAAACTTATTTGAAGATTTATATAAAAACGCAAAAGAGTTATCTCATATAAGACATAATGTTGCATTTGATTTATCACTAAAGATTGAAAAAGAATTAAAAGAGCTTGGTATGAAAGATGCTCAGTTTGTTGCTAAATTTAATGAATTCCCATTAATTGATGAGATTGATTCAATACCTGCAAATGGACTTGATGAAATGGAATTTTTATTCTCAGCAAATAAAGGTCAACCTCCAAGAGAATTAACTAAGATTATCTCAGGCGGTGAATTATCTAGATTTACGCTTGCCTTAAAGAATACAATATCTGATTTAGACGGAATAGATACCATGATATTTGATGAAATTGATACAGGAATCTCTGGTCATATTGCTCAAGTAGTTGCAGAAAAACTTTATTCTATATCTAAAGATAAACAAGTTTTAGCAATAACTCATCTTCCTCAACTTGCATCAATTGCTGATACAAATTTCTTAATTGTAAAAAATTCAGATAATTTAACAACAAAAACAAGGATAATTAAGCTTGAAAAAGACGACTTAATTAATGAAATAATTAGACTTGTAGGTGGGGAAACTTCAGAAAAGACCGCAAGACCTCATGCAATTGAAATGCTTGAAAACGCTAAAAAGTTAAAGGAAAATCTATGATTTTTAAAGATATTTTAGTTTATTTTGTATATAAGTTTTCTTTGATATTAAGATTTGATAAAGATATCAAAAGCGTTTTTTATAAAATACTAAAAGCTTTCTTTATAATACTATTTATTATTCCATATGCATTATTTGCTTTTATTGATTTAGTTTTACAGTTATTATTTGTAATACCATCAAGCTGGCCAATAATTGGAGTAGTTTTATATTGGATTACAAAAATATTTGGTATACTTCCTGGAATACTTATGAAAATATTAATGATTCCAGATGCCATTTATAAAACAGCCATTTATGATTTATATGCAAATGGTTTAGAAATGGGTGAGGATTTTAAAACAAAAGAGTAAATTTTTTAACATAATGAAAACATAGCAGCTTATCTTAAATTTAGGTAAGCTGTTTTTATTTAACATTATTGAAAAATCCCATAATTTTCAATATAATTGAAAGCAAGAGGTAAAATATGGAACAAGAAATTAAGCAAAAGAAAAAACATGGTCCCGTCTTTTGGACGCTTATATCCATAAATATTGTTATAGATTTAATAATAGTAATAGTTGGCGGTTATCTTTTATATATCGTTGCTTCATATTCCCGTATTGGTAATGTATCATTAGATGTAACAAGCAATTCAACGCTTGAATCAGTTAATACGTCTGAAACTTACTCAATAACGACATATAACATAGGCTTTGGAGCATATTCTCAAAATTATACGTTCTTTTTAGATTCAGGATATGATGACAATGGTAATGAAACTGTAGGACACTATGGAAAAGCTTTATCTAAAGATGATGTTCTTTTCAATACAAATGGTGCTATTAAAACTATACAAGAAAAATCTCCAGATTTTGCTTTGTTTCAAGAGGTAGATACAAACTCAACTCGTTCATACCATGTAAATCAATATGAGAAAATTACAAGTAATTTTACTACATATGATCAAACATTCTGCTCAAACTTCCATAGCACATTTTTACCATATCCACTATATGATATGCATGGTTCAGTTCAAGCAGGCCTTGCTATTATGAGTAAATATAAGGTTTCATCTGCAAATAGATACGAATATACTATCTCAAATTCTATGTCTAAATTCTTTGATTTAGATAGATGTTTTGCTGTAAATACAATATCCGTTTCAAATGGCAAAACTTTATATATAGTAAACTCACATATGTCAGCTTACGATAGTGGTGGCACAATTAGAAAACAACAAATGTTAGAATTAAATAATTTCCTTACAAAATGCCAAGAAAATGGAGATTACGTAATTGTAGGTGGTGACTATAATCATGACTTAATTACATATAATCCATCATTTTCTTACACAAGCGAAAATAGAGCATTTAACATGACAAAGAAAGCTCCAGATTGGATAGCATACTTCTTTAACGAAGATGGCACATCAGAACTTATTGATGGATATTCCGTTTACGCTGATGATTCTAATCCAACTTGTAGAAATAACGATGTAGAGTGGGATCCAAACAATACATTTGTATGCGTTGTTGATGGATACATTGTTTCAAATAACATAACAGTATCTCTTGTTCAAAATATACAAACAAAGCAAGGAAATAAAAATCTTGATGGTTTTGCATACTCTGATCATGAGCCAGTTTATATGGAATTTAGTTTAAATTAATAGAGGTTAATATGATTAATTATTTTTGTAAATACCCATTATATGAAGTAACAAAAGACTTAGTTGATGTTGCTATGGGAAGAAAAGAAGCAGAGCTTGTTATTAAAAACGCAAAACTTGTAAATGTATGTACTCATGAAATTATAGATAATACTATGGTTGCCATAGCAAAAGGAAGAATCGCCTACGTTGGAGATGCAAGTCACTGTATAGGGAAAAATACAAAGATAATTGATGCAAATGGAAAATATTTAGCTCCATCATTTATGGATGGTCATATGCACGTTGAATCTTCAATGCTAACTGTTGGAGAATATGCAAGAGCAGTAATACCTCATGGAACTTCAGGAATATTCTTTGATCCTCATGAAATTTGCAATGTTCTTGGCTTAAAGGGCGTTAGATACATGCTTGATGATTCAAAAAGAACTCCACTTAAAGCTATGCTTTGTGTTCCATCATGTGTTCCAGCTGTTCCTGGCTTTGAAGACACTGGGGCTGAAGTTACTCCAAAAGATGTAAAAGAAGCAATGTCTTGGAAAGAATCAGTAGGTCTTGGCGAGATGATGAATTTTGTTGGAATACAAAATAATGAAAATGGACCACATGCAATAGTTGCTGAAACACTAAAGGCAGATAAATGTCCAACAGGTCACTATACAATTCCAGAGACAGGTTCAGGGCTTAATTCATATATAGCAGCCGGCATGAGATGCGACCACGAATCAGTAAGAGAAATTGATGCACTTACAAAAATGAGACTTGGCATGTACGCACAACTTAGAGAAGGCTCAGCTTGGCACGATTTAGTTGAAGTATCTAAAGCTATAACAAATCATGAAGTAGATTCAAGATTTGCTCATTTATGTACAGACGATTCTCATCCATACACCCTTGTAGGCCCAGGGCATCTAGATAGAGTTGTTAAAAAAGCACAAGAATATGGAATAGATTTTATAACTGCTATTCAAATGGTAACAATAAATGTTGCTACATGTTTCCAACTAGAGCACGAAATGGGCTCTATAACACCAAACAAATGCGCAGACATGGTTTTGATTGATGATATTAAAAATTGTCATATAACCGATGTATTTATTGATGGTGAGTATGTTGCAAAAGATGGAAAGCTTATAATTGAATTTGGTAAGTATTCATATCCAAAGGATGCATATAACACAGTACATTTAGATAAGTTAACTGAAAAAGATTTTATAATTCCATCAAATAAGGAAAAAGTTAAAGTAAGAGCAATATCTGTTGAAGGCGGAAAGACAATAACAACTGAAGATATTAAAGAATTAAAAGTTGTAAATGGAAACATTGAGGCTGATGTAAGTCAAGATGTATTAAAAGCCTTTGTATTTGAAAGACACCATAGAACAGGAAAAGTAGGTAAAGGCTTTTTAACTGGATTTGGTATAAAAGAAGGAGCACTTGCTCAAACAGTTTCACATGATGCCCATAACTTGCTTGTTGTTGGAACAAATGAAAAAGATATGGCAGTAGCTGCTAATGCTTTAATTGATTGTGGTGGCGGACTTGTAGTTGTGCAAAATGGAAAAGTTATAGCAATTGCTGAGCTTCCAGTTGCAGGACTTATGAGTGAAGAAAATGCTCAAGTTATGTCAAATAAAATTAAAAATATTGAAGAAGCATGGAATAAGGTTGGATGTAAACTTCCATCACCATTTATGACAATGGGAATTGCATCCCTTGCTTGTATCCCTAATTTACGTTTAACAAATAGGGGAATAGTAGATTGTATTAATTTTAAATTCTTAGATTTAATCGTTGAATAATGAAATTCTTTAAAGAAAAAAAATTAGCAATATTTGAAATAGTTTTTGTAGTTTTATCTGCACTAACTATTTTATTTTTATTGCTTGGAGTATCTACTCATCACTATGTCTCTTATGGGAAAAAATATAGTTCAAAAAACTACGTTGCTGCATACTTATATAAATATAATGAACTTCCTGTAAACTTCATAGAAAAAAATGAGTGGAACTCAGATTATAAATTACTAAAATCTGGAAAAAATATAGGTGGAGATAACTTTGAGTATAGAGGAAATATTGTTAACTATACTCAAAACACAAATTTAAGAGAAGCTGATTTATATAAATCAAGGCTTGAAGTTTATAAGTCACAATCAAGAGGAACAATTCGACTTGTTTATGCATATAGTGATAGTAATGTAGTTGAAATTTTCTATACTGAAGACCACTATGAAACCTTTAGTAAAATTACGAAATTTAATGTTAACTTGTTTTCAAATATAAGCTACATAATTATGGGAAGTTTACTACTTATTCAAGTAGTTATCATAGTTATTAATTTAGCTAAAGACGAGCAAGCACGAAGTTTTGGATATTTTAGACAAATTGGAATATTTTATCTTGAAGGTTTTATATGTTTAATTGGATTTATTCCAGGAAGCATATATTATATTGTTCTTAAAGTTCAAAATCTTTTTAGTAAGAGAGTAAAACTTAAGCAATAAATTAATTAACATGTAAAATAAATTCATTATAATTATTTGTTAAATAGAATATAAATAATATATAATAAAAAAGAATTTAATTAACTAGGAGTCCAACATGGAGTTTTCTTACGTAGATCCGTTAGTTACTAGATATGCTACCAAGCCTATGCTAGAACAATTTTCTGAAGAAACAAGAATGATTCTTTGGAGAAAATTGTGGGTTGCTTTAGCCGAATCTGAAAAAGAATTAGGTTTAGAACAAATTTCTCAAGAACAAATTGATGAATTAAAAAAATATGTTTACGATATAAACTTTGATGTAGCAAAAGCTAGAGAAAAGGTTGTTAGACATGATGTTATGGCTTACATTTACGCTTATGGCCAACAAGCAAAATCTGCAGCCGGTATAATCCACTTAGGAGCAACATCTTGCTTTGTTACAGATAACTCTGATGCAATAATCTATCATGATGCATTAATAAAGGTTAGAAATAAGCTTGTTAATGTCATGGATAAATTATCCAAATTTGCAAAAGAGTACGCTGGAATGCCTACACTTGGATATACACATTTACAACCAGCACAACTTGTAACAGTTGGTAAAAGAGCAACTCTTTGGTTACAAGACTTACAATTAGATTACGAAAATTTAACATATTTAATAGATAATACAAGACTTAGAGGAGTTAAGGGTACAACAGGAACTCAAGCTTCATTTTTAGATTTATTCAATGGAGATCATGAAAAGGTTAAAAAATTAAATGAACTTGTTGTTAAAAAGATGGGATTTGAAAAATATTTCTCAGTATCAGGTCAAACTTATACAAGAAAATATGATTACAACATTTTATCTGGACTTTCTCAAGTAGCTCAATCAGCATATAAATTCGCAAATGATATAAGAATACTTCAAAGCTTTAAGGAAATAGAGGAACCTTTTGAAAAAACGCAAATTGGTTCATCTGCTATGGCATATAAGAGAAATCCTATGAGAAGTGAAAGAATTTGTTCACTATCAAGATATGTTATGACACTTCCGGAAAATGCCGCTCAAACAGCAGCAACTCAATGGATGGAAAGAACCCTTGATGATTCTGCAAATAGACGTTTAGTTATGGCTCAAGCTTTCTTAACTATAGATGCAATCTTAGAAATCTACATGAACGTTGTAGATGGCTTAGTTGTTTACGATAAAGTTATAGAAAAGAGAGTAATGGCAGAGCTTCCATTTATGTCAACAGAAGTTATATTAATGGAATGTGTTAAAGCTGGTGGAGATAGACAAGCATTACATGAAAGAATTCGTATTCATTCAATGGATGCAGCAATGCAAGTTAAAAAGTTTGGAAAGGATAATGATTTAATAGAAAGAATCAAAAACGATCCTGCTTTTGATGCAATAAAAGATAAAATTGACTCAATATTAGATCCAGTAAACTTTATTGGAAGAGCAAAAGAACAAACTTTAGAATATATAGATGAAGTAATTAATCCTATTCTAAAGGAAAATAGTGAAATTTTAGGAGCAACAGGACAAGTTAATGTCTAAATAAGGTTAGGTTTGAGCAAACCTTGACAAAAAAAATTGCCCTTTAAATAAATTAAAAGGCATTTGGCAGGGGAGACGCGACTCGAACACGCAACCGACGGTTTTGGAGACCGTAGCCCTACCATTGGGCCACTCCCCTATGTAAAAAACATTATTATTATATAGGCGAAAAATCGGCGTGTCAATAAAAAAGGTTAATTTGAAAGGATATTTATGGAACTAAAATACAAATTAGGATTTATAGGTGCAGGCAATATGGCAAAAGCCATATCTGATGGCATTATTAAATCCAACTATCTAAAGCAAACAGACATGATAATGTCTAGAAATTCAAGCAGTGGTACATATAATGGAATAGAAATTATTACAGATAATAACTATATTCTACAAAATTGTGAATACGTTGTACTTGCAGTAAAACCACAAATTTTTAAAGAATTATCTCAAGATAAATTATTTGAAAATGCTAAATGCTCATGCGTAATCTCAATAATGGCAGGAGTTAAGAGCGAAAATATTCAAAAATTATTTAACAAAAATACAGCAGTTATTAGAGTTATGCCAAATACTCCATGTTCAGTGGGAGAAGGCATGGTTTGTATTGCTAAAAATAAATATCACAATATTTATAATAATTTTGTTAACGATATATTTGCTTGTTCATCAAAAACAGCTTTTGTTGAAGAGAGTTTGTTTGATGCTGTAACATCTATCTCTGGCTCTGGTCCAGCTTACGTATATTATTTTATTAAAGCTATGATAGATGCAGGAGTTGAAGGTGGTTTAAGTTTTGATGATTCAAAATTATTAACACTTCAAACAATAAAAGGTGCAGTAAAAATGGTAGAAAATTCAAGTGATGAATTGTCTGTATTAATTGATAAAGTATGCTCAAAAGGCGGAACTACAATACAAGCTATAGATACATTTAGACAAAATGAAATGGATAGTACAATAAAAACCGCAATTAAAAAGTGCAAGATGCGATCAGAGGAGTTATCTAAATAGTGAAAGAAGTTACGATTTACACCGATGGCGCATGTTCAGGAAATCCAGGTCCAGGAGGTTGGGGAGTTTTGCTCATGTATATGAATAATAAAAAAGAACTGTCTGGATTTGATAAATCTACTACCAACAATAAAATGGAATTGTTGGCCGCCATTAAGGGGCTTGAGGCTTTAAAAGAACCATGTAAGGTTTCCTTGTATTCGGATTCTGCATATTTGTGTAATGCCATAAATGAAGGTTGGCTGGATTATTGGAAAACACATAATTGGCGTACCAAATCCAAAGAAGATGTTAAAAATGTTGAACTTTGGGAAAAGTTAGTTGAGTTAATGGGAATTCATGATTTGACATTTATAAAAGTTAAAGGTCACGCTGATAACGAATATAACAATCGTTGTGATGCTTTAGCAACAGGAGAAATAGCGAAAAATACAAAATAAGGAGGCAGTTTAACTGTTTACCTTATTTTTTTATAAGTGAAAAAATAAAGGTTTTTAAATATATAAATCTATCAACGGGGATAGATAAAGGAGTAAAAAAGAAAAAAATGTCAGCAATTGATATTATTAAATCAGTATTGATGCTTTTAGCAGGTTTGGGTACTTTCCTTATTGGTCTTGATATTATGGGTAAAAATTTGGAAGGATTTGCCGGGGATAAGTTAAGAAATTTATTTTCAAAAATATCAGATAAAAAAATATTAGGTATAGCAACAGGTTGTGTAACAACAATTATGGCACAATCATCATCAGCAACTACCGTCATGGTCGTAGGTTTCGTTAATACGGGAATGATGACACTAGTTCAAGCTACAACTATTATCATGGGTGCAAACATTGGTACTACTTTGACTGCATATTTAATTGCATTACAAAATCTTCCAATTTCCGCATTTTTCTGTTCAATGGCTTGCGTAGGTGCATTTATGCAAATGTCTAAAAAGACAAATCTAAAGAATATTGGAGCAATACTTGCAGGTGTAGGTATGCTATTTGTAGGCTTAAGCGTAATGAGTTCATCAATGTCAGGTGTAACAAATATTGAAAATGAAAATGGAGAAAAAGTAATTGCTGTTCTATTAAAGAGTATTTCAGGAAGCACTGTATGGAGCAAAATGCTATTAATACTAATTGGTGCTGTAATTACTGCTATTATTCAATCATCAGCCGCTACAACATCTATCTTAATTGGACTTTGTTCAGCAGGCACAATGGAACTTGAACCAGCAATAATGGTAACACTTGGTATGAACATCGGTACTTGTATATCTGCAGTTTTAGCATCTATTGGACAATCTGCAAATGGTAAAAGAGCTTCTGTTATCCACTTATTGTTCAATATAATTGGTACAATAATATTTAGTATAATTTTATTTGCAGCAGGTAACTATATAATTCCTTTCTTAGAAAATCTAAAAATTGGTTCTGACTTTGCTACATCAATATCTTTAAAGATTGCTATTTTCCATACAATATTCAATGTAACAACTACAATTTTAATGTATCCATTTATTAACGGATTAACAAAACTTGCTACATTAATTGTTCCAGATAAAAAGTCAGATAAAGATAATGATGAGTTTGCAAATAAGTTTACATACATCAACGATTTGATTTTAAAAACACCTTCAATCGCTATGGAAATGTTAAGAAAAGAAATCACTAAGATGGCACAAGATGCAAAAACAAATCTTCAATTATCTGAAGAAATGCTACAAAATAAGGATTTATCTAAAATTGAAGAGTTTGAAAAAAGAGAAAAGCATATAAACTTTATAAACAAAAATCTATCTAAATTCCTTGTAAAAGTTTCAAACCTTGATATAACTTATGAAAATGAGCTTGAAATCGCCGCATATTACCACAATATTTCAGATATCGAAAGAATAGGCGACTATGCAGAAAATATTGTTGAATACACTCAAGATTTGGTTAAAGCAGGTGTTGACTTTACAGATGATTGTAAGAAAGAGTTACAAGAAATGATAGAAGCTGTAAATGGTGAACTTTCATTAACCATTAATGCTTTTGAAAACAAAACACTAAAAGATTATTATGAAATAGATGCTGCTGAAGATTTAACAGATACTTATTACAATGTTTTATCTAGAAATCATATTGTTAGATTAAATCAAGGAATATGTAACGCTGAAGCCGCATCCGTATTTATTTCTTTAATTGGAAACCTAGAAAGAGTTGGAGATCACGTAATGAATCTTTGTAATTCAATGAAAACTTACGTTAAGGTTCCAGAGAAAGAACAAAACTTAGGAACTAATTAAAATTCTAAAAAAGAAACTTTTAAGAAAATAGACTTGGAATTGAAAACATCGATTCCAAGTTTCTTTATTATATGAATTTTATAATTTCTTTACATAATTTATTTCATTATGTATAATTAAAAAAAAGAAAAAAAAGGAGATAATTTATGATTAATTTAACTAAGAAAAATAAAATTATAATTGCAAGCGTTTGTGCAGCTATTGTAATACTAGTTATTATTTTAACATGTGTAATATGTTTAAATAATAAGAATAAAAAGGATAATAAAGTTGAAGATTGCACATATTTAAGTTTTGAATTAAATTCAGATGGTACAGGATATTCTGTAACCGATGTTTTAGATAAATCATTAACTGAATTAATTATTCCATCTACATATAAAGGATTACCAGTAACTAGTATAGCAACATATGCTATTACAACAGTTCAAGCCGAAAAAATTTATATTCCAGAATCAGTAAGTACTATTGCTGACAATGCTTTTGATTATAACTCTAATATTAAAGAGGTTACCATAATGAATAAAAATATTTCTATTGGTAATAGATTTCTTCGTCAATCCAACGTAATAGAAACAATCAACTTTAATGGTACAAAAGAAGAATGGAATGCTGTTTCAAAGGGTTCAACATGGGATGAATTTTTGGGACAACTTAATTACACAATTAAGTGTACTGATGGCGATATAAGTATGCAAAAACAAATGTCATAATATTGCTTATTAGAATATTAAACAAAAATCATCAAGAGATTACAAGAAAAAATGTAATCTCTTTTTTTTTATATAAAAATCCATTTGAAAAAGTAAACTTTAGTACAAAAAAATAGATTATAGGCTTATTTTTTTTATTTTATTTGTATGTTATAATTTCTTTAGTATATTTATAATAAATAAAAAAAAGGAGCATTTATGGCATTATCTGAAAAGACTAGACGTCGAATTAAAATTTCTTTAATACTCATACCAGTAATTATAGTATTACTAGCAAGTTTAGTATTTTGCGCAAACACAATCGCAAGATCTTCTAATGAAAATTTTATTTCAAAGATTTCTAAAGTTGAATATGATAATCAATTAGTGCCTTATTTAGATACAGAAACAGGCTATTATACCTTTACAACAGATAGTGAATTTAAAATATTACAAATCACCGACTTTCACATAACGGCAAGTGTTACAAGTTGGGCAAAAGATAGAATGGCATTTAATGCGGTCGCTGCTATGATTTCCTATGAAAAACCTGATTTAGTTTTAATTACAGGAGATTTAACATTTTCAGTTCCTTATGAATTAACAGGAGATAATAAAAAACCAGCAGTTTTAATTGCCGAATTTATGGAGCAACTTGGCGTTTACTGGGCTGCTAATTTAGGTAATCATGACTCAGAAAGCTATATGTATTATTCAAGAGATAAAATTGCTGATGTTTATAAAAATAGAGAAAAATATCCTCATTCATTATTTATGAGTGGACCTGAGGATGTTTATGGATATGGAAACTACATTATAAATATTGAAAATACTTCAGGAGAAATTACACAATCACTAGTACTTATGGATACAAACAATTTATTAAAAGATTCAAAATTAATAAATGGAGACTATGATTGTATTCATGCAGATCAGGTTGAATGGTATGAAAGTGAAATGTATAGATTAAAGAAAATAAATAATGGAATTATGCCAAATTCTTTGATGTATATCCATATGCCACCACAAGAGATGAGCACAGCATGTGAACTATATTTAAGTGGCTCAACATCAAGCGATATTGAATATTTATATGGTGAAAATAAAGAAGAAGGCGGAAAAGTATACCCAAGTACTAAAAATTACGGTCTTTTTGATAAAGTTTTAGAAGTAGGATCAACTAAAGGCATATTCTTTGGACATGATCACTTAAACAATATGCATATAAAATATAAGGGAATTGAATTAGGTTATGGAATGTCTATAGATTATATTGCATACTTTGGAATTAAAAATTACGGAAAACAACGTGGTTGTACTGTTATGAACGTATATAGTGATGGTTCTTTTGCAACTCACCAAGAAAATTATTATCAAGATAAATATGTTCCAATTCAAACAAAAGAAACTGTAAAAATGGTAGATATGAAAGGTTAACGATTAATTAACGTGGAATCTTGTTGAATGATATAACCACGAATAAATTAATATATCCGCAGGTATTGTTAATAACATAATTATAGGGAATACAATAGGTTTTACGATAGATATTGGATTAACAAATGTTGCTTTAAATACTCCAAAACCTATTATAATTATTGCTAATAAAATATTTACCATAAACATCAACGTATACATAAACGTCTTTTTTAGGTTAAAATTAGCAGCTATTCTTTTGTTTGGATTAATTATATAATTAATAGCAAAAGCAACTGGAACTAATAATCCTAGTCCTAGAGCAATAAATAGAGAACCTGCAGAAGTTTTTAGGGTAGAAGCTGAAACAATATGTAAGAAACATAATAAAACTGCATATAAGGCGTATGCACAGCCTGCAGTAGCTCCTAAAATTCTATTTATATAAATATACTTGTTTACGTAATATTCCGTCGTATTTTTCTTAATATAAGGTTTAATAATAAAACCTTGAGAAGCGAATGTCTTTTGTAAAGATTCTAAAGAATATTGCTCAGCGTAATCCATGATTGGTGGAGCAAATTGATTAGTATTATATGGGGAAGCATACTCAAATTTATTTTTATTAGAATTTGAGAATATATCTTCCATAGTATTTACATAATCAACATCTTGTTCATATATAACTGTATCTTTACCAAAAGTGTAATTTTGACCATTTATAGTCTTTTTTATTGGTTGATTTTCAATTGAATCACTAGACGATGGTGTATCTTCATCTCTAACAAGTAAAACTGTTGGGTTAATATCATCCTCACCTGATTCATTTGTATCATTATTAACTAATAAAATAGGCATTTCACCAACATCAGCTGCTTCTTCGGCAGTTGGATTAGATCTTGGGTTTCTTTTTGTTCTAGGGCGCAATTCTGAAGCCTCAAAAGGAGGTTTTTCTTCTGGATCAAAATCTTTTGCAGACAATAAACCATTTATTATTGTTCTAGAATATTCCCATTGATATTTATCGTTTTCCAAAAATTTTCTACCATCATCAAGTAGGGTATAGTAAACTCTTTGAGCTCCGTTAGAAGAATCACCTTTATAAGATCTAATGTAACCAAGTTTTTCCAATCTTTTTAGGCACGAATAAAGGGTAGGTTGTTTTAATTCATACAACCCCTTACTATTTTTTTGTATAACCTCAAGGATATCAAGACCATATCTATCTTCATTTTCAAGTGTTGAAAGAATAATAGTGTCTACATGATCTCGTATTAAATCTTTATTTACATCAGAATTATCCATTGAATCTCCTAAACTCTTTATTATTATATTACATGCACGCAAAAAAAACAATAAAGTAAAAAATATAATTATAATTTTAAATAGAAAGAAAATAGAGAATAGGGGAATTAAACCATTTGTTTACATTTGTTTACTTTTTTATTCACATTTTGTCCATAAATTAATTATTATAGAAAATTCATTAAAATTAATTGTGTTTATAACTATAATTATGAATTTATAATCTGTAGAGTATAAGAAAAATTGAGCTAAACTACTCATTTTGTTTTGAATGACCGATTCTCTATTTCATTTCGCAAAATTACACCTTTGCGAAATAATAGGCAATTTTAATTATGAATTAAAAACATTTTCAAAATATGTTTAATTATTTTTGGCTTTTTCCTTAAGTTTTTATTTCTTGATTTTTACCAAATTTTTATTTTATTTTTCTTTATTTCAAATTTCGTCTGATTTGTAAAATTTCAATTTTATATGATAAATCCTTCATATATTGTTTTTCAATATTTTACTATTTTGTCAATAAATTATTCTTTTGAAGTTTTCAATAATCTTATATGAATATCTAATAAAAAAAGTTTAAAAAAATTATTTAAATTGCTTACATAATAAATATCAATAATGTTAAAATCTCTTTGTTAAAAAATTTATATACAAAAAAATTGACATTAAATATCGCTTTAGCTTATGTCTGATGGCCAAAGCATATTTGATGTCTTTTTTTTTATTAGGAGAAAAAAATATGCCAAAAACAAAATTTCAAAGTTTTATCTTTTCACTAATTATGGTTTTCTTTATGGTTTATTGTATGACAGCTTATTCAATTGCCTTAAAGATGGGTGGCCTTACTTATAATGTATTTTTACTTGCTATTAAAGAAATGTGGATCGAATATGCTATAGTATTTGTATTAATATTCTTTATTATTTCAAAACTAGCGCAAAAATTAGCATTTAGAATCGTAACACCAGGCGTTGATAAGCCAATATTTATTATTTTATCTATTCAATGCTTCACTGTTTGTTTAATTGTTCCTACAATAACATTAATTGTAACTTTTATTCATAATGGATTTACAGCACAATGGTTTACACAATGGATTGAGCTTGCTTTTCAATGTTTTCCTGTAGCTTTATGTTTACAATTTTTCTTTATAGGACCTCTTGTTAGATTCATATTTAGATTAATATTTAAAAAACAATTGAATTCTAATAATTAGCGTTGATTTTGCGAAATAAATATCTTATACTTTAACCATGAACGATAAGAATTATTTCCAACAACGTGAAATCGAAACTATACACAAACTACGTGATATTCAAAAAGATTTGCCAATTATCACGAATGAGTTTTTTATTGGTATTGAATCATATACCTCACCTTTAACAAGACTTGGTTATGCTACAGATTTAAGAATATTCTTTAATTTTCTAACCCAAGAAATTGATGGTTTTGTTGGAAAAAATGTTAGACTTTTAACCTATGAGGATTTAGATACAATTACTTCAACTCACATTGAAATGTTTTTGTCTTACCTTAGTAATTACGAAATTGATAATAAACAATATCAAAACACAATAAAAACTAAGGCAAGAAAACTTTCATCAATTAAATCTTTCTTTAAATATTGTTTTGATAAAGATAAACTATCTAAAGATGTAGCCTCAAAGGTAAAATCCCCTAAAATTCATGAAAAACCTATCATTCGTTTAGAAAACAATGAAATGGAAAAACTTTTAGACAATGTTGAAACTGGTAATGGTTTATCTAATCGTGCCGAAGCATTCCATAAAGATTTAAAGGAACGTGATGTAGCAATAATTACTGTCTTTTTAGGTACAGGAATTCGTATATCTGAGCTTGTTGGATTAAATGTTGATGATTTAGACTTTAACATTAATGCTTTTAAAGTAACAAGAAAAGGTGGAAATCAAGATATTGTATATTTTAATGATCAAGTACGTGATGCTTTATTTGCATATTTAGACAAAAGAGCTCAAAATCCTGAACTTGATGACGAACCTGCACTATTTGTTTCGTTAAAAAACAAAAGAATTGGCGTAAGAAATGTGCAAATACTAGTTAAAAAGTATGCAGAAATAACTACGCCACTAAAACATATTACTCCTCATAAATTAAGAACAACATTTGGTACAAACTTGTATACAAATACACGTGATATATTTATGGTAGCTAGTGTTTTAGGCCATAAAGATGTAAATACAACAAGAAAACATTATGCAGCAATATCCGATAATATCAAAAAAGAAGCTGTACAACATGTCGATTTAAAACCATCAGATTCAAATCAAGATAATTAATATATAAAACAAAATATTTGTTTATATTTTCTATTGACAAAAAGTGAACATTTGTATAAAATTTACTTAAACAAATCAAAATTAATTAGGAGAAAGTTATGGCACACTACGCTAAATCAGCTCAAAAAACAGATGCAGTTTTCAAGTTTTTAAAAGATTTCTATAAAGAAAAAGGATATATGCCTACAGTAAGAGAAATTGTAGCTCAATCAAATTGTGATATTAAGTCTACAGCTTCAGCTAAAACTTATATTGATAGATTAGTTATGGAAGGAAGATTAATTAAATCTGATAATAAAAATCGTGCTTTAAAGATTGTTGGACTTGATAATGTTGATGATTTTATCGATATAGATAATTCTAATAGCAATATGACAGTCGTTCCATTTTTAGGAAATACAGCAGCTGGAGAGCCTTTATATGCAGCAACTGAAAATGATAGATCTTATTCTCTTCCTAATGACTTTTTCTCATTAAAAGGACAAAACTTCTTACTACAAGTAAAAGGCGAATCTATGAGAGATATTGGTATTTTAGATGGAGATATTGTTTTAATCAAATCACAAAATACAGCAAACAATGGACAAATCGTTGTAGCTCAAATAGATAATGAAGCAGTTACATTAAAAAGATATTATAATTGCTCTTCATATATTAAGTTACATCCAGAAAATTCCGACATGGACGACATAATCGTAACTCAAGATCATTCATTTAGAATTTTAGGAATTGCAACTGGATTAATGAGAAATCATATTAGATAAAAAAATACTAAAAATTCAAATGGGGCTTGTTAGCCCCATTTTTTATGTTTTAAAATAATTTTAATTTTTGTAAACAATATATCAAGGCCAATTTAACATGTTCATAAGTTAAACCTCCTTGAACATAAGCAATGTATGGCTTTTTAATAGGCGAATCCGCACTAAGTTCTATTGAAGCTCCAGCTACGAAAGTTCCTGCTGCCATAATTACTTGATCTTCGTATCCTGGCATATCCCATGGCATTAATGTTAAGTTACTATCTATTGGAGATATTTCTTGTATGGATCTACAAAAAGCTATTAATTGTTCTTCTGTATCAAATTTAATTGATCTTATAATATCATTACATTTACTTTCAGGTTTTGGCATGGTTTCGTAACCTAAATCTTCAAATGTTTTACCAATTAAAATTGAACCTTTAACCGCATTAGCGACCGTACTAGGTGCTAAAAAGAATCCTTGGTAAAAATCCTTGTACCCATAAGCATATGAGCCTACTTCCGTTCCAATTGAAGGCGATGTTAATCTATAGCCTACTTGTTCAATTAAATTCGCTTTACCACAAACATAACCGCCAGTTGGAGCTATACCGCCACCTGGATTTTTAATTAATGAGCCTGCCATCAAATCTGCACCAACTTGAACAGGTTCTTTTGTATCCATAAACTCACCATAACAGTTATCACAAAGAATTATTATGTTTGAATTGATTTCCTTAATGAATTTACAAACTTTCTCTATTTGCTCAATAGATAAAGCATCTCTCCATTCATATCCACGAGACCTACCCATGAATACAGCTTTTGTTTTACTAGATATAGCAAGTTTAATTTTTTCATAATCAAAATCACCATTAACTAAATCAACTTGCTTATACGAAATGTTATAGTCTTTTAAAGAGCCAATATTATCTCCCTTTATGGTTTCCATTAAAGTATCATAAGGAGCGCCTGAAATTGCAAGTAATTCATCTCCTGGTCTTAATACACTTTGTAACATTAAAGATATTGCATGTGTACCTGAAACAATTAAAGGTGAAACTATTGCAGCTTCAGCTCCAAATGTTTTCGCAAATACTTTTCCTAATGAATCTCTACCAATATCATCATATCCGTATCCATTAGTTTGTGAAAAATGTCTTAAAGCAATTTCACATTCACGAAAAGCATCTAAAACTTTATTTTGATTGTATAAAGCTATATCTGAAACAACTTTATATTGTTCAGTTAATTTAGATTCTTCGTTATTTACAAATTCTAAAATTTTTTGATTGATTTCCATATATTATTCCTCTATAAACTTTTTAATATCAATTAGAATATTTTCGTCTAAGTTATTTTCATAGAATTTTGCAAATTCATAACGTTTAAACCATGTAATTTGACGTTTTGCATAATGTCTTGAGTTAGTTTTTATCATTTCTTTTAATTCTTCTTCTGAAATATTGTTAGACAAATATTCGCTAAATTCTTTATAACCAATAGCTTGCATTGATTGCATTGAAAAATCATATTTATCTTCATAAATTAATTTTTTAACTTCATCAATTAAACCTTTTTCGAACATTATATCAACTCGTTTATTTATTTTATTGTATAGTTCCTCACGATTTGGAGATAAACAAATAAGCAATGTATCATATAACAATTCTTTTTTTCTATCTTCTTGATTTGATTTTATTTGGCCAGTAATTTCATAAATTTCTAAGGCTCTAATTACTCGCTTTGTATTGTTTTCATGAACTTTTTCAGCTTCAATTGGATCAATTGCTTTTAATTTATCATGCATAAAACCTGGGCCATATTGTTTTAATTCGTTTTCAAGTTTTTCTCTAATTGAATCATCCTTTGCACCCATAGATAATGGATAAAGTAAAGAATCAATATAAAGACCTGTTCCACCACATATAACAGGTATTTTTCCATTTGAATGCAAGTTATCAATAATCTTTATTGCGGCCTTTTGATAGTCAGAAACAGAATATTCTTGGTTAGGTTCAACAATATCTATTAAGTGATGCTTAACGCCTTGCATTTCATCTATTGTAGCCTTTGCAGTTCCAATATTCATTTTCTTATAAATTTGCATACTATCACAAGAAATTATTTCAGTATCCAACATTTTAGCAACTTTAATTGCTAACTCAGTTTTGCCAGATGCTGTAGGTCCTGCAATAATAATTATTTTATTTTTCATTCAATCCTCTTGAATAATTTATCTAAATCATTCTTTGTATAGGTAAAAATACAAGGTCTACCATGTGGACACTGTGTAGGAATACCATTTTTCATTTGTTTAAATAATTCTCTTATTTGAGCTTCAGATAAACTATCTCCACCTTTTATTGCAGATTTACATGCATATTGAGCTAATTTTTCTTTAAATAAATCTGAATTTTTTAATTGTTGTAATGTAGATTTTTCGCACAATAATTCTTCAAAGAATTTAGACAAATTAATATCTACTAAAAATGCTGGTATCTCATTTACTTTAAATGTTAAGTTACCGAATTCTTCAATATCAAAGCCTAAATCTTTTAAATTATCCATTAACATTAACATGTAATCATATTGACTTGCATTTGTTTCATATATAAATGGTATCAATAAAGGTTGAGATACAACCTCTCTTTTATTCATGGAATTAATTAATTTTTCATATAAATCTTTTTCATGACATGCATGTTGATCAATTAAATAAGCCTTATCATCATCTTGTATTATTAAATATGTATCAAATAGCTGTCCTATAACTTTATATTTTGGATAAAAGTCATCAATTTTAGAATTATTGATATTATTTAGAATATCTTGAGAATCATAAATATCACTTCTTATTATTTTAGAAATATCAATATTTGAATTATTATTATTTTCAAATAAATTATTAGCCTTTATTTGACTATTTTCTAATTTAGAATTTTCTATATCTTTTGAATTTTCGGAATTTTCTAATTTAGAATTTTCATTTATGGCATTATTTATATATGAATTAGAGTTAATTTCATAAGAAATTTCAGAAGCATAATAAGGCTTAAACGTTTGTTCGTTTTGATTTTGAACATATGTTTGTTTTTGTTGTTCATTTTTTGTTTCAAATGTTTGTTCAGTTTTTGAAATTTCAGTTAAATCCAAGGTTTTAGCTTGATTATCAAGTGCTTGGCAAATACCACGATAAACAGTAGAAAATACCTTATGATTGTCTGAAAAACGAACATCAAGTTTAGTTGGATGAACATTTACATCAACCTCATCAAATGGAATAACCAAATTTAAAACATAAACTGGAAAAGTTCTTTTCATAAGTGTTGTGCCATAAGCTTGCATAACAGCTAAGGCTATGTTTTGATTTTGTATTGGTCTTCCGTTTACAATTACAGTCTCAAATGACTTATTGTGTTTAGCAAGTTCAGGTAATGATGTAAATCCGTATGCTCTATAACCACTATATGTAATATCAAAAGGAACTAACTTATTAGAAATCTCTGTTCCATATATCTCGTATATTGCATCCTCAAGTCCCCCAGATGTTTGTAATTCAACTTCCCCATCAACTATAAATTTAAATTTAACATCAGGATTTGAAAATATTAATGCTATAACTTTATTCTTAACTAAAGATTCTTCTTGCTTTGGAGTTTTTAAAAATTTTAATCTAACTGGCGTATTGTAGAATAAATTGTCGACAGTTATTTCTGTTCCGATTGTCATTCCACATTCACTTTCTTCTTCAATTTTTCCGCCACTAACTTTTATTTTATAACCTATTCCTTCATTTGATTCTTGGTTTGAAGCTATTGTCAAATGAGAAACTGCAGCAATAGAGGCTAATGCTTCTCCTCTAAAGCCTAATGTTGAAATATTAGATAAATCTATGGCATTTTTTAATTTTGATGTAGCATGAGGCAAATAAGAAAGGTATAAATCATCTTTACTCATACCCGAGCCGTTATCTAATATGGATATACTCTTTATTCCGCCTTCTTGTATTGAAATTGTAATTTCACTTGCACCTGCATCTATTGAATTATCTACCAATTCCTTCACAACCGATGCTGGATTTTCAACAACTTCTCCTGCGCTAATTAAATTATAAACGGAAGGATCTAGTTTATTAATTTTTGACATTTAGCTATTCTCCCTTTTTGCAATGTCTATTAATTCTTGTAATTTTGCAAAAGCTTGTATTGGCGACATAGTATCCATATCAATTTTTTGCAAATTGTCCCTTAATTCATTATCTTTAGATATATTAAGTAAATTATTTTCATCCATAGAAGACTTTTCTTGAGTTGAAACAGAAATCTTATCTAGAAGTTTTTGAACTTCTTTTGCTCTTTTTATTACATTCATAGGAACTCCAGCAAGTTTTGCTACCTCTATACCAAAACTCTTATTTGTTCCACCCGTCATAACTTTATGTAAAAATACAACGCCCTTATCTTTTTCACAAGCTAAAACTTTATAGTTTTTAATTCCAGATAACAAACACTCAAGTTCCGTTAGTTCATGATAATGAGTTGAAAATAAAGTTCTACAACGTATTCTTTGCGAAACATCCTCAATAACAGCTCTAGCAATTGCAAGTCCATCAAATGTAGATGTTCCTCTTCCTATTTCATCTAGTATTAGTAATGACTTATAAGTAGCATTTTGCAAAATTGTTGCAACCTCTATCATTTCTACCATAAATGTAGATTGACCATAAGCTAAATCATCTGACGCTCCAATTCTTGTAAATACTCTATCAGTTATAGCAATTTCAGCCTTTTTAGCAGGCACAAATGAGCCCATGTGAGCCATAATTGTAATTAGTGCAACTTGTCTCATATAAGTACTCTTTCCTGACATGTTAGGACCTGTAATTAACATTGTTCTATTTAAAGTATTGTCTAAAAGCGTATTATTTGGAACAAATACTGATTTACTAATTTCCTCTACAACTGGATGACGACCATCAATAATTTCAATTTTATCTACTTTTTCATTAATAACTGGCTTACAATAATTGTTTTTAACGGCAACTACAGATAAAGATAACAAAGTATCCAAATTTGCTATAGCATGAGATATTAAAAGTAATTTTGGAATATAAGATAAAACTTTATTTTTAATTTCTTCAAATAATTTTAATTCAAGTTCAACCGATTTATCTTGAGCTCCTAAAAGCTTATCTTCTATCGTTTTTAATTCCTCAGTTATAAATCTTTCACCAGTTGTTAATGTTTGCTTTCTAACATAGTTTAATGGAACTTTATCTAAAGCTCCTTTTGAAACTTCTATATAGTAGCCAAATATCTTATTAAAACCTACCTTTAAGGTTTTTATTCCAGAAGATTCTCTTTCTCTTGCCTCTAAATCTGCAAGCCATGTTTTACCTTCCGTTGAAGCTAGTTTATATTCGTCTAATTCTTTATTAAAGCCTTTCTTTATAAAGCCACCATCTCTAATTACACTTGAAGAATTTTCATCAATAGCTGATGATAATAATTGATATAGTTCAGTAAGTGGCTCAATATTTGCATTAATTTTTTGTAATAATTCACTACTACATTGATTTAAAATTTTCTTTATATTTGGAATAAATTCAAGGGATGAAGCAACTGCAATAAAATCTCTAGGATTTGGATTTCCATACACGATTCTTGAAGATAATCTTTCTAAATCTCTTATATTTGCTAGTAAATCATATAAATTATTTCTAATTTTTGTAGATTTAGTTAATTCTTCAACTGCATCAAGCCTTTCATTAATCATTGTTGAATTTCTTAAAGGTCTTTCAATCCATTGTTTTAGATTTCTTGCACCCATAGAAGTACGAGTTTTATCTAATACACCAAGAAGCGTTGCCTTTTTAGATCCATCTCTCATAGATTCAACTAGTTCCAAATTTTTCATTGCTGTTGCATCTATTGTTAAATAATCTAATGTTCTAATAAATTTTATTGAGGATATATGCCACAAATCTCTCTTTTGAGTTGTTGTAATATAGTCTATTAAAACTCCTGCAGTTTCTATAGATAATGGATATTTATCTATTTCAAAAGCTTGAAGAGATGAAACTTTAAATTGTTTTAAAAGTTTATCCGTTGCTGTCTTTTCATTAAACATTTGCTCTGGATATTTTTGGAATGCTGGCAATTTTGCCATCTTTATTGATTGCAAATTTTTTGCCATCATATAAGTTTTTTCATCACATATGATTTCTGCAGGTTTAATAGTAAGTAAGATATCTTCAATATCTGAAATAGACTTAAATGGGATAGTTGTTGTTTTAAACTCTCCTGTTGATACATCAAGCCAAGATATTGCAAAAAATTTATCATTTGAAGCAACGGCTGCTAAATAGTTATTATCTTTTTCTGTTAAAATTGACTCTTCAATTACCGTTCCTGGGGTAATTACTCTTACTACTCCCCTTTCAACCATTTCACCTTTTGGCGTTTTATCTGGATCAGATAATTGCTCCCAAATGGCTACTTTTAGTCCTGATTTTATAAGTTTTGGCAAATAATTGTTTAATGCATGATATGGAATACCACACATAGGAGCTCTTTCTTCAAGGCCACAATTTCTACCAGTTAGCGTTAAATCCAAAATATCTGAAACAGTTTTTGCATCTTCAAAAAAAACTTCATAGAAATCACCAAGTCTGCATAATATTATTGCATCCTTATACTCTTCTTTTAAGGTCATATATTGCTGCATTAAAGGTGACAATGCCATTTATTTAACAATCTCCCCAAAAAGTGATGCTGATTGTGATCTATTTATCTTTACATTAACAAATGAGCCAACTAAATCTTTAGTTCCTTCAAATGTTACTAATCTTCCAGAATCGGTTCTACCACAAACAAATCCAGGTTTTTTCTCTACAGTATCTTCAACTAAAACTTCAAAAACCTTGCCTTCATAAGTTTTAGATTGTTGTTTTGTCATACAGTTTTGTTCTTTAATTAGACGCATTATTCTATCTTTAGATACCTCAGGAGGAATTTGTTCCCACTCTCCGGCTGGAGTTCCTTGACGAATTGAATAAATGAAAGTGAACGCAGAAGAATATCCAACTTTTCTAACAATATCTATTGTGTCCATGAAATCTTGTTCATCCTCATATGGGAATCCAACCATTAAATCGGTTGTTATTCCACAATCTGGCATTACCTTCTTTATATGTTCAATTCTAGATAAATAGTATTCTCTTGTATAATGACGATTCATTTTCTTTAAGATTTTATTTGAACCTGATTGAATTGGTAAATGAATGTTATGACAAATATGTTTAGATGAGGCAATTATATCTATAACTTCATCAGATAAATCCTTTGGATGAGATGTCATAAATCTAATTCTATATTTTCCTTCGATTTTATCTAATTCTCTTAAAAGATTTGCAAATGTAGAAACGCCATCATTTAAATCATTACCATATGAATTAACATTTTGACCAAGAAGAGTTATCTCTTTATAACCTTGTTGTAAAAGTGACTTAAACTCCTCAATTATAGCTTGCATTGATCTTGATCTTTCTCTTCCTCTAACATAAGGCACAATACAATATGTACAGAAATTATTACAGCCATACATAATATTTAACCAGCCATTAGTTCCAGATGTTCTATATACTCTCTCATCTTCTATTATTTCTGGTCTATCGTTTGGATCAATTAGATATTGCTTTCTCTTTGGATGTGAAAGTATTTGTGTGATAGCAGAATCTAACATATTTAAGTTATTAGTACCAAGAATAATATCTACATAAGGATACTTTTCTTTAAATACGTCAACTTTTCCCTTTTGTTGAGTCATACAACCCATAACAACAATAATTAAATTTTTATTGATTTTCTTAAGCTTCTTAACTGCACCAATATTTCCAAAAGCTTTGGATTCAGCGTTATCTCTAATACAACAAGTATTAAACAAAATTAAATCAGCTACATTTTCATCATCTGTAGCACTATATCCCATATCTTCTAAAATACCGGCAGCTTTTTCTGATTCATGAATGTTCATTTGACATCCATAAGTTATAATTTTATATTTCTTACTCATAATATATATATTATATTTATTTATCGCGCGAAGGTAAACTATAAAATAAAGAAAAAACACAACTTTCGTTGTGTCTTAGGGGGTTATATATGAAAAAATTATTAATCGTTTACAGCTTTCGCTTCATTTATTGATTGGCTTTCTATTTGTTCTTCAACTATAGCCTGATCATTTTGCATTTCTTTATTATAGTTAGCTTGAATAATAATGTATGCTGTAGCAAAAATAGCAACGAACACAATGCTTATTATAACAAATATCTTATTTATATTTTTTGTAATAACATCTGATACCATATCCGTTCTCCTTTTTTACTTTGTGGCTTCATTATAATATGTATTAAATTACAAAAAAATTACAAAAAAAATATTTTTTATTTTTATTTAAAACTACTAAAAACGTGCATCAAATGTGGTGATTTGCCAAACAATTGATGCACGCTAAAACAAATAAGGAATAACAAAATTACAATTTTTTTAAAAATTTTTTATTTTATGGTCTGTATCTTTATCTATAATCTTTCTTAACTTTTGCTTATATCTAATTTTAGATTTTCTTTTTTTCTTATCTACTCTATATGAAGAAACTTCTTCAGGCTCAGTTTGTAAGTCTTGACAAAGCTTATTTTGTTCCTGTTTATTTTTACACTTTAGATATGGATTTTTTCTATTTTTCTCCTCTAAAGCCTTATATTCCTCAAAAGATATTTTGTCTACATTTAATATAGCATACTTATGATCATGTTTAACTCTTGGCATTGCTCTTCCAATTTTTGCTGCTTCTTCTTTACTTTCTGCAATAATTGGAAAAGAAATTTTTACAAATCTAGTTTTTCCTACATGACCACATTTTGTAGTAACAGAATAATATTTTTTATTCTCTTCCATAACTAAATAGCCTCATTAAACTTAAAGAACACTTTATTATATAGTTCAAAATAATATTCTTCAGATACTAAATCACTTTCTTTTATTTTCTTTAAATATCTTTTTGCTTCCTTTAAAGATATATCATCAATAAATCTTTCAAGTATGATAACCATTGAAACTGTAAAGTTTTGTTTTGCAGCTTCTTTTAATGGTTTTACGCTTTCACTTTTTATTCCTAGTAAAGTTAAAGCATATTCGTTTTTATTTTTAGCTTCTTCCTTTATAATCTCTGGATTAAAATTATATCCTAAGTTTTCATGATTAAACCCAAGTTTAATTAAACAAGCATAAATATAGTCTTCAAAGCGTTGAATACTATAATCTTCACTCTTATATGGCAATTTAGCATCAAAATCTAATTCAGCTAAATCCGCAAATTCTACAAATGTATTATTGTATTTATTGTTATAATAAATTTCATTTATAGCAAAGTTATCATATACTCTTCTAGTAACAAATGCTCTTTGACCTTTACTATTAGCAACAAAACCTACAAGACTAAAATCTCCACAATGTAAATTGTCTTTAAGTTCAGTTACAAGAATAGTTATATCATTACGTTTTGTAAAATTAAAACCTTTATAAGGGCTCTCCTGCTTAACCACCTTATTCTTATCTTTTATAGATTTGCTAATTTCATTAAATTTTGGCATAAAAGCATCTAATATTTCATCAATTGTCTTTTTATCATGATTCATAAGTAAAGGATTGATAACCATTTCCTTAAATAGGTGATTATCTCCAAATGTTGGCACCAAAATCTTTTTAACAAAGGCTATATTAAAAGACTTATCTTCAGCGAGTTTTTTTACAGCACCATTAGAAATTTTCTTTATTTGAATTTCTGCTAATTTTTTATAATTTTCATCTTTTACATACTTTTGAACTACTGAAAAATTCTTATAAGCTGAAACTACATTTTTCTTCATGTCATATCCATTTGCTTCACAAAATGAAATGTAGTATAAAGACTTGATTTTATCTTCTACTGAATACAACGAAGAAGTAAGAACCATGTTAAAATTACGCAAGCATTCACCATACATATTCTCGTTAAAATATTTAACACCCATTTTAAAATATCTATCTTTATTAAAGAAATCCATAATATAACCTCCTACAATTTTTATTTCTATATTTATACTTAATCTAACAATTACAAATATAGTGTAAGAATTATACTTGTGAAAATGATACTTGTAAAGGAAACATTGTCCCAATTTTGGTATTTACAACTTGTTAGTGTAAAATTTTCAAAAATATTTTTATAATTTTTCGAAAAATTCACTCATTTTCTATATACATTTTTTCTTCCACTATTTTTTTACGCTTACATAGTACAACAAACTTTTAGTTTAAATGTCCCTTTCAAATTGACATTTTGAATTTAAATTTTAAAAAAATATTATTACTCAAAAATTTTCTATTTTTATCTTTTATTATAAAATTTGACTTAATTTAAAACTATTTTAGAAATTTAACTTCTATTTTTACCAAATTTTTGAATATTTAAAGAAAAGTATTCGTATAACGAGATTTCGAATATTCCTCGTTTTTTGAATTTTTATCTGTTTACAAAATGGAAATTATAGTTTATTTATTAAAAAGGATCTTTATATGTAGTGTTTTAATTTTAATATAAAGTGTACTTCCCTATGAAAATTTAAAACCACTTCCCTACTTTAAAACATACAGTATTTTCCGGCAGTTTCGCTATAGGGAATAGTTTTATAGATTTGGTTTTAATTCGATTTTTTCCAAGTTTGCTATTGCTAGATCAATTAGTTCTTCTTCGTTTTCAATCTTTTGATTTTCCTCTATGGCAACCTCAATTTTTGGTTTTATAACAGGAAAATCTGGAAGAAATACTGTACAGCAATCAGGATATGGAAGTTTAGATAAGTTTGCAGTTCCAATTTTTTCTGCAGTGTCCATTATTTCATATTTATCCATTCCTATAAGTGGTCTAAATACTGGTAATAACTTAACAGCTTCATTAGTTGATGTTATAGACTGAACAGTTTGAGACGCAACTTGTGCTAAAGACTCTCCAGTAATTAAAGCTTCGCATCCAATTTGATTTGCAAGCTTCTCTGCTATTTTTATCATAATTCTACGCATAATAGTTATCATAAAGTTTGCTTTACACTTTTCATGAATAGTTTCTTGAATTTGTGTAAATGGTACTATATACAAATCTATGTTGCCACAATACTTTGTTAATTGTTGGGTCAAATCAATAACTTTTTGTTTTGCTTGAAGTGATGTATGAGGATATGAATGAAAATGAATTGCAGATATCTTCATTCCTCTTCTTGCCATACGCCATGCGGCAACTGGAGAATCAAAACCTCCAGATATTAGTACAAGGCCATGGCCAGATACTCCAACTGGCATACCTTGGGCACATAGTATTTTTTCTGAATAAATATATGTATAACCTCTTTCTCTTATATCTACATTTATATTTACATCAGGATTATGTAAATCAACTTTAACATCTTTAACATTATCAAGTATTACACCACCCATTTTTGCAGCAATTTCCGATGATGTTAAAGGAAGTGTTTTATCTGCTCTAACACATGTAATTCTAAATGTTTGGCCACTTCTTGGTGCATAATTTAAAATCTCTTTTGCAATGTTTTCAATTGAAGTTTCAATTTTTGAAGCAATAGATAATGAATGTAAACCAAATACTTTTGTTACTCTATCTATAATCTCATCTTGATCAAATTCCGAATATTCTTCAATATAATATCTATTTTGACTTTTCTTAAATTTATAGTTAATTCCGGATAATTGCTTTTTAATGTTATCCATTAATTTATTATCAAAATAACTTTGATTTTTACCTTTTAAAAATATTTCACCAATTCTTAGAACTATTACTTGACCCATTTTATTTATGTAATTCCTTTTCTTTATTTAAAGCTTCTAATAAGCAATTTAAAGCAATATCTAAATCTTCTATAGATAAATCCCAATCATAACTTATTCTAAGCATTCCATCGTAATATTTTGAATCTAATCCAAGCGCCATAGGAATTCTCTTTAATCCTTTTTTAGCAGAACATGCTGAACCTGTTCCTATGATTATATCTTTAGACTCAAGATAATGAACAACACCTTCTCCTCTTACATTTGGCAAAGCAAATGATACTATATATGGAGACGAGGCATTAACATTTGTATTAATTATGACATTTTCAACTTTTTCATTTAAAAACTCAATGACGTGATTTTGTAAATATCTAGCTTTTGCGTATTTTTCTTGAATATTTTCAAATGTCTTATTTATAGCGACGTTAAAAGCAGCAATTCCAGCTACATTTTCCGTTGCAGATCTAATATTATTTTCTTGTCCACCACCAAATATAAATGTTCTTGGATTTACTGTATTTTTAATATATACAGCACCTACTCCCTTTGGTCCATGAATTTTATGGCTTGACATTGTAAAACAGTCCACATTTAAGTTTTTTAAGTTTACTGGAACCTTACCAAACCCTTGAACTCCATCACAATGAAATATAACGTTTTTATTTTTTAATTTTGCATAAGTTGCTAATTCTTTTATTTGATTTAAAGCCCCTGTTTCATTACAAACAAGCATAACTGAAACAAGTACAACATCTTGTGTCATTTTCTTCTCAAAATCGCTAAAATCAACTCTACCAAATCTATCTACATTAATATATTCAAGTTCATAACCTAATTCTTTTAATCTTAAAGCAGTATTGTTTATAGCAGCATGCTCAACAGATGAAATTAAAACCTTACCTTTTTTAGCTTTTATAGTTGAAAGTAAACACAAATTATCTCCTTCAGAACCTGAAGCTGTAAAATATATTTCCTCTTGTAAACATCCTAATTTTTTAGCGATATTTGCTCGAACTGAATTTATAACATTAAGTGGAGTTAAAGCTTGTGCATATAATGCAGATGGATTGAAATAAATATCACAAGAATACTTTTTGTATTCTTCTAAACATTCTTCATACATTTTTGTTGTTGCTGCATTATCTAAATAAATCATATTTATCCTCACAAGTTAACGCTGAATATAAAACATCATCTAAGTTTAATATATATTTATCGCCATTTGATAATTCTACTAAATACTTGTCATATAAACAAGTTTTTGAATACAAACTTTTTATATTTTGCTCACCATTATATAGTGTTATATCCTTTATTTCAGACTTTTTTATACTCAAAAATACATAAGGTTTTCTAAAGTAAGTCTTTGTAACATTAAGCTCCCCTTTATAGTATGTATATTCAATCTTATATGTCATATAAATAGTAGATACTCTAAGGGCAAGGAAAAACAAATAATCAAGAGCAATATAAAGAAACACTATTGGAAACAATATAGCTGTTGCTATCAAGAAAATATTTATCAAATCCACCAAAAAAGCTAATCCTAAAATTATTAGAACCAAAGGTTTAAGTTTATTGTTATGATAGCAATAATTATGTCTCATATTTTACTAAAATTACCAAAGTATAAGCTATTTTATAGTAACTATCGTAACTCCGGTATCCCCTTCGCCATAGTTTCCTAATCTATACTTTTCTACAATAGGACACTTCTTTAGATAGTCTTGCACATATTTTCTTAAAATACCTTGTCCTTTTCCATGTACAATTCTTACCTCTTTATATCCTTTTGCTTTTGCCTTATATAAATAATCTTCAAGATCGTATAAAGCATCATCTGAATTTTGACCAACTATATTTAACTCACTTGTTATATTATATGAATAATCTCCACCATTAAAAGAAACTGAAACTTTCTTTTCTTCCTTTGGAGCGTTTAAAATTTTAGCTTTTTGTAAATCCTTTATTTTCATTTTTGAAGATAAAACGCCAATTTTTACAGTACACTCTTTCTTATTTGGCATTATATCTAAAACAGTTCCTATTTCATTTAATGACTTAACAAAAACAGAATCTCCCTTCTTTATTTCACCATCAGCTTTTTCATAATGGATTTTTTCATCAGATTTAACTTCTATTCTATTAAGTTTACCCTTTAATGCTCTTGCTTCATACAAAGCCTGTTCCGTACCTTCTTGAACTTTTTGTTTGATTTCTTCAACAAGTTCTTCAGCCTCATCTAAATAATTCCCTAAAACTTCTTTTGCAGATTTTCTTAATTTTTCCTCAAGTTTTTCTTTCTTTAACTCAAGTTCTTTAATCAATTGATCATATTTTTTAACTTGCTCTTGTGCTTTTAAGAATTCCGCTTCAGCTTGAGCTTTTAAGGCATCAGCCTCTCTTCTATTTATTTCAGCTCCACGAATAATATTATTAAATTTATTATCCTCATCAGATATTAAACTCTTAGCTTTTTCAACTATATCCTCTCTAAGTCCTAATAGTTTAGCTATTTCAAGAGCGTTAGAAGATGCTGTTTGGCCCATTAAAAGTCTATATGTTGGCTTAAATGTTACAGGTTCAAAATCCATACCGGCAATATTTACACCATCAGTGGCGTAAGCGTATTCCTTCAATTCTTTATAGTGAGAGGTAACTATTGTTTTTATATTCTTATTTTTTAAATAAGATACTACCGCAATAGCAAGTGCAGCTCCTTCAACTGGATCCGTTCCAGCACCTAATTCATCAAATAAAACTAAATCGTTTTTTGTAGCATTATTGGTTATATCAATAATAGTTTTTAAATGAGCTGAAAAAGTAGATAAATTATTTTCAATAGATTGATTATCTCCAATATCACAAAGTATATCATCAAATATAGATATATTTGTTTCTTCACCCGCTGGAACAAATAATCCTGACATAGCCATAAGCGTTAATATTCCAACCAATTTAATAGAAACAGTCTTTCCACCCGTATTTGGACCAGATATTAAAAGCGTATTAAACTTTTCCCCTAAAGATATAGAAACAGGAACAACTTTATCTTTATCTAAAAGTGGATGTCTTCCCTTTTTTATATCTATAAAACCTTTATCATTAAGTAATGGATAAACGCCCTTTACTGACCTTGAATACTGAGCTTTTGCAAAAATAATATCTAATTTTATTAATGTATCGTAAGTTTCAGATATCTCATAAAAAGATGCATCAATATCTTGAGATAAACCTCTTAAGATTTTTTCAATTTCAGCTTCTTCTTGTAACTGTAATTCTCTAAGTTCATTATTAAGCTCAACAATTGCTATTGGCTCTATGTATGTTGTTTGACCTGTAGCAGATTGATCATGAATTAAACCTTGAACTTGTGCCTTATATGCCGTTTTTACAGGAATAACATATCTATTATTTCTAATTGTTACAAGATTATCTTGCATTATTGATTCAAATTGAGAGCCTCTTATATAGGATGAAATTTTTTCTCTTATTTTTCTATTTGTTTCAATTATAGATTGTCTTATCCATGCAAGTTTTTGAGAAGCGTTTGAAGAAACTTCCGTTTCTGATAATATACAACTATTAATTTTATCGTCTAAATCTGTCCCAACAAAAATTGCATTGGTATACTCTTTTAATAAAGGCAATTCATTATCTGGCGTGGATAGAATATTCTTTTTAACACTTTTTGCAACCTTTAAAAGTTTAGCAACCTTTAGTAATTGCTCACAATTAAGAGTTTTTCCCCTATGAGCAAGTTCAAGCGGTTCTGTTACATCATCAAAACCAAACGAAACATTAAAACAAAGTTCATACATCATTTTATCTGCTTCTTTTGTTAAATCTAAATCTTTTATAACCTGATTTATTTCACATTTTGGTGTTAAAGTTAAAATAGATTCTTTTGCTGGCTTTGAATATGCAAAACTTGAAACTAATTTTAATATTTGGTTGTATTCTAAAACTTGTAGTGTTTGTTGATTAATCATAGATTAATAATATAATAAAACTCCCATTTTTGTAAACAACCTTATGATATAATACTTGAAATTAAAGAAAAATAGACGATCTAAAAAAGACCATCTATTCTCAAAAGGTTATCCTATAAGTAGAACTAAAACATTTACTTATTGTCTTAATAATACTACAAAATTTTTGTTTGTGTTAAAGTTGTCAAAATTAAACTATTAAATGGCAAAAAAACATATTTGATTTTACCATTTACATATTAAAAACTGATTCAACTTATGTTTAAATCAAACATCATTCAAGTATAAATCTTAACAATATGACACAATTTTATTGCTTTTGCATTGCAATGCATATATAATGTAATAAAAAAGAAGGTAATTATTATGGCAACAACAAATTTTAGTGTTAGATTAGACAATGATTTAAAAAAGCAATCTGAAGCAATGTATGGAGAACTTGGAATTAACCTTACAACTGCTATTAATGTATTTTTACGCAAATCCCTAGTTGTTGGCGGTTTTCCTTTCGATGTTAAGTTAGAAGAACCAAACAAAGAAACTTTACTTGCCTTACTAGAAGCTGAAAAAATATCTAAAGATCCAAACATTAAAGGCTATGATGCATTAGAAGCATTAAAAGAACTTAAAAAATGAGTAAATTAATAGTTGTTTGGACTAGTCAATTTAAAAAAGACTACAAATTAGCAATCAAACGTCATCAAAATATAGATTTACTTGATGATATAATTATCCATTTATCAAACGGAGAACAATTAGATCCTAAATATAAAGATCACATATTATCTGGAAATTGGCAAACATTTAGAGAATGCCATATTGCACCAGATTGGCTACTTGTATATAAAATAGAAAATAATAAACTAATTCTCACTTTAGCAAGAACCGGTTCGCATAGTGATTTATTTAATAAATAAATTTTAATTACTAACCTATCTATTTTTCTATTTTACAAAATAATCAAAGTGCCCTTTAAATGAATTAATATTAGAAATATCGTTGTTTAACAACGAAGTAAGCTCACTTCTGCTTAAGTTTTCAGCATTTAAATACTTCAATCTTATATTTTCATTTAATAAACTTAAAACTTTTGAATGATACATTTCAAAATAACAATATTTTAATTTATGTCTTACTACCCTAAAGTTATTTTCTCTATTTGAATAATAAAAATCACCTTTATATTTACAATTAGCACAGTTACACCCTGTATTTAATTGAATTGGACAATGTGTAAATGTCATAAGTGGTATTACTCCATATGAATAAACAAAATTATCAACAAGTTCATTTTTAGATAACTCTAAAGAATTTATTCCAAGTGAAACATTTAAGTTTTTACAAACTTTTTTATTAAACATATTCATTCCAATTCCAAGCATTGGAATTTTGTTATATTCTAAGCAAAATTCTAATCCATAAATGTTTTCGCAGACAAAACCTTTTATAAATTCATTATTATTTTCTATGAATTTTCTAATTAAATCTACGTCACCATTTCTTGCGATTTTAGGTAATTTAAGCCATAGTTTTTCTAAATACTTATAATTTAAGTCATTTTTTATAAAATAAGCACCCAAATCTTGAATTTTGTTCAGATTTAGAACAACTTCATATTTACTCACATTTTGGCTAATTATATTTAAGTCAGAAACTTCAATAAAGGTATTGTTTTGAACTTTATTATTTAAAAATTCTAATTTATTTTCGTCAAAATTTACTTTTATTTTTTGCTGATTATAAGTTTTTAAAATTTCGTTTTCTAGCTCTTTAATTATCTCTCTTTTTGCTTCCTTTATTTTAGACATAGGAATAAAGCAATCACCTACAAGTTCACCTTTAATTGATGAAACAACAAAATTACTATCTCCTATCTCACAAAGTTTAGATTCAAGAGTTTTACAATCTACCGGTTTATTATCTGCCTTTAAAACTTTATCAAAAGATTTTTCAACAACTACTCCATTTGATTCACAAATTAATTTAAATGGCTCATTTTCTTTTACGAGATATTTTAATGCTATTTTTCTTTTTAACTTTATATTTTCATATTTTTTAACCTGATTAATATCTAGCGTTAAATGAATATCTGAATTTATTGGGTATTTTTTTATAGTATTTACTATATATTTACCATTTTTTTCTTTTATATTATCTATTAAAAAGCCACCTAGCTCTAAGTCATTATTAAAAATTTTAATTCCGTCCCCAATAAATAAACCTCTTTTTGATTGAATTACTAGTCCTTTGCCCTCATATCCAACTATTTTTCCTATATTATCGCCAATATTTCCCTGAACACTAATGCTCATTATATCTTTTGTAGAATCAAAGTTGTATCCTGAAGTGAAATTTCCCCTATTATAGGCCCTTTTTAATTCCTCTTTATAGTTATTCTCTAATTTTCCATCAAGAGCATTTCTATACTGTCTTACGACTTCTCCTACATATTGAGCACCTTTTAATCTTCCTTCAATCTTTAAAGAACATACACCAGCTTCTTGTAAAATCTTTATTTGCTCAATTAAACATTGATCTGATGGAGATAAATAGTATTTTTCTTCATTTGTTAAAGAACTTTTATACATTAATCTACAAGGTTGCTTACAAAGGCCTCTATTTCCACTATCTCCGCTTAAAAAAGAAGATAATAAACATCCACCAGAAAAAGAAACACATAAAGCACCATGAACGAAATATTCAATTTCAATATTTAGCGTACTTATTTTCTTTATATCAGATAAAAGTGCTTCTCTAGATAATATAACCCTTGAAAAACCAAGTTTTTTAGCAATTAGGGCCCCTTCGTAATTATGAATACCCATTTGAGTTGAGGCATGAAGTGGAATATTGTATTTTTTAAATATATTTAACGTTCCTAAATCTGTAACAATAAAGGCATCAACATTTGCTTTAGCACATATATCTACAACCTTTTCAAAATCAGAAAATTCATCGTCTTTAATTAAGGTATTAAAAGTAATATAGACCTTTACCCCAAATAAATGGCAAAGGTCTACTGTTTCTTTTATATTGTTTTCATTAAAATTTTCAGCTTTTTGACGTGCATTGAACTTGCTCATTCCCAAATATACGGCGTCTGCACCTGAATAAAGAGCAGCTTTTAGCGCGTTCATTGAGCCAACTGGAGCAAGTATTTCTAGCATTATTGTCTAAGTTCAGCTTTAAATTCCATTTGAAGCTTAGTAAAGATTCTATTCATCTTTCCTGTTACTTCTTCATCTGTTAAAGTTCTATCTGGTAATCTAAATACAAGATTTATTGCTACAGACTTTTTATTTTCTCCAAGTTGAATTGGATTTCTATAGATATCAAATACTAAAACTTCTCTTAGCATATTACCGCCGCCTTTCTTAACGGATGCAATAATATCTCCAACAGCAACATCTTCATCAACTACAACGGCTAAATCTCTCTCTATTGGTGGGAATTTACCTAATTCTTCAAATTTGTACTTGTATGAAGCTAATTTGTTAACCACAGACATATCTATTTCTGCTAAATATAATCTTTCTTTAACATCAAAAGATTTAATTACTTCTGGATGAACTTCACCAATATATCCAATATATTCGTTATTACCACCAAATACACATGCACTCTTGCCCATATGTAAATATGGAACATTTGATCTTTTTAATGTTATATTTGGAATTTTAAATTTGTCCAAAATTGCCATAACAACAGCTTTTATTGAATAGAAATCCTCATTTTTACCATATGAACCTATAACTAAATTTTGATGCTCATTTGGTAATTCCTTTAATGGAAGTGCTTTTGGCTCATAAACAGTTGCTACTTCAAATAATTTGGCTTCTTTAATACTCTTTAAACTATTTGTTGCTAAATTATTTAACATTGAATAAGAAAGTGTTGTTCTCATTACTGACATATCTTCGCCAAGAGGATTTAAAAGCGTTACATAATTTCTTAAAGAACTATCTTGAGGAATTCTCAAAATATCGTATGCCTTTGGAGAAATGAATGAATATGTTAAACATTCACTATATCCATTTGAAACGCATATTTCTTTAATCATCTTAGTATTCTTTTGTTCTTGATTTAAACCACCTTGTGTATGAGATGTGCCTTCCATTGTAGAATCTATAACTTTATCATAACCATAAAGTCTAATAACTTCTTCTGCTAAATCATTAGCATTTTCAATATCATCTCTAAATAATGGCGCAACTGAATGAATCTTTCCATTTGTTATAGTTGTTTTGATTTGTAATCTATTTAAAATAGATTCAATTTCATCACTAGGAACATCAATTCCTAATATACTATTGATTTCATCAACTGTTGTGTCAATTTCAACTGGTTTTAATTCTTTTGCTAGAATATCAAACATACCATCAGCAATATCACCACAATTCATTTCTTGAATTAAATGAAGTGCTCTACAAATTCCCATTTTTTGAGATTCAAAGTCTATACCTCTTTCATATCTAAATGAAGAATCTGAATGTAAATTTAGAGTACGAGCGGTACGTCTTATATTATCTCTTGCAAATTTTGCTGATTCAAAGATAACAGTTTTTGTTGTATCTTTTATTCCAGAGTTTAATCCACCCATAACACCAGCAACACATGCAGGTTTTACAGCATCGCAAATTACTAGCATTGAATTATCTAAAGTGTTTTCTTTTTCATCTAATGTCGTAATCTTTTCGCCATTTTCAGCACGTCTAACGTTGATTTCATGGCCTTGTAAGAAATCTTGATCAAATGAATGCATAGGTTGACCAATTTCTATTAAAACATAGTTTGTAATATCTACAATATTACATATAGGTCTTAATCCTACACTTTTTAATCTCTTTTGAATTTTTTCAGATGATGGACCAATCTTTACATTAGTTACAGCAGCTGCCATATATCTTGGACATAAATCATTATCATGAACCTTTACATTTACATAATCTTCAACTTTTATGTCCTTCTTTGCTGTAAAGCTAAAATCAGGCATTTTTAAAGGTTTATTTAGTACTGTTGCAACTTCTCTAGCCAAACCTAAAATTGAGTTACAATCTGGTCTATTTGCAGTTATTCCAAAATCTAGAATAACATCATCATTTCCAAAGATAACATTTAAATCTGTTCCAAGTGGTGCTGTTTCTTTATTCATGATCATAATTCCATAAACAGAAGCTCCTTTGTAATCACTTTCTGTTAATTTTAATTCTTCTCCTGAACATAACATACCATTAGATACAACTCCACGAAGTTTTCCTTTCTTAATTTCCATACCATTTGGAAGTTTAGAATTTGGTAAAGCAACTGGAACTAAATCGTTTACGGCAATATTTTGAGCTCCGGTTACAATTTGTAATTGTCCATCTTCAAAAACGCCTTCTTTATCACATGCATTAATGTCATAAACTTTATTAACATCAATTTTGCAAATTTGTAAATGATCTGAATCTGGATGTTTTTCAATATTTGTAATCTTGCCTAGAACAACGTTTTTCATATCAGCGCCTTGTTCTATAATCTCTTCGATTTCCCAACCAGCGCTTACCATCTTATCAGCAAGAGTTTTTAAATCTACATCAATATCTACGAAATCTTTTAACCAACTTAATGAAACTTTCATAAACTACCTCCTACTTAAAAGATTTTAAGAAACGAACATCGTTCTCATATAAAATTCTAATATCAGGAATACCATATTTAATCATGGCAATTCTCTCAACACCTAAACCAAAGGCTAAACCTGAATATTGTTTAGAATCAATTCCGCAACCATCTAAAACCTTAGGATTTACAACGCCTGCACCAAGAATTTCTATCCAACCTGTTCCTTTACAGATTCTACAGCCCTTTCCGTGGCAAACAGCACAAGTTACATCAACTTCTACTGATGGCTCAGTAAATGGGAAATATGAAGGTCTAAAACGTGTTTTAGTATTCTCATCAAATAACTTTTTAGCAAATAAATCTAAAAGACCTTTTAAATCACATAGTGTTACATGTTTATCTACAACTAAGCCTTCAATTTGTGAAAACATTGGAGAGTGAGTTGCATCATAATCTGGTCTATAAACTTTACCTGGGCAAATAATCTTAATTGGAGGTTGAGTTTTTTGCATTATTCTAGCTTGCATAGCGGATGTTTGTGTTCTTAATAACAAATCATCTCCAATATAGAATGTGTCTTGCATATCACGTGATGGGTGATCTTTTGGAATATTTAATAATTGGAAATTAAACATATCGGTTTCTGTTTCTGTTCCTTGTCCAACAGTAAATCCCATACCAGTAAAGATATCTGTAACTTCGTCAATAACTAACGAACATGGGTGTAAAGCACCACGTTTATCATCAACGTTATCAACTGTTATATCAATTCTTTCTTTCATCATCTTAGCTTCAAGTGCTTTTTGTTCAAGTTCATGAAGTTTAGATGTAATTAAGTTAGTAATAGTATCTCTTGCTTGATTTACATACTTACCAACTTCTGCTTTTTGATCATTTGGAACATCTTTCATACCTTTTAATAAAGATGTTACTTCGCCAGTCTTACCTAAGTACTTAACTTTAAGATCATTAATTTCATTAATTGCTGAAGAATTTTTAATTAATTCTGTAGCATTATCAATTAATTGTTTAACTTTCTCTTTCATTTTTGCTCCTATAATATAAAAAACGCCCTATGCTTAACATAGGGCGTGTAATTTACGCTTTACCACCTAATTTCGCTATAAAATAGCCTCATTTTAGTTATTACGTTACAAACGGCTACACCTACTACTATTTCAGATAAGCAACTCCTGGGCGAATTCTTTATCTTAATACAATTTATCCTCTCAGCTTCTAAGATAAAATCTCTTTTGTATTATTTTGAGATAAACATGTTCCCAATCTTTGTCTTTTCTTCATTAATTATAATTTATAATTACTTTTATGGCAACTAAAATTATTCAGCAACTATTTTTCTTAAAGTTTTAGGATCTGCTAAAGATTTCTCTAAATACTTTTTAATTTCCATTGGATTTTCAATATCAGTAATAATGAAATCCCCTTCAGTTCCTATTTGGTCAATTTTAATTGTTCCATAATTACAAATTCTTGCCCAAACATTTTGAGTAATATTAACAGTTAGTATTCCAGTTCTTAAAGCTTGATGAGTTTCTTTTACAAATACACCTTTTTCAATTTCTATTCTATCTACATAGAACTTAACTTTATAGGTTTTTAATTTTATTATCTTTACAATCATAACAATTGTTGGAACTAACAATAAAACGCAACCTATAATACCAAAGATTATCCATCCTGTTAAAGATTTTATAGATTTTTTTGCAATAAATTCTGGAGTAGATTTATCTACAACTTTACTATTTTCCTTTTGGTTTTCATCTTTAATTTCTTTTAGTTCTTTATCTCCCTTTTGTGGCACTTCATACTTTGTGCCACATTTTGGACATATAAGCACGCCATCTTCGAAGTTTAATACTGATTCACACTTTTTACATTTACTTGCCATTAAGTACCTCACTTAACATAAATTATACCATTTTTTTATATATAAAAAAGGATAATCTAAATTGATTACCCTTTTAATTTTTATGTTTTTACAAAAGATTAATCATCATAATCTTCGTCGTCATCATCGTCATAGTCACGATGTTTTTTCTTACCACCTTTACTTGATTTACTCTTCTTTTTAGGTGCTGGCTCTTCGTCCATCATATCTTCACATACACGTTCTGCAATTCTCTTAACATTTCTTCTAGATCTCTTTGTTGGAAGTAAGATTATTGTTAATAATGCTGCAAGCCAAAGTAGTACTTTACCAAAAGATACATATGTAGCTTCAATATTTAACTTTGCTGTACCTTGATATGCATCAACACCTATAGCTTCCTTTTGATTTAACATAAATGCTTCATTATTTCCTACGATATATGTATAACTACCATTTGATGAATGAACTATAATGATTTGAGCATATGCTGGAAGAAAATTCTTTACAATACCAGTATCTATAACTGTAATTGATGTTGCTTTATCTAGATTGTCATAGAAATTTACTGCTTCCTCACTAGTAACATCCGTATCTACTTTTAAATTCATATCAAAAGTCGTAGCAAAGCCTATTCCTGTAGAACCTACACCAATAAATCCAATAGCTACTACTGTAAATACTAAAAATAGGATAAAAATAATTAGTTTTTTCATAGTTGTATATAACCCCTCTTTTATTTAATATTAAGTTTGATAACTTATATTTAACTTAAAAAAATTAATTTATGTGTAAAGACAATTTTACACATATTTATATTCAGAGAAATAGAAGTTATCTGCTCCCCATTTATATTCCCCAGTTTCTGGATAATAATAAACAAAGATTTGATAGCTACTTCCCGTTTCTTCATCCTTATGTTGCAATCCTATATGGTAATATGTGCCATAATCTCTAATTGCGATTTCTGAATATGAATCAAACACGTAATGTACTTGATTATAATCTACATAAACTTTAATATCGTTTGCAAAAGACAAATTATTATCTGTTCCATATGTTGGATGTGAACCAACTAGTGGCAAGTATTGATCAATATCAAAATACATTGCAGTTAGCTCATTTTCTGAAACAATATAGTACATTTTTGTCATTTTACAAGCTTTTTTCGTAAATGTTACATAGCCTGAATCATTGAAAGAGATTTCATAGTTATATACATATCTTTCGTTATCATTATAAACTACTAACTCCTGAGTAAAGGTCTTACCATAATATGACTTTTCTTTACCTGAAGATGTATCATAGCAAACTTTTTGTCCCTCAATAGATCCTGTTTGAGTTTTTCCAAATGTAAATGTTCCATTTTCATATAATTGAACATATTTATGATTATAATAAACAGTTTTTATATGTGTTAAATCATTAACTAAAACTTTACTTACGTATTTTATATCAAGATAACCATTATTATCTAAGTTTTCACAAACTGTTTCGTCGGCAGGAGTACAAGAATCAAAGTTTTGATACGTCTCTAAGCCTTTTGTTGGAATATCTTGTTCATAATTAAACTCTAGATTAACATATCTACCTTTTTCTATTGAATAAGAGCCAACGGCTTGTTCATACTCTACAATTGTTCTTGTATAACCTATATGGCAATATTGTGGCGAATCATTTGTAAATTGAACGTATATTGTATAATAAGCAGTAACGCCTTCAATTGTTTCTTGCCAATCTAATTTAAAATATTTATCCTTTAAAAGATTGTACCAATTAGAATAATTTGATTCATCAAGTATTTTAACAGCCGATGTATACACAGCAGATGAACTTTGAAGTGTTCCATCATTATATGTAAAGAAATAAGTATCCTTAAATTTTGTTAAATAACCATCATTAAAATCGAATTTAATTGAATATTGCTTATCAGCCCCAGCTGAAGTATTTGTAAAGACAGTAAATGAAAAGTTGTTACTATCAATCATGTCATAATACATATTTTCTTGATAAGAATCTGCATCAACTTGTTTTGCTGGATTCATTACATAATTATTTTCATCAAATGTATAATATAAATTTTGATAGTATCTAGTTCCTGCTGCAGTTCTATGAGCAACTTTCTTTTCTTCGTATGTTTGAGTTAATTCAAATCCATACATATATTTAGACGATCTATAAATTTTGCAATTTTCTGCACCATCTAAAATCATTCTACAAGAATCTATATCATCCATGTAATTAATTGTATATTCAATATTATCAAAGAACTCTACTTCTTTATTTTCATCTTTAGCACAAGAAACACAAGCAATTAAAATTATTGCAAGAAGTAAAGTAATATAAATAAGTTTGAAATTTTTCTTGTTCATTATATTAATATTATATATTTTTTAATATATATAAGCAATAGACAAAAAAAAGACCCAAAACAAAAATAAATAATGTTTCAGGTCTCTTGGTGGGTAGAGATGGATTCGAACCATCGAAGACAGAGTCGGCAGATTTACAGTCTGCTCCCATTGGCCGCTCGGGAACCTACCCTTAGTGGAGCTAGTGATCGGAATCGAACCAACAACCTGCTGATTACAAATCAGCTGCTCTGCCAATTGAGCTACACTAGCATTGTATATATATTTCCAAATAGTATGGTGCCTCGGGGCGGAATCGAACCACCGACACGGGGATTTTCAGTCCCCTGCTCTACCGACTGAGCTACCGAGGCATAAGGACTAAACCTTACCCATAGGTTTGGCGACTCGCAGCGGACTTGAACCGCTGACCTCCTGCGTGACAGGCAGGCGTTCTAACCAGCTGAACTAGCGAGCCATATTATTGTTTTTTTAAGTTTCATTATGGTGGGCCAAAAAGGACTCGAACCTTTGACCGGCCGGTTATGAGCCGGCTGCTCTAACCAACTGAGCTATTGGCCCATACGGTTTTGTTGTTTTGGTCGGGGTGAAGAGACTCGAACTCCCGGCATCATGGTCCCAAACCATGCGCGCTACCAACTGCGCTACACCCCGTCACTCAAGGCAACGATAATAATTTACTATAATTCACCTATCAGTGTCAAGAGTTTTTTTATATTTATTTTGTAATTGGGGACCTTTTTTCAAGTCCCCAATATTTTCTATTTTACTAATGTTTTAGATTATTCTTTATCTAATCCTAAGCCCTTTAAGATTGAACCAATTGAAGCACTATCATCAACCTTTGTTGACCATGATTGTGGTTCCTCGTTCTCTCCCTTCTTAGACTTGCTATCTACCTTCTTAGAACTTCTTGTAGACTTTGTAGATTCTTCACCTTCTTCTTCTGGAAGTAAAGCTTTAATAGACAAAGTAAACTTGCACTTTTCTACATCGATATCTATAACTTGAGCTGTAACTTCTTGTCCTACTTTAAATGCTTCTGCAACATCTTTTACATAAGATCTAGATAATTCACTAGCTGGAACTAAACCATCAACTCCATCAGCAATTTCAACATAAACACCATATTTAACAACTGTTTTAATAGGACCTGTAATTGTTGAACCAATTGGATACTTTTCAGCTGCATTTTCATAAGGCATTCCATGTAATTCTTTATATCCTAAAGAGAATTGGAATTTTTCTGGTTTAACTTCACGAATTAAGAACTCATACTTTTCTCCAATCTTTACGATATCTTCAACTTTAGCGTGTCTATTATAAGAAAGTTCTGAAATATGAGCTAAACCATCAAATCCATCTACTCTAACAACAGCACCAAATGCAACATCTGAATCTTGCTTTGTCTTATATCCTACAACTTTACCAGTAACTGTTTGACCTACTTCGATAACTTTAGCAAATTTTGCTTCTTTTTCAGCTTTCTTTGCTGCTTCCTTTTCTAATGCAATAACTCTCATAGAAGCTGTAATTGATGGAATTCTTCCCTTTCTAGATAATTCAACAGCACCTTCTTCATTCTTGAAAGCTCTAACTTCAACTTCTTTGCCAATCATAGCTTCAAGTTCTTTAATGTTAGGATATCCCATTTTTCTAATTTCCTTAGCAGGAACGAAAACTTCATATGGACCAACCTTTCCTTTAATACCAACAGGTTTGGTAACATCTACTGTCTTTTTAGAACCATCTTCTAATGTTTCTTCTTTTGTATATTTTTTGTTAGCAATTTCTTCAACTTTCATTTTAAAAGAAGGTTGATTAAATAACTCTAATGTTTTAGCATCATCAATTGCTCTTTGATCTAAAGCTTTCTTAGAGAAAATGTATTTATCTGATTCGTTATTAACATACTTAACTTTTAACTCTTGACCAACACCGTAGTTTTCTGGAATAAAATCTACTCCATCAGCTTCAGCTTCACTAGCAGGAATAAAACCGTCTTTCTTTGCTCCTATACTTACTACAATACCATCTTTATCAGCAGATACAACTTTAACAGATAATGTTTGACCAATCTTAAAATTGATTTGTTTAGATTTTTTGTATGCCTCTTCAAATGACATTGATACTTTTCCGCTCTCGACTGCAGCGTTGTTTTGATTGTTTTGAGCTTCGTTACTCATATGTTTTTTAACCTCCATAATCAACTCTTTTGGAGTTGACGCGCCGGCAACTACGCCGACAACTAAATTATTATTTTTTATCTCAACTGACTTTAAATCAGCTAATGTCTCTATCATGTACGTCTTTGTGTTCTTGCTACAAATGTTAAATAACTTTGTAGTATTACTAGAAGTTTTTGACCCTATTACTAAAACAATATCGCACTTCTTACTTAAAGTAAGGGCCTCTTCTTGACGTCTAGTGGTAGTATAGCAAATAGTGTTATTATTTACAACTAAATTAAACTTGTTTTTAAGCGTATTTATTATATTTTTATATATATTAGAGTCAAATGTCGTCTGACATACTACACAATATGAATAATCCTGACTTAACTTATCTATATCGCTTTCTGAGGAAATTATTATTCCCTCATAATTACACCATCCATTCGTGCCTATTGTCTCGGGATGATCTTTATCTCCAATGATTATAATCTTTAATCCTTCGTTGTAATTTTTATATACTATTTCGTGGATTTTTTTAACAAATGGACAAGTAGCGTCAATATATTTTATACCTTGTTTTTCTAACTTATCATAAACATCTTTTCCAACGCCATGAGTTCTAATTAACAAAACACCATCTTTATATTCATCAAGCGAAGATATTGGAACAACATTTTTTTCTTTTAAACTTGCTAAAACAGTTTCATTGTGGATTAAATTTCCTAAAGTTACACAGCCGCCTTCAACACTTAAAGCTATGTCTATTGCTTTTTCTACACCTTTGCAAAATCCGGCATCTTTGGCTACAATTATCTCCATTATTTTCTTAGTCCATGAGCCTTTTCATATTTAGCAACACTGCCATGATAAACTTCTACAATTTCATCAACTTCAGCTCTAAGTTCGGCGTATTTTTGCTTAATAACCTCTGTTGCTCTTGCGTTTACATCATGAGATTTATCATTATAGAATTCTTCAAGAGTAAATGGATGACCAACAATAAAGTAATTTCTTCTATACCACTTTGCGCATCTATAATGCATCATAGGAACAATTGGAGATTGTGTCTTTATGGCAAACATTGCAGTTCCCTCTTTAATAGGGCCCATTTCCTTTGTGTCTTTTTTGTTTCTTGTGCCTTCTGGATAGATGATTAATTGTTCATCATTCTTTAAAGCTCTTAAAGCTCTTTTTACTGCATGAATATCTGCCTTACCTCTATCTATTGGAATACCACCAATTTGATCCAAAAATCTAGCAACGAAGCCGTTACCTTCCATTAATTCTTTTTTCAAAATTACTTTAAATGGTTTTTTCTTGTAGTAAGTTTTTATAATTGCATTTGTATCAATTGAACAATAATGGTTACAAGTAATAATTGCCCTACCTTCAATGTTAAATCTTTCCTTATAAAGAATCTTTGTAGGCCAAAGAATTTCCATAATACCTTTTGCTACTTTTATCATGAAACTAATAAACTTACTATCTCTAAATCTTCTATCTTTATCAATAGGTTGTTTTTTCTCAATAGTAGCAACTGATTTTATCTCTGTATTATCATCGGTTAATATTTTATTTTCGTTATTTTCTACAGTATTTTCTTCCATAATTGCCTTTATTTTATATAAGAAATAATAGTATCTACAACTTCATCTAAAGTCATATTTGAGCTATCTATTTCTACAGAATCTTTTGTTTTTATAAGTGGCGATTCCTTTCTTGTTGAATCGTTATAATCTCTATCTTGTATATCTTTTAAAATTTGATCATATTCAACATCTTGCCCTTTTTCTTTAAGCTCTAAAAAACGCCTTTTTGCTCTAACATCAGGACTTGCAGTTAAATAGAACTTATATTTTGCATTAGGCAAAACTACACTTGTTATATCCCTACCATCTAATATAACATCACACTCATTTGCAATTTTTCTTTGCATATCAACAAGATATACTCTTACTGATTTTATTTTTGAAACATCTGACGCAGCTTTAGAGACATAATGTTCACGAATTGCTTGTGATACATCTTCTCCATTTAAACATATTGATTTATTAAGTGAATCACCCTTATATGAAATATTAATATTTTTTAAAGCTTTTTCAACGGAAATCTCATCTTGAATAGAAATACCATTTCTTAAACAATAAAGAGCAACTGTTCTATACATTGCACCAGTATCTAAATAAGTTATATTTAGTCTCTTTGCAAGTATTTTTGATATAGTAGATTTTCCAGCCCCTGATGGACCATCAATTGCAATATTTATCATTTTTCCACCAATTTCTTATATATTATAAATAATAAAGATGGTTTTTTCAATAAATATTATAATAAACTTTTTGCCATTGTATATGCTGTAGATAAAGCAAGTTGAATATTAAAGCCACCCGTTAGCGCATCAATATCTAAAACTTCTCCAATAAAGTATAATCCTTTAACTATTTTAGATTGCATATCCTTTGGATTTATATCCTTAACATCAACGCCACCACTTGTTATTATGGCTCTATCAATTTTATCCATATCATCTATTATAAAATTCAACCCTTTTAGAGTTTTAATTAAAGTTTCTCTATTTAACTTTGTTATAGAATTACCCTTTATATTTGCTTGAATATTAGCCTGTTTTAAAATGTAAGGTATAAGCGATGATGGCATATAATCTTGCAAAATATTTTTAATATCTTGATTATGTTTTAAAGACAAATCTTTAACAAGCCTATTATTTAGTGTTTCCTCATCAAGTGCTGGTTTTAAATCTATAGATAGTACAATTTTCTTTGTAAATTTTTTATTTACATAATATTTATTTATTTTTGATGAAAGTGACAAAATAATCGGACCTGAAACCCCCTCGTGAGTGAATAACATTTCTCCAAACTCACTTTCTTCTAAAGCACCATCTACTAAAATATTTGCCTCTACATTCTTTAAAGATAGTCCAGCAAGAGCTGTAACTCCTTTACATAAAAGAGCGCTAAGACCTGGCTTTGTTTCAACAATCTTATGTCCAAATTTTTTAGCAAAATTATATCCATCTCCACTAGAGCCTGTAAGTGGATACGACACCCCACCTGTTGCGATAACAACTATATCTGAAACAATTTCTTGAGTATTAGTTTTTACTATAAATTTATCATTATTTCTAGATATAGATAAAACTTTTGTGTTTAGCTTTATATCTACATTATTTTTATTTAAAAATTTTTCAAAAACTTTGATTATATCTGAAGATTTATCAGAAACAGGAAATACTCTATTTCCCCTTTCTGTTTTTAACTCACAGCCATAAGATTCTATAAAATTCATTGTATCTTGAGGTGAAAACTTAGAAAGTGCGCCAAATACAAACTTAGGATTTGTAACAATGTTATTTATTAATTCTTCTCTACTTGAGTTATTAGTAACATTGCATCTACCTTTACCAGTAATAAAAAGTTTTTTCCCTAATTTTTCATTCTTATCTACTAGCGTTACATCGTGTTTTTCAGCAAGAATTCCTGCTGCGAACATTCCACTTGGTCCTGCTCCTATTACTACACATTTCATAACTCTATTTTTTCATCCTTATATTTTTCATAAGATAACTTATCGTTATAGTCAATTTTTACAAAAGATATAGTTATATAATTATCCTTTATAACCTCAACATCATCGCTCTTACTTTTAACCATACCCTCAACTGGTTCTCCCATTATATGATATCCTTTGTTTTCCTCATAAACATAGTAGTCATCATATCTTATATCACCAATTCTAGCGATTTTTACGCCTTTTAAATCCTCTTTTAAGCCTGGTATGTTAATAGATAAAGATATATGATTTTTTTCATCAATCATTTTGCATAATTTATCTAAGTTCTTATATACAAATTCAGCTGAATATGAATAATCTTTAAGTTGATATCTTTGAGATACGGCAATAGATTTAATTTTACTAATTCCACCCTCAATTGAAGCGTTCACTGTGCCTGAGTATAGAATATCTGTTCCTATATTGTAGCCAGCATTAATTCCTGAGATTACTAAATCTATATTTATTCCCTTTAATATTATTTGAAGTCCAAATTTTGTACAATCTGATGGCGTTCCATTTAAAACGTAAGACTCAACGCCTTCAATTATATCTAACTTTTCATAATTTAAATATCCATAAAAAGTTATACTATGAGAAGTTCCAGACATTTGACGCTCGGGAGCTATTACATAAACTTTATGATCTTTTTTTAATACATTAGCAAGAGCTTGTATTCCTGGTGCATATATTCCATCATCATTTACAAGTAAAATATTCATTTAAAACCCCACTTGGGATAATGCTACTAAAAATATCCCTACAAAATATAAAAAAGTATTTAATCTATGAACTGCCTTATAATGATTAACAGAATAAGTATATGAGCATAATACAAAGTCTGAAGCCATAAATAAAGCTGAGCCTATTCCTAGCATAATACACCAAGGAATATCTGTTATAAAGTACATTGTAAGGCCCACGCATCCATGAAGCGATACAAGACCTAAATATGCAAAAGTTTCTAATCTTGTCTTAAGTCCACTAATTTCAAATCTTGAAGTTAGTTTTTCAAGTAGCATATATCCGCCTAAAACACCAGCCCAAATTAGTAAGAACCACCAATATTCACTAAATTTATGATTCATACTATCTAGTAGCAATATTTCATAAACAAATAATAAAAGATTTCCTATTGTAAATATTCCAGCGCCTATTTTAAAGTTTATCATGAGCACTACATCGCCAACAAAGGTAAAGAATAATGCAATTAATAATACAACTTCAAATGAGGCGAAATTTCTACCATTTTGAACAAATCCTACAATTGCTATAGCAACATATAGTCCAGCTAAAATAATCTTGTTAGCTGCCCTATAATAATTTCTGCCTAATCCTGATGTATATAGGTACAACAAAAAGGCGATGGCATATAAAATAACTAGTACAATAATTGGAGTTGTCATCTTGTATATTATATATAAATATATATTTCTTTTCAAATAAAAAGGGACCAAGATTTTTCTTGATCCCTAATATTAAGCCTTAATTTTTATTAGTCAGCAACGCTAAATCCCATAGAAGATAAATGTGAATCATTTAATAGATTATCATCTGGTTCAATTTCACATGGAGAATTTACATAACCATATAATTCATTAGCATGTAATGCTACTTTAGCAATTCCTGGCACTGGGAATTCTCTTTGTTCATATTCAGTTGGCAAACCTTTTGCGGTAAGGGCGTGTGATTTACAACTTCCTGAACAAATAAGAACAATTCCTACGTGGATATATTTTTGATCATTATACATATAAGCATAATCTGCATAATCATCTGAGTTTACCATATCTTGAATAACTGGATTAACAGTTGAAGCCAATGTTTCTGTTTCTGGCATAATTGAACAGTCATTTGTTGACTTCCAGTTATAGATATTTAAAAATCCTTCAACATTTAATGTTGGGAAGTTATCTTTAGTTGTTCCAGATGTATAACCCCAGAATAAGATACCTGAAACCTTTGCCTCACCGATTAAATTGTTTTTCAAATTTAATTCTGATTTTAAAATATTTCTTGTTTCAGATGAAATACAAGCATCACCTGCATTTCTTATAATAGAATCTTCAATATTTGCAGCTCCTGCACTTACATACACACATCTATTAGCATTTTCTAAAAGACAATGTTTAATAGTAACTGAAGCTGGTGTCTCTTCATTTTCAGAGTATACTGCAATTAACATACCCTTCTTTTGTAATTCTTTATCAAGGGCAAGCTCTGTACCATCTTCAATATTACTTCCAGTTACGTGTAAATCTTGAATTAAAACATTTTCTGTTGCTACATATAGAACAATATTAAAGCAGGATTGAGTATCTTTATAATAGTTGAAGTTTGTTGCATCTAAAGTATGATTATTACCGTAAAGTGCACTTGTAACATTAATTCTTTCACACTTAGTCTCTCCGCCACCAGTTAATGCTAAATCTTTTTGTAAAACAATACCTTTCTTATTTGTTGAAGCTAAATAAAGTTCATCCTCTGTTGTAACGTTAACACCATTAACGAAAACAAATGTAACAGTCTTTCCATCAACAGTACCCGTAACTTCACCAGTTGAAGCAACTTTTACTTTATTTCCAGAAAGTGTAGCAACGCTTGAATCATCTAATGTTATAGAATCAGCACCTAATATACTTGCTAAATTAAATGTATTTGTCTCAGATTCTAAATTATATGCAGCATTTCCCACATAAATTTTATTATCTACAGCCTCTAAGTCGATAGCTTTAAAACCAACGTATGTAACTTGCTCTTCTGATTTAAAAATAAATTTATGTAATAAGAAATAATCTGCTGCAAAAAAACCTGCAACTAAAACAACAACAAGAACAGCAGCAACAATTCCTATAATCATGCCAGCTTTACTTTTCTTTTTTTGTTTTGGTTGTTTTTTAGACTTTTTAGATTTCTTTGATGAAACATATACGTCTTCATCTTCATCGTATTCATCTTCATCGGCAAAATCGTCCTCATTTTCAACGAATTCGTCTTCTAAGACTAGATCATCAATGTCTATTTCATCATCATCGATTTCGATATCTTCGATCTCGTCTTCATCTTTTCTTTTTTTCATAATTTTCTCCTCTATATAACCATTAAATTGGCGATATTTTTAAATAAAGCCTTTTTCATATTATATAATATAAATTAAAATAAACTAAAACTTTTTTGATTTTTGTAAAAAGTATATAAAAAAATAAGGCTATATAGCCTTATTTTTGGTTTTTATATTTGTTTAAATTTATTTATTAAACTGGTTGAATTCCCTTCATTGTATCACCAAATTCTCTATCAATTTTTATATTGTTAGCTTGACGATACTTAAAGTAATTCATAGCAACTTGTGGGAATAATGCATAAGATAGAACGTCTTCATCTTGTTGAATAAATTCTTTGCATTCTTCTCTGAACTTTTCAAGTTCTGGCTTTAATAAATCAGCTGGTCTACATGTGATTATATCTGGATTTTCTCCAAGAGCCTTCTTTACAACTTCAGGATTTGTAGCAGCTGGTAATTGACCATACTCGCCTCTTAAAACGCCCTTAGTTTCAGCTGTAATCATCTTGTATCTTTCACCCATAATTACATTAAATACAGCTTGTGTTCCTACGATTTGTGATGTAGGAGTTACAAGTGGTGGATATCCTAAATCTTTTCTAACTGCTGGAACTTCAGCAAGAGCTTGATCAAATTTATCTAAAGCGTTCATCTTCTTTAATTGTCCAACAAGGTTAGAAAGCATACCGCCTGGAACTTGGTAAATTAAAGCTTTAACATCTGTAGCTAAAGACTTATCTGTTAACCAGCCATCTTTCTTTAATCTTTCAGCAACACCCTTAAAGTATTCTGTACATTCATTTAATTTATTTAAATCAAGACCAGTATCATATTGAGTTCCTTGTAATGCAGCTACCATAGACTCTGTTGCTGGTTGAGATGTACCATTTGCAAGTGGAGATAAAGCAGTATCAATGATATCTACTCCAGCTTCAATTGCTTTAAGGTATGTTAAGTTACCTGTACCAGCTGTTTGGTGAGTATGTAAATGAACCATTGTTTCTGGCTTTAATACGGCCTTTAATTCTTTAACTAAATCATAAGCATTATATGGAAGTAAAATTCCTGCCATATCCTTAATACAAATGATATCAGCGCCCATATCCTCTAACTTTTTAGCTAAGTTTACAAAGTATTCATTTGTATGAACTGGAGATGTTGTATATGAGAAAGCAGCTTCACAAATACCACCATATTTCTTACATGACTTCATAGCTGATTCCATATTTCTTGGATCATTTAAAGCATCGAAAATACGAATAATATCTATACCATTTTGAATAGCCTTTTTAACGAATTCATCAACAACGTCATCAGCATAGTGCTTATAACCTAAAAGGTTTTGAGCACGAAGTAACATTTGTAACTTTGTATTTGGCATAGCCTTTCTTAATTTTCTTAATCTATCCCATGGGTCTTCATTTAAGAATCTTAAGCAAGCATCGAAAGTAGCACCACCCCAACATTCAATTGAGTAGTAGCCAATTTTATCTAATTTGTCTGCGATTGGCAACATTTCATCAATACGCATTCTTGTAGCGGCTTGAGATTGATGTGCATCACGTAATATTGTTTCTGTAATTTTAACCATTTTATACCTCTATTATTATGCAAGAACTGCAAGTAAAACACCGGCAGCAACTGCAGATCCAATAACACCTGCTACGTTTGGTCCCATAGCATGCATTAATAAGTAATTGTTCTTATTTTCTTCTTGTCCAACATTGTGAGCAATTCTAGCAGCCATAGGAACGGCTGAAACACCTGCAGCACCAATGATAGGATTTACTTTTCCTTTTGTTAGGACATACATTAACTTTCCGATTAATACACCACCTGCAGTACCGAAACTGAAAGCAACTACACCGATAATTAAAATTAACAATGTTTGTGTAGATAAGAATACATCAGCAGTAGCTTTTGTTCCTACAAGTACACCAAGTAAGATTGTAATAATATTAATTAATTCGTTCTTTGCTGTATTTTCAAGTCTTGGAACAACACCTGATTCTTTCATTAAGTTTCCTAGCATTAACATACCAAGTAGTGGTATAGCTGATGGAAGTAATACACCAACAATTAAAGTAACAGCAATTGGGAATACAACTTTTTCTGTCTTAGAAACAGTTCTTAATTGTTCCATAACTACTAATCTTTCTTTTCTTGTTGTAAGTAACTTAATGATTGGTGGTTGAATAACCTTAATCAAAGCCATATATGAATATGCGGCAACGGCTATAGCTGGAAGCAAATGAGACGCAAGCTTTGTTGTTACATAAATAGCTGTAGGACCATCTGCACCACCGATAATACCGATAGCAGCACTTTCTTCTGCTGTAAAGCCTATATTTAACGCAACAATAAATGTAACGAAAATACCAAGTTGTGCAGCAGCACCCATAATTAAACTCTTTGGATTTGCAATTAATGGTCCAAAGTCTGTCATAGCACCAATTCCTAGGAAAATTAATGGTGGATAGATAACCCATTCTACACCTTTATATAGATAGTAGAAAATACCTTCTGTTCCCTCTTGTAAAACCTTAGAGCCATGCTCGGTTATAAAATTACCAGCAGCATCTAGAACAGGTTCACCATATAATGCTTGATAAGCACCTGGGATATTAATGACAAACATACCAAAACCAATTGCAAGTAACAAGTTAGGTTCAAATTCTTTAGCTACAGCTAAGTAAATAAGCACGCAAGCAATTACAAGCATGATAAGATTTTGCCAAAGTGGTGTCAAACTTGTCATAAAACCTGTTGATTCCCATAATGCTTTTAGAGACTCAGCTAAAGAAAATGATGGTAATGTTGTAAAAAAGCTAAGCATTATTAGCCTCCTTATTAAGCGATTGTAGCAACTACTGTGCCTGAATCGATGTTAGCACCTTCTGATGTAGAATATGTAATAACACCTGACTTTGGAGCAGCAATAGGTGTATCCATCTTCATAGCCTCTAAGATAACAATTGTATCTCCTTCTTTAACTTGTGTTCCATTGCTAAAGCAAAGTTTCTTTACAAGTCCTGGCATTTGAACTTTAACTGGTTCTCCGTCTGTTACAACTGGAGCTTTAGCTACCTTAGCTACAGGAGCATCAACAACAGGTTGAGCTACAGGTGCAGATACTGAACCATCTACAATTTCTTCAACTTCAACGGCATAAGATTTACCATTTACATTAACATTGAATTTACGCATAATTATTTTCTCCTAAATTTTTAACTATTTAATTTCTTTTATTGATCTAACTTTAAATTTAACGTTAGATTTGTAATTTGTATTGCTATAGTATGCAACTAATGCTGCAGTAATAGCGGCTACAACTTCTTCATCTTCACTACTGGTTGCAATTTGTGGAACTTCTTTATCCTCAATAGGAACAACTTTCTTCTTTTTACTCTTAAGTATTCCATTTAATTTATCTAAACCAACGAACATCCATCTTAATCCGTGTACAAATAAAATTAACAAATACAAAACAATGAAAACTATTACAAGTCCCATAGCAGTAACTAGCAAACCTATAGTAATTCTTTCACCAACACTAGCTTCAGCAATACCAAGTTTATCTGGTGTACCATAATTAAGCTCACATGCACCAAACATGCAAACCATTAAAACTATTAATGAAAGAATTATTGCAAGATACTTAAATTTCTTCATTTTTAACCTCAAATTATAAACCTAGCAACATAAGTAATGCTGAAGATATATATGGACGAAGATTTGTTGCTTCAACAACATTGTCGATATAACCATCTTTAGCAGCTTTTACTGGATTTAACATCATATCAGCATATTTATGAGAAAGTTTAGCAACGTTTTCTGAAACATCGCTTCCCTTTAATTGATCAGCCATCATAGCAACTGAAACTTCTTCAGATACTGGAGCAATCTTAGATTTTGTTGTAGCAAGAGTATATCCAAAACCTAATTCTTTACTCATTAATGCTGTATAACCATAACCAATAGCATCTCCAAAAGCAACACCAATTTTAGCAATTGATGATGTAGCAATTGTAGCAATTAAGTTATAAGTTGTTTTAGCAACACCAGCAACTTCGCAATCTAAACATGTTTTAACGCCCTTTGTATCTACTAAAGTAATTAAAGGTAATTCGTTATCATCAAGTTTTGCGATAAAGTTAGTAGCCTTAGATAAACCAGCCTTTGTAAGTTCTCCTTTTGTTGCAACAAATCCTACTGAAACACCATTAATCTTAGCAATTGAACAAGATACTTCACTTGCGTAATCTTTAGCATATTCAATAATAGAGTTCTTATCTGCAATTAATTTAACTGCTTCATGAGCATCAGCTTTTTCAAGATTTGGATCTACTCTATTAGGATCATCATCAACATTTTCATCAGAATCTGAAATTGCATTCATTAACTTTGTTAATTGAGATTTTAAATCAGAATTATCTTCGTAAATAAATTGAGCTAAATCAGACTTTTCTGCGTATGCCTTAGCGCCTAAGTATTCCTTATAATCAACTGGGAAATTCTTAACTCCTGATACAAGATACATTGGAGAGTTAACACTCATTACTGCATCTTTTGACATGAACACGAAATCTGCACTAGCAACATAAGATGTCATTAAACCAACACTTACACCATTTACTACACAGATATGAGGAACATATCCTTTAAGTTCTGTACTTGCAGCAATAATCTTAGCATAACCTTCCATTATTGATGCACCATCTCCAACTCTAGCACCACAACTGTCGATAATAGAAATTAAAGGGGTTTGTGTGTTAACGGCTCTTGCAATACATTTACTAATCTTTTCTGCATGAGCTGCACTTAAACTTCCCTTTAATACTTCTGCGTTTTGTGCAAATATTTGAATTGGATTTCCGTTGATTGTAGCGTAGCCTGTTACTACACCTTCTCCCAAAGCCTCAACAGCATCATCAAAACTCTTTCCTGAGAAAAATACATCAGTTTCAACGAAACTATCTTGGTCAACTAAAGAATTAATTAAACTCTTAGTCTTTTCTGTAGCTTTATCAATTTTTTTGATATCAGCTAGAAGATCTTTGTTTTCCATTTATAGAAACCTCCAAAAAAATTACAAATTTGTTTAAAAAATTTTTAATACCTAAAAATTCATTTAATATTATATTTATCGATATGTAAATAATCAAGAAAATTTCGCAATAAATTTAACAAAAAATAAAAATAGAAAAATATGTTCTTAAATTATTATTTATTCAATATTTTATAAGCGTTTTAAGTACTCTATTTCAAAATCATTTAGATATCTATAGGCGCCTCTAGATAACCCACCTAATCTTAACTCACCAATAGAAATTCTTTTTAAGAAAATAACTTCTTCTTCAACTGCTTCAAACATTTTTCTTATTTGTCTATTTTTTCCTTCGTGAATTGTAACTTCAAATTTTGAAATATTATTTTTAAATTCAACTAATTTAACCTTAGCTCTATTAGTTTTTACCTTATTTCCGTTTCCATCGTCTATTATTACACCTTTACGAAGTTGTGCAAGTTTATGCTCAAGAACTTGACCTTCAACTTTAACAACATAAGTTTTTGGAACTTCATGTGATGGATGAGTTAAATTGTGTACTAAATCTCCATCATTTGTAAGAAGTAAAAGTCCTTCTGTATCATAATCTAGTCTACCAACTGGAACTAAATGAGGAATTGAAAGATCTTTTAAGTAATCAAACACAGTTAATCTACCTTTTTCATCAGAAACTGTTGTTATACAGCCTTTTGGTTTATACATCATAATATAGGAATAATTTTTAACTGGCTCAACAACTGTACCATCAACTGAAACTTTATCTTGATTTTCATTAACTTGAGTTCCAAGTTCTGTAACAACCTTTCCATTAACCTTAACATGACCATCAAGTATTAATGAATCAGCACCTCTTCTTGAGGCAACTCCACATGATGCTAAAAATTTATTAAGTCTTTCCATAATTAAATTCCTTTTTATTAACCAAACTATCTTGTTTATGATAAATGAAAATATGCAATTTAGCAACTTAATACAATATAGTTTAACCAAAATTCATTTTTGCATAAAATTAAATTTATACAATTTTTAAACAATTTATTTTTAAGATTTATCTAATTTGTCAATTTAAGCAAACTCATCAAATAAAAATGAAAAAATCAATTTTTCAAAATAAGAAATAAATTGTCTATATATTTTGAAAATCAGTTTAATTTAAAACTATTTTAGAATTATATTTTCTATTTTACGAATTTTTAACAAAGTTTTCCTTTTTCAATGGATTTTTAATTTTTTTATAATTTCTTAAAATTTTTATGTTACAAAATTCCTTAAAATGAACGAGATTTTAAAATTTTATTATTGAATAGTTTTTGAATAATTTTAAGTTTTTATACAAAAAAAATTCACACTTAAAATGTGAACTTTATTCTTTTTTTTAATCTTTTGAAAGTTTTAGATTTTAAAATGGCATCTCATCATCGCCATCACTTGAAGAGTTTTCATCTTTATTTTCTTCTATCTCAACATCTTCTAATTCGCCAAGATCACTTTCCTCACCTGAGTATTCTTCAACTTCTTCTTCGTCTAAGAATGTTGGCATTCCATTATCTAAATCGCCAAATTCGCCAAATTCAGCCTCTTGTTGTAATTGTGCATCAGTTGGCTCATCATCAGTATCCTCTTCCCTATATAGACCTTCTTTTTGAACATTGAAGTTTCCAAGTTCATACATACGTTGTTTTACATCTTCAATTCCTGGCAAATCTGATAAGTCTCTTAAATCGAATTTCTTTAAAAACCCATCAGTTGTAGCATATAAAAGTGGACGACCTGGAGTTGCGTCATATCCAGCAACACAAATTAAATCAGCTTTAAGAAGCATTGAAATGGCGTAATCTGCAGCAACTTCACCACGAAGCTCCTCAATTGAACTTTTCTTTATTGGTTGATAGTACGCAATAATAGATAAAACTTCCATTAAACTCTTTGTTAATTCTTTTTCTTTAACAGGTTGAAGTGCACTTGAAACTATATCGCCATATTTATCATTTGAGCAAAATTGAACTTTATCTTCAAATTGTTGTAGCAAAATGCCACAATCTCCGCTATATTTTTCAGCCAATTTATCTATTGCATCATTTAAATTCTTTCTTGATACATCCTCTGGCAAATGATCTAATATCTCTTTTTTAGAGATAGCATTTCCAGCAGCGAATATCATAGCCTCAATTACATTTACTAAATTTTCCATTATTCTTCCTCCGAGCCATCAATTGAAGCAAGTGCTTCCAAATTAACGCCCTCTACATCTAATTCTGGGTTAAATTCTATTTCTATTTCGTCTTTATCGCTCTCTTGTTTAACAAGCAATACTTGTTTTGATACAAGTCTTAATAAAGCCTGGAAGTCTGAAATAACTTGCCCCCTTGTAATTTTCTTATCAAATAAAGAATAAAAACCTACCTTTTTCTTTGAATGAAGCATCTTGGTTAATCTTACAGATTCTTCAGATAATGGATATGGATCCTTAGGAATTGTCTTATTTTGCATTCCTAGTGGATTTTGAACTCTTTCATCCATTAACATTACAATTTCACCAAAAGCATCTAAAAGCTTATCTATGTTAAATTTGTTTATAACAATAATTGCGTCTGAATCAGAATATTTTGGTTGACGATTTATTCTATTTAATTTTTCTCTACTTTTTAAATTTTGAACATTATCTTGTACTATCTTATAAATTTCCAATCTACGCCTTAATTCAGCCTCAGCATCAGAATCTGTAGCTTCAAAATCTTCGCCTTCATCTTCAACTGGAACATACGCAAGAACGGAAGCTTTTATCTTTAAAAGCGTTGTCGCTATTTTTATAAAGTCAGAAGCAACATCTGCATCAATTTTATCTAACTGTCCAAGATAAAAAACAAATTGATCTGTAACTAAATGAAGCGGGAAAGTTCTTATATCATATAAACTTCCATATGCATCATTTTCAGTAATTAATTTGTATAAAACATCGATAGGACCACTAAAATCCTCAATTTTTAAACTAACAACACTCGCAGGATGATATTCAAAAATTTTCTCAGCCATTAGAAACTTACTCCTAAGATAGCTCCCCAAATTTTATTGAAAATTAATTGAGCTAAATCATTTACCATTCCGAATAATGATGTTCCAAAAACACTTGATGACACAAATGAAATACCAATAAATGCTATCATTACCCAGTTTCCATATCTATACATAAAATTAACAAATCTATTATCTGGGTCTGCAAGCGTTTCTACAATTCTAAAACCATCAAGCGGATAAATTGGAAGTAAATTAAATACCATAAGTAAAACATTTACTTGCATTCCTAAGTAGAATAAATATAAGAAAAATTCTACTAAATAATACTCAAAGTTTCTAGAGGTAAAACTAGAAGGCGCAAACTTTAATATTAAAGCAAGCCCTACAGAATTAATAAACGCAAGGCTAAGATTAACAATAACTCCACCTAAGGATGTTAAAATCATACCTTTTTTGTATTCTCTAAAATTTCTTGGATCAATTGGAACTGGTTTTGCCCAACCAAATCCAACAAGAAGCATCATTATTGTTCCTACAAGAGACAAATGTTTTGCGGGATTTAAAGATAATCTACCGGCCATTTTAGCGGTTTCATCACCATTTAAATACGCAACATAACCATGTCCTAATTCATGCAAAATAATTGCAGCTAAAAGAACAATTGCATAAGCAGCAAGCAAAACTATTGCTTCTAAAAATGTACTTGAGGCTCTAAAAATTGAAACTAACATTTTACGACATCTCCACTTCTTCTACGTCATTTTTTAAAATGTCTTCATATGTTTGACCCTTAATAACAATACCACTCTTTCCGTCTTTAACAAATATTACTGTTGGTAATAAATTTCTATTCATATTATTAGATAGCGCATATTTAAAATCGCCTGTAGATAGAAGTGCTAAAATATCGTCTCTATTTATTTCAGGAAGAACAACATCATCAAAAATAATATTTTCTTTTTCAGAACTCTTTCCTGCGATAGAAACTAGATTAGATGGTCTATCTTCAGCTTTATTTGCTAACATTACCTCGTATGTATTACCCAAGAACAACGTTGTCATATTATCAAACATTCCACCATCAATTGCTATAAATTTCTTACCATATTCAGTTTCTTTTATACTACCAACTCTATATAAAGTTACTCCAGCTTCAGAAATTACCGATCTTCCTGGTTGGATAACCAATCTTGGTTTATTTAAATTATTTTCAAGTAAACTATCTATTACAAGTTTAGAGATAAGTCTACCATATTCGTCATAATTATCTTCATTAAACATATTTGTATTTGATGAATAATATGGTCCAAAACCACCACCAAAAGCAATTTCCTCAATCTCAACGCCATTAGCTTTTGCTTTTTTCATAAATTCAATCAAAGCCGAAATTAAAATTACATATTTTGTTGAATCCGCTGTAGGTGATGAAATTTGGCTACTTAAACCATAAAAATGCAAGTTTGCGCATTTTTCAATTAACTCTATAACATCTAATGCTTCGTTCTTTAGAATAGAAAAACCAAAATTAGATTCTACATCTCCATTTATGGAAATCATTATATTTTGCTTAACTTTATATTCTTCGCATAGTGCGTCAATAATCTTTATTTCATCAACATTTCCAACAACTATACGGCCAATATGATTTTCTATTGCCATTCTAAGTTCAGCTTCTGTTTTGTTATTTCCACATAAATATGCATTTTTTAAATCATACCCAGACTTAATTGCTGTATAAAGTTCTCCACCAGAATAAACAACTAAATCAACCTCTTCTTCTTGTAAAAGTTTATATAGCGCTATACATGAAAATGCAGTTGATGCATAAGCCATATTACCCAAACCATAGTTTTTTAAAACTGAACGTTTAAACTTTCTACAAACTTCTCTTATATGTTGTTCATCAAGAACATACAAAGGAGTTGAATATTTAGTGACCAAATCCACAGCATCACAGCCGCCAATTTCTAGATGTCCTAAATCATTAATATTCAAAGTATCACTAAAACGCATAACTTGTCTCCTTGCCAAAACTTCCACACTATTTTAGCAACTTCTTACTATATAAGTCAATGCGCGTTTTATATTATTATATATTTAATAATAGATAAATATACAAGGAACGCAAAAATCAAGAAAATAAAAATCAGTTTAAATGATGTAACAAAGTTAGATAATTTAATATTATTTACCTTAATTTTAGAAAACATAATACAAACAATAGAAAAAACAAACGCAATTCCAAGAACCATAAGGGATTGAGCTATTTGAGTAGAATCTTGTTTTATAATCAAAAATACTAGATATAACGCATAAAACAAAATAATAATTCCCATCAAAAGTATTGAAATATTCGAAAATTTCACCATACTAATTGCGGACTTATCTTTTTGTTTTTGCTCTATTTCTTCTTTGCTTGTTGTTTCAAACAAATTATTTTTTTGCTCAAGAGGCGGTGTTGTTATAGCAGCAGGCATATCTTTAATTAAGCCTAATTCCACTTTTGTTTTATTTCCACAATATAAACATTTAGCTATGCCATAATCTTTATCTTCTAAAGATAACTCTCCACCACATATTGGACATCTAAACTCGTTCATCATTTTTCCTCTGTTACTATCTTATTTTGTTTATCATCTTCTTCTTTTATCTCAAACAAAGATAAAAGCTCATCTTCTTGCATGCTTGTTATTCCATAAATTTTTAAATTTTCATTATACATTTCACTAATAGATACGAACATATCGTCTGCATTTGTTAAAACGTCTTCTTCTAAAACTTTAGTATCTAACGCTTTATTTAAGAAAATTGCTAATTCTTTTTGATCATGTAAGCAAGATAAAAGTTTTAATCCACTTACTCTTTTAATTAAGTCATTGTTTTCAAAGGCATCTTTTAATCTATTTGCCATTTTTATGTTATATAAAACATAAAGGCCTTGTTTTATACTTCTATCTCTAAGCTCATTTTCATTGGATATTTTTTTAACAATAAAAAGTTTACTTATTCTATCCTCTGCCTTTTTTCCATCTTCCATCAAAACGTTAATCTTATTGCTGTGCAAAGATATCTTTTCTTCAATCAAGCCTTCTTCACGCTCAAGTTGACAAATAGCATCAATTATTTCATCTTTAGTGATTTCCTCAAATATATTTTTCTTTCTAAAACACATTATTTTATCTCCTTAGCATTTCTCTCTTTAATTAAGACTTTTACCTCTAGAATAAGAGATTCTATATAATCTTTATCCTGTCCATCTAATTTATTAAATAAAAGTCTCAATTCTCCGATTTTATCGCGAATTTTCTTATCTATTTCATAAACCACAACATTATCTCTAGGAGAAAGATATTTAAGCTCTTCTTGAACAGTTAAAAGTGCCGTTTTAAAAACTTTATTTCTATCCAATTCAATTAAGATATCTATCTCTTGACTTGTAAGTAAAATTGTTTTTCTATCTTCAATATAAACATCAATTTCTTCTTTAACTTCTTTTTTCTTTTTAAAACACATACTATTCCCTCACTTTAGCGCCACAATGCTTACAAAACATATCGTCTTTTGTAATTAATTTTCCGCAATTTGGACATTTTATTTTGCTTTTTACAAGTTCAAGTCCACAAACTGAACAAAACTTCATTGTATCTGTAATTTTTGCTCCACAATTTGGGCAATCTTTTCCTGATTCTTGAGAACCTGCTGCTTTTTTACCTGTTGGCCATCCAATTATTTTGCAAACTTCAAGATATTTATCATAATCTTCTCTTTCCAATCTTTTTAAATCTACTTCTCTTTGATATTTCTTTTCGTCTAATCTTTCTTTATTTTCAGCTTCTTTTTCTGCAAGATTTATTCTATTTATATTTTCTCTTGCTTTATTTATCTTATCTATATCAGCATCTGATATAATTACACGAGAAATTGTAAAAGAATAAACCTTAAGACCATAGTCTTCTTCGAACATTTCAGCAATATGTGGTAATACTCCATTTGATACTGGAAGTAAAACTTCACCTAATCTATCATAAGAAAGTTTTAAATCTTTCATAATATTAGCAATATGATACTGTACTTCAGATAAAAGTCTTCCCTGAAGCCTTTCTTTTAAATCATCAATATCAAAACTATCTCTTTGGCCAATTAATTCAAGGTAGGCTTTTCTTGGATTAGATATTTGAACTTCAAGTTCTCCTGATGCTCCAAGTTTAATTGAAGTGTTAGTTATAGGATCTCTCATGTCAAATTGAGTCGTTGTACCCCAAAGCAAATTAAGTCTTGCTGTTTTTGAAACAAAAATAACATCAACTGATGGCGTTTGATCAAGATTTTGCATAAAACTAAATTTTTTATCACAAAGCTTATAACGCCCTGCTGATAGTGTTTCATAAGCAATACCATCACGAACAATAATAGCATTGTGAGTATCTGAAACTATAATTGAAAGATTAGAGTCCAAACTATCAATGGAAATTTTTCGGAAAAGTACATCATTTAATCCTTCACATTTAATAACCTTCAAAGCCATAAACACCTCCATGTTTATAACCTCGTCGTCCCAAAATATTTTCAATCTCCCTTAGAAAATAAAAAAAATAAATTACCAAAACTAATATACAAGAGAATAGCACTAAAGTCAACAATGACTAATTTAAAACTTTACGATAATAAAAGAAATTGTCCTATTTTTTGAATAAATTTAAAAAATTAAAATTTAAAATAAAATACAAAAACAAATCTGACTTTTTTCAAAAGAATACTCCCCTACTTTTATAAAAACAACGTTAATTTAAAATAATTTAAGAAATATATTTTCTATATTTTCGCAAAATAACATTTTTACTCAAAATTTTTCTAATCTATTTAAATTCAGAATTTAGTTAGATTTTTTACAATTTCTACTCAAAATAAGAAAATGCTTTTTTAAATTTTGTCCATATATTATTTATTTAAAATTTCCAAAAAAAAGGAGACCATCTTATAAAAGACGATCCCCTTTTCCCTTGTCCGGGAGAACAAACTTTTTGACTTATTTAGCATACTCCGTTTGACGAACTTCTCTGATTACGCTAACTTTAATTTGGCCTGGATATTCTAATTCATTTTCTACTTTACTAGCTATAGATTTTGCCATAAATACCATAGCGGCATCATCAACTTTCTCTGGCTTAACCATAACTCTTATTTCTCTTCCGGCTTGTATAGCATATGATTGCTCTACACCTTCAAATGAATTAGCAACAGCTTCTAACTTTTCCAATCTCTTTATGTAATTCTCTACAGATTCACGTCTAGCGCCTGGTCTTGCAGAAGAAATAGCATCAGCTGCTTGTACAAGCACTGCTTCAACTGTCTCTGGTTCAACATCGCCATGGTGAGCTTCTATACAATGAACTACCGCTCTAGATTCTTTAAATTTCTTTGCAATATCTACACCTATTTGTACGTGAGTACCTTCAAGTTCATGGTCAACTGCTTTACCTATATCATGTAATAAACCTGCTCTTTTAGCGATTTTTACATCAACACCAAGTTCAGCTGCCATAACACCTGCAAGATAACTAACCTCTAGGGAGTGCTCTAAAACATTTTGTCCGTAACTTGTACGATATTTTAATCTTCCTAAAAGTTTAACTATTTCTGGATGTAAATTATATACATTAGCATCGAAAGCTGCGGATTCACCGGCTTCCTTTACTTGATTTTCAATTTCTTTCTTTACTTTTTCAACTGTTTCCTCAATCTTTGCTGGATGAATTCTACCATCTGACACTAATCTTTCAATTGTGTTTTTAGCGATTTCTCTACGCATTGGCTCAAAACAAGATATTGTTACAGCATCTGGAGTATCATCTATAATTAAATCTACACCAGTAGCATTTTCAATTGCTCTTATATTTCTACCTACACGTCCAATCAAACGACCTTTCATTTCTTCATTTGGAAGACTAACAGTTGATGTGGTTGATTCAGATGTATGCTCTGCAGCACACTTTTGAATTGCAAGTCCTACTATTTTCTTAGCCACTTTATTAGCTTCGTCTTTTGCTTGTTGCTCAATTTGTTTAGCCTCTGTGGCAGAACTTTGTTTAACTTCATCTATAAGTTCTTTTCTAAGTTCTTCTCTTGCCTCATCTTGGCTTAATTTAGCAACTTTTTCCAACTCCTCAAGCATCTTATTATGTGCATCTTTAACTTCGTTTTCAAGAGCAGTTATTTTCTCTTCTTTAGTTTCCAATGCATGTTTTCTTTCATCTAAAAGATCACTCTTATTATCTAACGATGCTTCTCTTTTGTTTAGTTGTTCGTCTCTTTGGTTAACACGTTGTTCATTACGTGCGACTTCTTGTTTTTTGGCTTCAATCTCACGATTAGCCTCATCTTTAAGTCTCTTTGTTTCTTCTTTAGCTTCTGCTTTTGCATCCTTTTTTATAGCCTCGGCTTCCTTATAAGCGTTTTCACGCTCTTCATTTCCTTTCTTGCGTAATTGATCAACTTCATCTTTTACACTGCCTAAAGCTTTACGAGCATAATATCTATATATTAAATAACCTGCAACGCCACCTATGATCAAAGCAACTATAGCAGTAAATAATATTCCCAATATAAAACTCAAATTTGAGTTATCTGCTCCAAGGATAAAAGCAAAGCAACTTGCGTTACTTTCCATTGTTACCTCCTATACACTTGTCAAGTTTCATTTTTTATATATAAATTTATGGGCTTTTACGCCCATAAATAAGTTTAATATATTCTTTATAAATAGTCAAGATTTAACTTTAATCTACTTGCTCTTGTTGAAGCTTTGCTAATACTTTTTCTTTAATCTCTTCAGCAACCTCTGGATTATCACTTAAATATTGAACTGCCTTATCTCTACCTTGAGCAATTTTCTCATCATTATAGCTAATCCAAGAGCCACTCTTAAACATAATTCCTTCAGCAATAGCCATATCAATTATACAGCCTTCTTGAGAAATACCCTTACCATATAGAATATCAAATTCTGCTGTTCTAAATGGAGGAGCAACCTTGTTTTTAACGATTTTAGCCTTTGTATGATTACCAATAAATTCAGCTCCATCTTTTAGTGCATCGCCTTTTCTAACATCAATTCTAATTGAAGCATAGAATTTTAAAGCTTTACCACCAGGAGTTGTTTCAGGGTTACCAAACATAACGCCTACCTTTTCTCTTAATTGGTTAATAAATATAACGCATGTATTTGCCTTAGAAATTACAGATGTAATTCTTCTTAATCCTTGGCTCATTAGTCTTGCTTGTAATCCAATTGTATTTTGTCCAACTTCACCTTCAATTTCAGCTTTTGGTGTTAAAGCAGCTACAGAGTCTACAACGATTAAATCAACTGAATTTGATCTAACTAATGTATCTAAGTTATCTAGTGCTTGTTCGCCGCTATCTGGTTGGATAACATAAAGATTATCTATATCTACTCCTAAGTTTTTAGCATAAACCGCATCTAAGGCATGTTCAGCATCTATAAATACAACAGTTCCACCTTGTTTTTGGCATGATGCAATAGCATGTAATGCAAGTGTTGTTTTACCTGAAGATTCAGGTCCATAGATTTCAATAATTCTTCCTTTAGGAAATCCGCCTACGCCTAATGCTACATCTAAAGATAAACATTGAGTTGGAATAACATCCATCTTTTGAACTTTTCTATCGCCTAAACGAACGATTGTTCCTTTACCGTATCCTTTTTCAATTTTAGCAATAGCTTCGTCAATAAGTGCGCCTTTTTCTGTGCTAACAATTTCTTCTTTTTTTGCCATAATATATACCTCTAATTTAATTTTTCAATGTAATTTAATAACATATATAATGCTATATTTGTTACGGTTTTTCTGACAGTTTCTCTATTTCCGTCAATCATAACCTCTTTAACAATAATATCCTTATTATCTCCAACTCCAATATATGCAAGGCCAACTGGAGTATCAAACTCATCACTATTTGGACCTGCACATCCAGTAGTTGCTAAGGCTAATTTTATTTCTTTATTTTCTAAAACACCTTGTACCATTTCTTTGCATGTTTCTTTGCTTGCAGGACCATATTTATCTAATGTTGATGTTTTTACATGTAATCTTCTAACTTTTGCAGTTGTTGCGTATGTTACTAATCCTTCATGTAATACAACGCTAGATCCTGACACATTTACAATAGATGAACAAACCATTCCACCTGTTAAAGATTCAGCTATGCCTATCTTTACGCTCTTTTCTATTGCTTTTTTAACAACGCATTCTTCAAGGCTCATTTCGTTATCTGCATAAATAAAACCTTTTAATTCAGATAGAATCATATTTAGAACTTCATTGAATTTAACTTCACTTTCATTCTTATTAATAAGTATTATGGTTGAATCTTTATAAAGACTTGAAATTTCTAGAAAAACTCCATCAGTATCAACTAAAGATTTAATTTTCTCTATTTGGCCATTTGTTAAATCAAATGCTTTTAATACACAATAATCTTTATATTCTTCTATCATTCTACTATTTCTCCAATATAATCTAATCCATCCATTTTTATAAGTTTTACCTTATATATATTACCTATATCTACTAAATTCTTTGCCTTGAAATAAACCTTTGTATCTATCTCTGGAGCATCAAATTTACTTCTTCCTACAAACATTTGTTTGTCGTAATCTATATCCTCATATATTACTTCAACAACTTGACCTATTTTTTTCTTCATTCTTTCAACCATTACTTTTTGTTGAATTTCATAAAGTTTTGCTTGTCTTTCAAGCTTTACTTTTTCATCAATTTGATTTTTAAGTCTTGCAGCTGCTGTTCCTTCTTCTTGAGAATATGTAAAGAAACCGCATCTATCAATCTTGCCTTCTTTTATAAAATCTTCAAGTTCCTTATAGTCTTCTTCCGTTTCTCCTGGGAATCCTACAATGAATGTAGATCTTATTGTAAAACAACCATACTTTTCAATTCTCTTAAACAAGTTGTCAATATATTCTTTGTCAATATGCCTATTCATTACCTTTAAGATAGATGTTGATCTATGTTGTAAAGGAATGTCTAAATATTTACAGATTTTATCGTTATTAGCCATATAGTCTAATAACTCATCTGAGATATTTTCAGGATATAGATACAATAATCTTATCCACTCAACATTTATTTTACTTAATTCCTCTAATAAGTCAATAAGTTTACATTTGTTCGTTTTTTCATGTCCCCATTTTGAGACATCTTGAGCAACTAAAATCAATTCTTTAACGCCGTAATTCTCCACTAATTCCTTAGCTTCTTGAACAATATCATCTAAATCACGTGATGTGTATTTTCCTCTAATTGAAGGTATTGCACAATATGTACAATGATTATCACAACCTTCTGCTATTTTTATATATGCAAAGTGTTGTGGTGTTGTTAAAACTCTCTTTCTTGAGAAGTATCTATCATTAATATCATTTTTATAATAGTTACGCTTTCCTGTTTCTACCATTTCTTTTATTCTTTCTGGTAATTTTTGATATGATGCTGTTCCAATAAACATATCAACCTCAGGAAGTTCTTTATATAAATCATCCATGTATCTTTGAGATAAACAACCTGAGACAACTAAATATTTACATTTACCCGTCTCTTTTAATTTTGCCATTTCAAAAATCGTATCAATTGATTCTTTTTTAGCGCTATCTATAAAACCACATGTGTTAACTATTACAATATCTGCATCTTCTACATCTGCAGTTAATTCATATCCATCCTCTTGAAGATAGGCCATCATATTTTCTGTGTCTATCCTGTTTTTATCACATCCTAGTGATATTACTCCTATTTTCATATAAACCTACTATTTATTTTCTTTAAAATTTGCTTCAATTTTTTGAATATCTTCTTCAGTCATATTCAAAACTCTTTTATTATCTTCAACTTTTGAAAATCCCATTACCTCTATCCAAACAGCTATCTTTAAAGCCCTATAATAACCTATATTGTCTATTTTTTGAATAAATGGAACATCACATCTCTTTTCTTGTACACAAGCCTTTAAAACGTTAATTATATTTTCATCTGGCATTGGATAATCTTTATTTTCTGAAATCTTTTCAACTGTAGATTTTTCTTCTTTAAATACATTTAAATTTTTAAATACATAATTAAATCCAGATATAACAGCTAAAATTGTTGTTAATGAAATACCTACAATTGCTATCCATCTAAATGCAGTTCCAAAAATTATGGCTACCTTATTATCCCAGTCCATAAAAGGAACAAATATTAAAGCATTTAAACCTACCATTCCTGTCATTGTCTTCATTTTGCCAAGTTTATCTGCTGCCAAGATTACATTCTTTGATGCTGCAATTTGTCTTAAAAGAGACACAATAAATTCTCTAACTACAATTATAATTGTGCAAATTTCCATAAAATAAGGAATTCCTATTCTACAATTTGCTATACCAATTACAAGTCCTGTTAAAGTTAAGGCTTTATCGGCAATTGGATCCAAAAACTTTCCAAGTGTTGTTACCATTTGATATTTTCTTGCTATATATCCATCTATAAAGTCTGTTGTTGAAGCTATAAAAAATAAAACTTCTGTTACTATAAACATCCAATCAAATAAACTTTCTAAACAAAAAGTTATTATTATTATAGGAATAAGCACTAATCTTGCTGTTGTTATTTTTGTAGGTAAATTCATCTATCTAACCTCTTTTATTCTTCTTGATTATTTTGATTTTCTAAAGACTCTTTTAATTGCATAAACTCTAATTTAGTCAAAACCATAACCTTTTTATTTCCTTCAACTTTTGCGTAGCCTTTATCTAACATCCAATCCACAATCTTTGCGGCTTTTGGGAATCCTACAGAGATTTTTCTTTGTAAGAATGATGTTGAGACAGTATTACTATCTATACAAACCTCTAAAGCTTGTAAAAATACTGGATCTAAGCCTTTTTCGGCTTTATCTTCAACCATAGTCTCAGTCTTTGGTTCTTCTGGTTCTTTATTAATAATTGCAGCTGCATCCTCATCAAAGTAAACTTCATTCTTTGCTTTGATTTGGTTAATTAAGTTATCAAGAGATGGCGTATCTAAAAGTGCACCTTGAACTCTATCTAGTTCGCTTCCTTTTTCAGCACTCATAAATAGCATATCTCCACGGCCAAGAAGTTCTTCACCACCTACTTGGTCTAGAATTGTATTACTATCTACACCAGATGTACATTTTAAACATATTCTTGTAGGAATATTGGCTTTAATTGTTCCTGAAATTATGTTAACTGAAGGTCTTTGTGTTGCTAATACTAAGTGAATACCAGCAGCTCTTGCTTTTTGTGTAAGTCTTTGAACAGCTGTTTCAAATTGCTTTTTATATGTAGCATCTGCAGCAACTTCACCAAACTCATCAATGACTATAACGATATATGGAACATGCAAAGATTTATCCGCTTTAACCTCTGGTAGTTTATTATATTCTTGAATATCTCTAACTCCGTTAGTTTCAAGTAATGTATATCTTCTTTCCATTTCATTTATAGCCCAATTCATGGCGTTCATTGCCTTAGGAACTTCTGTTAAGATATTTGGTATAAGAAGATGAGGAATGCCCTCATATGGCTTAAATTCAACCTTCTTTGGATCAAATAAGATTAATCTTAACTCTTCTGGTGAATATCTACATAAAAGTGATGCAAGCATAACATTTATAGCAACTGATTTACCAGATTTTGTAGCTCCTGCAATTAGCATATGAGGTGCATCAACCATATCATATGAATAATTATGTCCCTCAATATCTTGACCAAACGCAAATACTAAGTATTTCTTAGGGTCATGAATTGCTTTTTGGTACTCATCACTTAAGAACACATCTTTAAATGGAACTGGATTTCTAACTGAGTTTGGAATTTCTACACCACATAAGTTCTTACCTGGAATTGGAGCTAAAAGTCTCATACTGCTTACACATAGTGCCATCTTAATATCTGCTTCTCTTTGTGTAATTCTTGAAACTGGTGTTGAAAGTTCCTTACTAAACTCAATTCTTGAGAATGTAGGTCCCATGATTATATTTTCAATTTGAATATCTACTTTATATGCAGCTAAAGTTCTCTTTAAATCCTCAGCTTTTCTTTCCATTTCAGATTTATCTAAAGGTTTTATCTCTAAATCATCTAAAACTGATACATCAGGTGGATTATACTTTGAGAAAACATGCCTTGGCTTTTCTTTAACTTCTTCCTTCTTTACTTCCTCTTGCTTTGGCTTTATAGGAGTTTTTGGAACAAATAATGGCTCAATCTTTCTTGGCTCTTCCTTTTTCTTTTCCTCAGGAAGCGGAGTTAAAGGTTTTGCAAACTTTTCAATTTCCTCATTATCCTTTTTAGCATTTTCTTCATTTAAGAATCCCAAAATATCGTTATTAGGCTTTACAATATGGGCTTCTTCAATTTCATCATCTTTCTTATCGTCTTTTAAAATACCTTGAGAAAAATCTGGCATTGTGTCATCTTCTTGCATTTCCTCTTGATAAATACCAGTTTCTTCTTTCTTTTTCTCTTCCTCTAAGAAATGATTCATAAATTTTTCCATTGGATCATTTTTACCAAGCATAGAAGTTTTTGGCTCTTCTTCCTCTTCCTTATTCTTTTCATTAAACAAAGGTGCTCCATATTGATTTCTTGGCTTTTGATCACTTAAGCTATCGAAAGCTGGATTAATCTTTGGAATATAAACTCCTAAATTATCATTATTACCTGAATCGTTATTTTCTTGTATTTGAGCTTTTCTATCTGAGTTAAAATAACCTCTTGGAACTTGAGATTCATCGATATGATGCTCTTTTTCTTCTTGTTTATTTTCTAGATTGATTGGTGGGATTACAGTTGATGCATTATCAAACTCCATAGCCTTTTGTCTTGCAAGTTCAATTTCATCAGGATTTCCAATATCCATACCAATTCCAGAGATAATATTATCTTGCTCTTCTTGGCTTAATAAAGAGTCTCCAATATTTTCATTTGTAGGTTCTGTACTTACCTCATCAATTGGCTTAATTTCATCAAAGTTTTCTTTTCTCTTTCTAGTTTTGAAATCTTTATTTGAAAATTCATTACCATTAACATCACCATTGTATAACTTAATGTCATCATGAGTTTCTGGTATTTCAGAATATGTTTCTCCACCTGTTACATTAACTTCTTTCTTTTCGCCCTTTTTAGGCTTTCTTTCTCTTAATTTAATACCACCAATTTCAAAGTTAAGTTGACTTACAATTACAAGTGCAATTAAGCCTACAAGTATTAAACTTAGTAAAACTATTGAAAATGTTTTTAATTTAGCAAGTGGATATAAAAAAGAACAAAATACTAGTCCAGCTAGTGAATCATGCGAGTTATAAGCATTTAATAAATATTCTGTATAATTAAGCGACGAATAGTCTTGATAAGTAACTAAATGTCCAAGACAAATAATTACAAACAAAATTGCAATATAATTTAGTGCTACCCCAAGAGATACTTTTGGCTTGCAGCCAATTGTGATTAATATGCCCATTACAGTTCCAGCTAAGGCATATCCATACACTGCATATCCAAAAATACCTAACATCGCATTTCTTACAAAGCTGCCGGAGTATCCAAAAACACCTAGTAAAATTAGGTCAACAAGGCCGAATAATCCTATAAAGATTAATCCTTTAAAAAATCTATCTAGTTTGCTTTCGTCTTGATTAGCCATGCTAAACCCCATTTATGTATAATTACACGTATAAATTATAACACACGCACGCGTAAAAAAATATATTTATTTGTCTTATTGAAAGTGATTTATTAAGAAAATATGCAAAAATTCAATATTTAATTAAAGATATCTAAAAGCAAATTAAAATTTTAACCTATCATGACATTTTCTTCAGGAAGTATTACTGGGTCTTCTCGTTTATTTCTTGAAGAAGAAGTTAGCGTTAAAACTAGTGTTAAAATTCCAACACGACCTGTAAACATAAGAATAATAATTATAAGTCTTGATGCAACATGTAAATCTGCAATTTTTAAACTTGAACTCATACCTGTAGTTCCCATAGCTGATACACATTCAAACAACGCATCTACAAGTTTTAAATCCTTAATTCCCCATGAAGATTCAATCCAAAGGATTGTAACTGTTGAAACAAATATAATAAGAATATACGCAACTACAATTGCTAGTGCTTGGTTTATAGTATCTCTAGATATTCTTTTGCCACCTAAAACAATTTCATTTTTACCGGTAGCTAAGATAATTGTTCCTAATGTAACAATAATAAACGTGGTAACCTTTATTCCGCCGCCGGCAGATCCAGAGCCTGCACCAATAAACATTAAAAGCATAGTAAATGCTAAACTTGCATCATTAAGGGTTGACATATCTACCGTTGTAAATCCCGCAGATCTTGCGTTTACTGCTTGGAAAAAGCAACTTAAGATTTTATCTGGGACAGATAAGTTTGCAAGCGCATTATTGTACTCTAAGCCATAAAATACTATTGTTGAGAATATAACCAAGAAAAATGAGCCTAACATTGTTAATTGGGTATGTAATTTTAATTCACTAAACTTAAATTTTGAAGACATTAAATCGTCCCAACAAATAAAGCCTAAACCGCCCATAAATATTAGAACAGATAATGTCACTGCAACAAGTACATCTCCTTGATACATAGTAAGTGAAGCATATGGAGTTCCCCATACTCCCATTAAGTCAAAGCCTGCGTTACAAAATGCAGATATTGAATGGAAAAATGCATAGTATATTCCTTGTCCTACACCAAATGTTGGAATGAATCTTATACATAGAACTCCAGCTCCAATTATTTCAAAAAATAAAGATCCAACTATGATATTAGAAAGAACATGTAAAAATCCGTTTTTATCCTTAAAACCTACGGATTCCATTAAAAATTTTCTATCCTTATATCTTAGTTTAAAACCTACAGCTCTTGTCATTAATGCTATAAAGGTCATAAATCCAATACCGCCTAATTCCATTTCTAGCATTATTATTATTTGACCAAAAAGCGACCAATGAGTAAATGTATCTACAGTCACAAATCCTGTAATACAACAAGCTGATGTTGCGGTAAACAAGGCATCTAGATAATTAGTCCAGGTACCACTTTTTGCTGCATAAGGAATACTCAAAAGAAAACTACCTGCAAATATAGCCCCAATATAAATGAGGATAACTGCAGATAGCGATGAAATTCTCCCTCTTCTCTTATGTATTTTATTTTTAAGAGAATCGGAAGAATTTTGTTCTTTTTTTCTAATTCTAGTTAAATCCATACTATTTTTCTATTTACTAGCTATTTTGTAAAAACATCTAGTAAATTGTCTTTTATTTCCCTTCCTACGTATGAGATTGATGCTGTTGATATATCATAACACTTGTTAAATGCTTGATTTACATCATCAACTGTAAGATTTTCCACTATATTGACAAATTCATCAACATCAAATGCATAATCATAATTTAATGCAAATTTAGACATTTGTCTCATAATTCCCATATTACCTTCATTACTAAAGATTAAAGCGCTTTTTATGGTGTTCTTACCCTTTTCTACTTCCTCTTTTGTAAATCCATTTTTCTTTACATCATTTATTAAATCTCGGGTTAATTCTACGGCTTTTGCTGCACTATTTATATTTGTACCAATATAAATTTCAGTTGTGCCATTATTTGCATATCCACCACCCGCTGCATATGTCGAATAAGCAAGTCCATGCTTTTCTCTAACTTCTTGGAATAATCTTGAACTCATTCCACCACCAAATATTTCATGGGCAACTTTTGAGGCAAGTAAAGGTTTTCCAAATTTACATTCACCATTCATTCCTATACAAATATTTGCTTGTTCAATATCTTTAAATTTATGAACATAAACTTGATTTGTAACTAGTTTAGGTTGTCTCCAAATTCTATCTTTCTTATCTGAAAATTTGCCTTCAAAATACTTTTCAATAAGCTCTGTCGCTTTTTCTAAAGTTATAGAACCACAAATTGTAATAACAACATCTTTAGCACAATAGTTCTCTTTCATATATTCTTGAATATCTTGTTTTGTAAAACCTTTTACATTATCTACTGTACCTATGATATCTCTACCAAACGGAGAATCCTTTCCAAAATATCCCTCAGCAAGTAAATCAAAGCAAACACCCATGTTATCATCTTCGCTCATAGATATTTCTTCGCAAATTACTTTCTTCTCGCTTTCTAACTCTTTTTCTTCAAAAGTTGCATTAAAAAGTATATCTGAAAGAATTTCAGCGCACTTGTCTACATCTGAAGCTACAGAATATGTATAAAAACAGGTATTTTCTTTTGAAGTAAATGCATTAGTTAGAGCACCAATAGCCTCTATTTCATTTACTATATCAAAAGATGAACGAGTTTTAGTTCCTTTAAAAACAGTATGCTCAATAAAATGAGAAATACCATTATTCTTTGTTGTTTCGTTTTGTGATCCAACTCCGCAAAGTATGCAAATAGCAACACTTCTAACATTTTGTCTTTGCATAAATGCTAAACGTAATCCACTGTTAAATGTTTTAATTATAGTTTTCATATGTGAAAATTATACTCCTTTATATTTTTAAAATCAAATAGACTAATTTTTAATTAATCTCTATATTATTAGCTTTAAAATAATCTCCCATCGTATAACCTCCGTCTTGAGTATTATACGGTTTAGATTCTTCCTTTTTTCTTGCCATTATTTTATCAATAACGGCCTTAAGTCTTTTGCCTTTTATAATTGCCCCCTTCTTAAGTAAAAATTCAAAAGAAGGTCTTGGCATGTCATTCAACTTTTTTTCTGATATATTTAACATATTTAAAAATTCTTCAAAATCTATTATTTTAATATCAGAACCATTATTCATAGCTTCTTTTACATATTTTATTTTTATATCCTCCTTTAACGTACCATCCTCTAAATAATCATCATATTTAACATAAATATCTGATTCTGAGGCTTTTTTTGTATAAATTCCTCCTTCATTAACTATTAATTGAATAAGATTTAATATTTGACTATAATGGTGATCTAAATAATTAAAACTAAATGAAATTTTCTTATCTTTAAATATATTTGAACCTTCACCATTTGGTTTTACATTATCTAAAAATTGAGAATATCTTTCTTTGTTTAAAGACCCATCTTCTATATCATTCGTAGAATCACCACTTAAGTTGTTTATTAGATTTTCTTCTTCTTTTGCCTCCTTTATTGCAATTGATTTTACAACATAATTCTTAGTGCTATCCTTTATAGAAGGATAAGTTTGAATTGCATCATTAAAATTAATATTTAATTTTTCAAGCATTATTTTTAATCCAAGCATCGTATTATATGCATCTACACCTGCATCGTGAGCATTTTCTTCTCCTTGAATATTATAAAATTTAAGAATATTTGTAACTGATGGTCCTTTATCAGTATTGTTAATTATTTCAAACAAAAGCTTTGTATCATAAAATTCATAATCCAAACTTGGCAAATTGTATCTTTTACAATCATCATTTAATGCTTTAGCATCACCATCTGTAGTATGGCCTACCACATAATCTACTTCGTTTATTAATGTTTTTATTAAAGGATAATAAGTTTTAAAATCTAGCCCACTTTCATATTCTATAAGTTCTTTTGTAAGGACTTT